>NZ_CP028884.1:0-319217 GCF_003606285.1 Borrelia turcica IST7
ATTTTATTGTTTTTTAGTATATAATAAATCTCATTGTTTAGTTTTGCAAATCAAATTGATATAGTATCTATTTTATTGTATAATAAGAACAAGGTAGCAAGAGAAAATATTGAGAACATATGTGGAATTATAAATCAAGCATCAATAAAATTTTTTCTAGTTTCATTCTTCTTATGGTGTCCTGTCAAACTTATCAAATAGAATACGACAAATTTGCTCAAGTACTAAGCTCTAAATATTATTTAGAGACAAAATATTCAGCAGATGGTATAATTAAATCCTTAATCTCAATAAGGTATAACAAGCCTAAAGGAGAGAAAGAATATTCAATTTTAGTTAAAGCTCAAACTAGACACTCAGGGAAAGTACAAGCTTACAAAATAATCACAGATACACACTTTGAAGCTATAGGAAAATTAATATCTGAAAACACTGAAAATATCATAAAATACGATGAATCTTATAATCCTTATTTCCCATATGAATCAAAAACAGTAATAGAAAAAAGAGACATTGTAACAGAAATTTCTAAATTTATCATTCCAGAAGAAGAATTTTTAAAATTTATTAAAATAAAAAATAAATACAATAAAATAGCTGAGTTTAAAGTTTATACCGCTAATAGCTATACAATTGTTAGTTTCAGTAAAAATGAGATTCAAAAGTTTTTGGAAGAATTTAACTTCAAAGTAGAAATAATTGATAATTAAAGGTAAAATGCCATAATAAAGGGCTAAGAAGAGAAATATATCTCTTTAACTCAAATAGTTCATACCTTAATTTTAAAAATAATAAAAGTCAAATTTCAATTTACCTTATTGGATTACAATAAATTTTATATATTTTAATTATTAGTTTACAGTAATACTCAAATTTAAAGTTATTTAAAAATATTTATTGAATAACTTTAAATAATAACTAAAAACCAAGCTTGTATCTTGTCCTAGTGAATAAAATTACCTTAAGGCGCTGTTTGATAAATTAATTTATAAGCAAAAGAAGCTATTTTTTACATATTAAATACTTAAACATAAAAAATAGCATTATGCTAAACAAAAATACTTTTTAAATCATTATAGGGAGGATATTTAAACTTAAATCTTAACAAGAGTAACCCTATTGATATAACAAAGTTTCCCTCGTATGAGACCTTAGGTTAAATCTAATAGTTATTCAATAAATAGTATTATATGCAATACAGTCCTTTTTCAATCAACTAATTGGGTACTTTATTAATCTTTATGCTTTTATACCCAACCTCCTTTTAAACCTAAAAATAACGTCATTCACTTTAAAAATATTATTAGTTATTTATCTTCTATACCTGCATATATAGATATTCTAAATTCCCTATTCCCCCCAAAAAAAAGAAAACCCCTTGGGGAAGGGGATTATTTAAAAGAATGTATGGTATGAAGTAAATATTGATAATAAATTCTTTTAATTTTAAAAAAGGAGAATATTTAATAATTAAATTATTAGTTCAATAATCTGATTATTTCCAGTTTTTTCTAAATTATTTTTCTATTATATCCTTTCTGTTCTTAATTCTATAAAACAGGTAATTCTATTTCCCCTTAAGATACAAATCTTTGTTGAGCGTAAGTTATACAAACAGAAAGACTTAAATGTGTTACAATATTATTACAAGTTATTTAAACTATAAATATTTTATCCTTAGGAGCAGTTTGTGAGACAAGACCCCCTGTTTAAAATTTTATATATTCTTTTATTTTTCACCCTCTTCAATGCTTGTTATGTACCAGGAGAAGTTAGAAGGTATTCTATATCCAATTTTGATGATATAAGCTTAGCTGAAATCATAACATTAGGAAAGGGTACTGTTATGCTTAAAGAATTTAGTTTTAACAACAGGTTTTCCTTTTATAAAAGACACGGTATTCCTTATACCCTTAAGTTTGTAGCTCCTAGACATTTCACCCATCTTGTAAGTTCCAGAGAGGGTATTAAAGAGATTTATTTAAGAGGCGACATCAAGCTTCAATTTTTTCTACACTCAGGGCATTCTTTCTCTATACCAACATCATCTATTGAATCTCTACGATCAATTATTTCTGATATACAATTTAATCTATTTGGAGTCCGCAAATTAGTTACTCAAGTTCAACTGAATACACCTACAGGTATAATATCATACGCTAATCTTTACTACTCTGATGGTGTCTTATTCCTAAATTCTAATACTTATGATTTCCCCAGCATTTATTTTAGTAAATATGAAGTCAACAGGCTTTCTGTAATGCTTACAAGAAGTCATTATTCCTATCCTTGGCATGATATTTCAATAGGATTATATTAACACAAGATTTATTGTCATTCTCTTTTATTTGATATACCTTTATTAAGATATAAGAGCTTATAAAAAAAGTCCCTACTCCTATATCTTGTTTTGGAGAGGATTAATAGGAGTGTTGGGGACTATTGATAGAATGCTTTCTATCTTCTTATATCTACTTATAATATTATTTTATTTTTTTAATTTTGTAAATATTTTTAATCAATTTTATTATGTCACTTACTTACTTGCTTTCTCTATTGCTCTTAAGAGTCTAAGCTCTCCCTTACTTATACCTGACTTATTGAGCTCTTCCCTTGCTCCCATACACATTTTTGAGTCAAGTTTTCTATTTGATTCCTGCATTTCTTTAATCTCTAGCTCACTGGGTTCATAATCAATCCACTTCCTATCTACCCATCCCTTCTCCCACTCATAATATCCCTCATTATGATTATTTCCACTAAGCTCATCAAAATGTCTTGTTAGCGCTGAGACTACCTTTGCTCCGTAATAAAGCATCTTATCTGTTTCCATCTCTGTTATAAATTTATCATAATCATACTCTTCCCCTGTCTGCATATTCACAATGTCCACTATAAGCTTAAATATATTTATGCAATTCATTGCTATATTCCCAAACGGAAGGTCTGGATTGCTTAATGATTTAATATTAACTTCATACTTATTCTTTAAGCTTCTAGGTATTCTGAAAAAGTCAATAACATACCCATTAACCCTAGCCTTGTAATTTGCCTCATACTCTGCATTCCCAAAAAAAGTTTCCTTCCTCTCAGATACTATATTCTCACAACACTTCTCACAACACAGTATCATAGGAAAGATTCCCTTATTTGTTTGTTTAATTCCTCTCATCTTTATCACCTCAAACCTAAGTTATTTTTTTCTCTCTTTATTTTGTGTACATTATTATAATATATATCAAATAAGAATTAATACAATTGTATGCCCTTTTTATTATTTCTTTTCTTCTCAGTGATTTTTATTGTTTTTTTTTGATTTTGCGGTAAAATATTATTTATCTTTAACCTTTAACCATTTATAAAAAGTCTTGAGAAATTTTATTTCACATGGCTTTTTATTTATTTTTTTACTTTTCCCTTCCTACTTACTTTCTTTATTCTTACCTTCCACTTGTCTTTAGATTTATCTACAAATAACTCACATACAATCCCAGGACTTGACATATCATTTATTTATGGAAGCTATTTTATATTTTTATTAAGTTTCTGATATCCCTCTGGAATAAGCACAATATCAATACCCGAGCTTAAAGATTTTTTAATTGCATCTTTTATTCTAAAATTATTCACAATTGCTCCCATATCATACGCATCCGTTATTATCATACTATCAATATTTAAATTATATCTTATAATATCCACAATATCCTTTGACATACTAGTTATATCTTTAGAAATCTTAGACGCTAAAACATGACCAATCATAATAAATTTTGCTTCTCTACCAAAAATAAATGGCACAAAATTGTTTCCCATTAAAAAATTTTTACTATAAGGCAAAAAAGCTATTTCCTTATGAGTATCCACTTTAGTCCCTCCAAGTCCGGGAAAATGTTTAACCACTGCAGAAACACCTTGCCTCTGTATTGCCTCTACAAATGACTCTACCATAAGCCCAACATTGTAAACTAAATGTCCAAAAGTCCTGTTCACTAAAGGACTAACAGGAGCAAATTTTACATCAGCTACTGGTGCCATGTTGACATTAATTCCAAGTCGTCTAAGTTGTTTTCCAAGTATTTCACCAATTTTATAAGCCAGATGCACATCATTTGTTCCACCAACAGATTCCATAGAAGGAAAATTATAAACACCCAATTTTTTATTTTCACTAACTCTATTAACCAATCCCCCTTCCTCATCAACAGCAATAAAAATATCAGAGCCAAGATATTGCTTTAATGAGTCAATCAACTCTTTGGTTTGATCAGCCTCTTTGAAATTTTCTCTAAATAAAATCACCCCTATTGGATTAATCTCTTTTATTTTTTCAAGCTCATCTCTACTAAGTCTTTGAACAGCATTAGGTTCTGCAACATTCCTAATGCCAATAAACAAACGTCTCTCCTTTAAATTATCCTTAAAATCAACTTTTCCCAAAAATTTCTCAATACTTACAAGGTCAGATTTATCCTGCTCGAAGTAATCATAATCTATCTCAGGAACATTTCCCAATAAATACAAATTCAAAGAAAATAAGATCTCTATCAATAAAAACTTAAATATTCCATTTACCATCTCTAAAAACCAAACCATAATCATTCTTCAATAAATTATTAAGAGAATTATTTAAGTAATCAGCAATATAAGAAATATTAAATGAAAGCTTCTCTTTTAAGTAACCACTGGCAATAAGCATATCAATAAATAACTTTGCAGGAAGAAACCTATTTCCTCTACTAACTTCAAAAATTAAGGGATTATCCACTAACTTTACTATTTCCCAAGTTATTTGTTCAATCGCAATATACTTACCCACCTCTTTATTTTGCTCAATAATTCTACTAGGCATCTCTTCTATTATTTTATCAATATTATTGACCAAATATTCTAAATTAAAAAGACCAGTAGCACAATTAAACAGTATTTTCTCTCCTCTATATTCAGCTTTTCGAACATCCTCTTTAGAAATAGCCCCGCCAATATCAACACATGTTAAATCATCATCCTTATCTACAATCAAAATTCCTCCTTTTGTATCTAGTGCTGTTTTATCACTAAATTCAAAGCCAGAAGAACTGTTTGTTATAGCCATTATGGCAAGAGCCTTTAAATTAACAGTAAAACCAATATTATCAATATTACCAATATATACAAATCTTTTCCCAGACTCATAAAGTTTAAAATAAATATCTCTTAAAACCCTAAAATTTTGACCGTGTCCAGCAGGTAAAGCTAATATAGTTTTTTCGCCATC
This sequence comes from Borrelia turcica IST7, assembly GCF_003606285.1. Lineage (NCBI taxonomy): Bacteria > Pseudomonadati > Spirochaetota > Spirochaetia > Spirochaetales > Borreliaceae > Borrelia > Borrelia turcica. Next base: position 5,258 of record NZ_CP028884.1, read on the forward strand.
CTTTTCATAATCAAAATAAACATATTGACCATTATCCAATTTTCTATAACAATAAACTAAAGGTTGAATAGCTGTAAGAATATCTTCTTTTTTAAAATTGTAATAATTGCAATTCTTAATCAAATCTTCATCAAAAATATCATCCAAAAATTTAGAAATGAATGTATCTGTTTTAAAACTAGTCATCTGAAACATTGAAGGCTTTTCACTTACTCCGTAAATATCCATATATCTTTTAGAAAGCATCAAAAGATGTCTAATTTTCAATGCTAAGAATGAAAATCCATAACTACCATTCTTATTAATATATGCAGGTGTTATCCCTTTTGGTAAATCTTTAAAAGCTTCCTTAGCTTCAAGTATTTTACTCTCATATAAAAGATACAATTCCTCATTAAAATCACTATTTTTCAAAATATCAACATAACTAGTTGCAGATCCTCCGTTCAAAATTCCAAACGAAAGATAAGGATATAAAGCTAACCCCAACCTTTCTAATTCATCTCCAGTAAAAATATAAAAATTATCTTCTTCTACTCTTAAAAATTCTGAAAAATTATCAATATATTTTTTCAAATTATTCTCAACAAGTCGCTTTTCAAACTTTAATTTAATAATATCACCAGAAAGATTAAAAATACTTTTGTGTCTTTTATCCGGAAAACTCTTAATAGAGACATTTAAAAGTTCAAGCCTATGACTATTAAGCTCATCAAGCATTCTTCTAGAAAAATCTTTATCTATCATTTCAAACATACACAAGTTTAAAGAATCCTCATCTAAATCCAAAATAAACAATAATTATATCTATCTTATAGCACAATTATAATATACTAATATGTCTTATCTCATGATATGTTATTATAATATTTAAGTTCAATACTAAAATATATCACTTTAAGAGGACAACATGCTAAAACAATATATACTAAACATGATAAATCTAAAGAATGCTATTGATGAAATGATACTCTCCCCTTCAGGATTTAGGAAAATATTTGCAAAATCAAAAGATGAAAATTCAACAGATTGTGAAATCAATGATGATGATAAGATATTAATTGCAACAATAACCTTTACAATAGCAAATTATTTAAAAAATAAAGCAAAAGAATACATCAATATAGGACTAGACTCAAGGGCAACTGGAAGTATAATCTCTGAAATAATAATCAAGACATTAATATCAAACAACAATAATGTCAAATTTTTTGGCATACTCCCAATACCAGAAATTTTAGCTTATACAAAGAATAGTAAAAATTCAAAAGGATTCATATACATTTCCGCTAGCCATAATCCCAAAGGATATAACGGACTTAAAATTGGCCTAGACGATGGCGGTGTGTTAAATTCAAAAGAAATAAATAAAATAATACACAAAATCAAATCAAATATTGAAAACGAAATCTTGATAAAAAAATTAATAGAAAACTTAAGAAATTTCAACACAAATGAAACTAACTTAAAACTATATGAAATAATTATTCAAAACAAGACTCAAAATAAGGCAAAATCTTATAATGCATATAAGTCATTAATGCATGAAATAATATATTCAGATATAAACAATAAAAAGAATATTGAAAACTTAAAAGAAAATATCAAAAAAAATCCTATAGGAATAATAGGAGAAATGAATGGTAGCTCTCGTATCAATTCAATAGATAGAAAAATCATCGAATCCTTTGGACTAAAATTAGAACTTCATAACACCCAATTAGGAGTTTTTAAACATGGAATGATTCCTGAAGGTAAATCTTTATATATGTGTGAGCGAATATTAGAGGAAAAATTTAAAGAAGACAGTTCTTTCCAACTAGGCTATGTTCCTGATTGTGATGGAGATAGAGGAAATTTAGTGTTCATTGATGAAATAAAGGGAAAATCAAAAATCATTGAAGCACAAAAAATATTTGCACTATCAGTACTCTCAGAGCTTAGTTATCTTTATCATATTGGGATTAAAACCAATTTAGCAGTTGTGGTTAATGATGCAACTTCATTAAATATTGAAAAAATAGCAACTCTATTTAATGCAAAAGTTTACAGAGTTGAAGTTGGTGAAGCAAATTTAACGGAAATGGCAGATATCTTAAGAGGGAAAGGACTGATAGTAAAAATTCTAGGAGAAGGATCAAATGGCGGGAATATTACATATCCCTCAAAAGTACGAGACCCTCTAGCGACAGTCTTTAGTATAATTAAATTGCTAAGAATAAAAGAACTTTACAAAACATGGTGCAATTTATCTAACAATGAATATAAAGAAAATTATAATCTAGGTGATATATTGAAGACAATAAATTTCTACAGTAATGTAGAAACTTCATCTGAAAAGGCTATACTAAAACTCAAGGTAGAAAATCAAGAAATACTAAAAACACATTATGAAAAATTACTAGAAAAAGAAATGAAAAGCAATAACAAACTTATTTCAGAATTATTAATAGACAATTTTGAAATAATCAACTATGAAGGCATTAAACAAAGCAAAACCCGAACTGGAGATTCTTCAGGAGGACTTAAAGTCTTACTTAAAAATGCAAAAAACGAAATAATTGCAACCTTATGGATGAGAGGTTCAAAAACAGAACCAATATTCAGAGTACTCAGTGAAATTAAATCTGAAAAACAAGAAAAACTGCTAGATCTTTTAGAATTTAATAAAGAGCTAATTCAAAACGCATACTCATTAACATAAATGACTACACATTTAAAACATCTTTTAAAGATTTTTCTACATTTCTCCTCACACTATTCCAAGTTTTCGAAAGACCCATTATTTTTTTAGCACCCCTTACAACCTCTATTGCAACTTTCCTAGTTTTATTTGTACCTTCAAAAATTATCTCATCGACATAATTTTTTTTAGCTTTAAAAAATTCTCTTTTCTCTCTAATTGGTATTAAAAATTTATTTAAAACCTCAAAAAGCCTTTCCTTAACCTCAACATCGCCAATCGTACCTTTTTTATATCTAGTTTTAAGTTCATAAAGCTCATCAACATTATCATTAAAAAAGTCATGATAAATAAAAACAGGATTACCCTCAACTTCTCCCGGTATATCCGCTCTCACTCTTTTTGGATCTGTAAACATAGACATAACCTTTTTACGCAACAAATTCTCATCATCACTTAAAAATATTGCATTGCCAAGACTCTTACTCATCTTATTTTTGCCATAAATTCCCACAAGAGATTGAGTATCTGTAAAAATAGCTTCAGGAATTGGAAAAAAGTTTTCTCCATAAAGAGAATTGAACTTTCTAGCAAGCTCTCTTGCAAGCTCAATATGAGCCTCATTATCACGTCCGACTGGAACCAAATTAGCCTTAGCCATTAAAATATCTGCACTCATAAGTATCGGATATCCTAAAAGTCCATAAGGAACCTCTGTAAACCCAGCAGCAACACTCATATCCTTTATACTAGGAATCCTTTGTAAACGATTAACCATAACAATCATTGAAAGTATTAAATTTAGTTCTAAAAGTTCTGGTATGGCTGATTGTAAATATATATGAGCCTTCTCTGGATTAATTCCACAAGCAAGGTAATCCAAAACCATTTCCCTAACATTAGAAGATATTTCATTAATACTATTTAAATCTGGCCTTGTAGTAAGAGTATGCAAGTCAGCTATAATAACATAAGTTTCATATTCCTCTTGATATTTTAATCTATTTACAATAGAACCAACATAATGCCCCAAATGAAGAGAGCCGGTAGGCCTGTCCCCTGTAAGCATAACTTTCTTCTGCAAACTTAATTCTCCCTACTACTCAATTTATCATTAATATCGCTTAACATCTTTGAACCACTCAAAAACACAGAGAAAGGCTTTAAATAAGCTATATTGTCCACTATCACTTTTATAATTACTGTAAAAGGATAAGCTATTAAAAGCCCTACAATACCCCAAAGCCAACCCCAAAAGAAAAGAAAACAAAGCAGTAAAAAAGGAGAAATATCAAGCCGATGTCCCTGCATTTTTGGCTCAAGAATATTTCCAATCAATACTTGTACAGAAATATTATATATGAAGATATAAAGCACCAAATTTAAATTAGGATAAAATTGTACCAAAGCAGCTATTACAATAAAAAACACAGCCAAAATCGACCCTATGCTTGGAATAAAATTAAAAACAAATGTAAGTACTGCCCACACAAGAGGAAAATCCTGTCCAAACGAAGTTAACCCTATAAATACTAGCAAACCTGTTAAACAACTAACAAAAACCTTTATTACTAAGTATTTACTAATTTGATTATTTATTGTACCCAAAGCCTCTACAAATCTCTCCGAAGTGGAATGTCCAAAAGCCTTCCTAACCTTTATATCAAAAATATGTATCTCCGATAGCAAAAAATATAACAATAAAAACAATACCACTAAACTACTTGCAAAACCAATAATTTCATTAGATATTCTAGTTAAAAAAGGATAAACATATCCAGAAAAATCTATATTGCCAATAATAGCACTATCTATTCTATATTTATCTAAAATATCTCTTATAATAAAAATTAACTGCTTTTGATAATAAGGTAATTGCTTTATCAAAATAGTAATACTATAGTAAACAAAATTAAAAACTAAATAAGAAAATAAAAAGAGGAAAAAGAAAATCACAAGCACTACCAAAACTCTTGGAATTAGCAACCTTTTAAGAAAAGTATAAATAGGATATACCAAAAATCCAAGAACTACCGCAATAGCTAAAGGCTTAAAAACCGTCTGTGCTATCTTTAAGGCACTAATTAAAATTACCACCAATACTATAGCATAAAAAATAGACTGAATTTTAAAAAATTTCAACTTATCCGTTGGTTCTAAATCTAAAGCCATCTTACCTCCCTTTAACACTTAAATGATTACACAGCATTAAAAATACACAAATATTGTTTTCACATATTCATAAAAAGTTTGAAACTAATTTATATATTTAAATGAATTTTTTCCATTATCCAATTATATAATTTAGTTCCTTTACTGTAATTAGCTTCAGCTACATCGCCAACCCTTTTTTCTTTAAGTAACCTTTTAGCTTCCTTATCATTCTCATAATAAACTATTAATGTATTCTTATAATGATCTAAATTATTATTTAATATTTCAAAAGCTGGAATATCATTAAACCCATCTGCAATATAAAACATATTTTCAAAAGGAATTTCTCTTCTACTCTTTGGAATTCTCTTATTAATCTTATCATAAGACCCTTTATTCAACTCAAAAATTACACGTGTTTTTATTGTATGATCTACAAAATAACATACACTGCTTAAAACACTATTTTCTGAAAATTTACTCTCTAAGTTCTCATAAAAAGGCATAAGATATGCATCTATAAATTCGCAAGCCCATACTTTAGTAATATAAGGAGCAACTTTACTTCCCAAAATCATCTGTCTAAATCCACTTGAAACAATATAAATATTTACCGTAACACCTGATTCCTTTATATCTTTATTGATTGCATCTATTTCTTCAAATAATTCAATCACACCTTCAAAAAATTTCAATTTTGAACCCAAATTAAATAATACTTTATTATTTAAACCTTTTAAAATACCTTCTTTAACATATGTTAAAAAATGAGACAAATATATCATTTCATTTGCAATAATATTATAACTATTTTTGTTATAAACAACAGATAAATTTTCAACTTCATTCCAAAACAAGTTCGCATCAACACTGTACTCATCAAAAAGCACCTGCTGCATATTTCCATAAATTAAAGTACCATCAAAATCAAATATTAAAGCTATTATTCTTTCTTTTTTACTCATAAACAAAAATTAATTTAAATTAACACTAAGTTGTATTAAAATATATATATAACTGCGCATATATGCAATATAGTAATACAAAACAAATTAAATAGAAATGTTTATGATAGATATAGTTAATATAATTCAAATAAAAGATGCTCTCTCTAGAATATTAGATCTAAGTTTAATAAGTATTTTAGTTTATTATATATATAAAAATGTGGTCAATTCTTATTCTGTAAACTTACTTAAAGGAATGATCATAATTGCATCTATTGGAATTATTTCCTATTATTTCAACCTACATACTATAAACTGGCTCTTAAACTACATAGCAAATATACTTCCTATTGCAATGCTTATTCTATTTAATCAAGAAATAAAAAAGATAATAATGCAAATTGGTAACTTTAACTTATCTTTTAAACTTGCAAACCGGAAAGAAGAAACTACTAAAACTATTTCTGAGATAATAAAAGCAATCAAACACTTATCAGAGAACAAATCTGGTAGCTTAATCTGTATTGAAAAAAAAATACAGTTAGAGCAAATAATAAACAAAGGAATAAAGCTAGATTCCATTGTATCTAACGAAATCTTAATATCAATTTTTGACTATGAAACACCTCTACACGATGGAGCTGTCATTATCAGTAATAACAAAATCGTTTATGCTGGATCTTTTCTGCCTCTATCTAATATTGAATCTATTAGCAAAACTTTTGGAACAAGACACAGGGCAGGTCTTGGAATTTCTGAAAATTCAGATGCAATAACAATAATAACTTCTGAAGAAACTGGATCTATTTCACTCACAAGTAATGGAAAACTAGAGTATAATTTAAGCTTAAATGAAATTAGAAAAAAATTAAATCTTGCATTAATAGAATGAATATAAACAAAAAAATTAAAAACATAACGAAATTTTTTTTTGAAGACTGGCAAAATAAGTCTATTTCTATTTTAATAGCTATTGTTATGTTTACAACATTTTACTTGAACAATATAGAGTCGATTACAATAGAGAAAGAATTCAAAATTTTACTAAAAGATGAAATCACACTAGGGAAAATTCCTGATTTTACAAAAATACTACTTACAGTAAAAATTAATAAAGAAAACTTAAAATACTTAGACCTTGACCGTATAATATTATTCGTTGAAGCTACAAACATAAAAGAAGCAGGAGAATATGAACTTCCAATAAAAATCAAAAACCTTAATTCTATTCCCATCGCTGAATACAGCCTTTCAAAAAGCACAATTTCACTCAATCTTGATAAAAAAACTTCAAAATTAGTCAAAGTTGAGCCTAAATTTACATTACTTGAAAGAGAAAACAAAGGAGAATATTTTATTGCCAAGTATAATATCTCACCCGAAAAACTAACAATATATGGCCCCGAAAAAGTAATAGAAACAATTAATACAATTAAAACTGAAATAAAAGAATTTGACACAAGAACCATATTTATATCAGAACATCTTGAAGTAGTATCTCCAAATCCACTAATAACACTTGACAAAAGCCATGTAATAGTTACTATTACACTAAGCAAAAAATATACACATACAACAATAAAAAATCCTAATTTGATTTTCAATAATCTCAAAAATGGACTAGAAATAAAAAATAAAGATAATATCCTAAATCCAGAAAACGAAATGTTTATTAAAATAAGAAGCAGACTATCAGAGAAAATAATTAAAATGCATATAGATAACAAAAATATAAATTTTAATCTAGATTTAAGTCATATTGAAACCCCTGGAATTTACAATGTTAATGCAGATATAATATTTAAAAACAATACTCATGGCATAGAGGTTTATGAACAAGAGCCCAAAACAATAAGACTAGAGGTAATTCCAAGTGAACAATAAAATTATGAAATCAATAGGATGTGATATAATACAAGTCATCAGACTTAATAGTTTTTTAAAAAATAGAAAAAAATTAGAGAGATTTTTTACACAAAGAGAAATTGCAAACTTAGAAATGAAAGGGAAAGGAATTTTAGAAAGTCTAGCTGGTAAATTTGCAGCGAAGGAAGCACTAATTAAATCATTAAGTCCTCTATTAGAAAACACAATAAAGTACTCTCTTAAAGATATTGAAGTCGTTAAATCACCAACTGGAAATGTTGTATTTCAATTACACAATGATATTGAAAGTTTGGTTGATCAAATGAACTTAAAATTATATTTGACCATCTCACATGAAAGGGAGTACGCTATTGCATTTGTAATAGCAGAAGATTAATTTATGAAAAAGATATCATATTTTACAAAATACGAAATTGAATGTCCTTTATGTAGCTATAAATTTAGAAAAGAAGACCTCTTAACAGGAAGTAGCAGATTAATATCTGGAGAGTTAAAAGTTGATTTAAAAAGAGAATATGTAAAAAACGAAAAATATGGAAATATATACCCTAGAATATATTCAATCACAGTATGTCCTAATTGCTACTTAGCTGCTTTTCCAAATGAATTTAATGCAATAACACTTGCTAGTACCCAAATGAAGCAAATTTTAATAAGCCGTGAGCAAAAACGAAAAGAAATAAAATCACTTTTTGAAGATAATCTAGACTTCAATAAACCACGAGGTCTTAAAGAAGGAGCTGCCAGTTATATACTTGCTATGATGTGCTATGAATTTCTTGATAAAAATCACAACCCGACTCTAAATCAAGCAAAATGTGCAATAAGGGCAGCTTGGATTTTTGAAGATCTTCACAAAGAAAATCCAAATAAAAATTATAACTATCTGCAAAAAATATTTTATTACAAAGCAGCTTATCTTTATAAGTTAACAATTGAAAAAGAACAAGATAATTCAGAACCAATCTCTAACGAGGCAATATTTGGTCCTGACACCGATAAGAATTATGGATATGACAGTGTTCTATATTTATCAGGATTACTAGAATATTTTTATGGTAATAAAGAAAATAAAGAATATAGATACAATCAACTCATTGAAATTAAAACTATACTCTCTAAAATAGCTGGAATGGGAAAATCATCAAAAGAAAAACCCTCAATACTTTTAGACAAAATAAAAGAAGTTTATTTTAAAATTTCAAAAGAAATAAAAACTTTAAAATAAATGAAAAAAATACTTGCAAAAGTAGCATATGATGGGTCTCGATATCATGGATTTCAAATCCAACCTAAAACCCCAACAATACAAGGAGAAATTGAGAAAGCTCTAGAGAAGATAAGCAAAACAAAAATCAAAATTCATTCATCGGGTAGAACTGACAAAGGAGTTCATGCAAGAGGACAAATAATATCTTTTTCTATAAACATAAATATTGCCCCAAAAAATTTAAAAATAGCACTAAATTCTCTATTAAATGATGACATTAGGATAATAAAATTAAAATACACAAAAGATGAATTTCAACCTAGATTTAATGCTAAGAGAAGGAAATATAGCTACTACATACTCAACAACGAAAATCATTATCCTTGGGAAGCATATCAAGCTTATTATGTAAAGAAAAAATTAAATATCAATAGATTAAATCAAATGTCTGCAATGTTAATTGGAACACATGACTTTACGACCTTTTCATGCATAAGAGATCAAACAAATCCAAAATTGAAAAAAATTTATTTTGCTAGATTTAAGAAAAAAAATAAGTTTATTATCTTTGAAATAACAGGCTCTTCTTTTTTATGGAAAATGGTAAGATCAATAGTAGGAACAATGCTTGACATCGAAATAAAAAATGAACCTGTTTATACTTTTATGCAGATTTTAAACTCAAAAAACAGAAAATTTGCAAGAACAACAGCACCTGCAAAAGCTTTATTTTTAGATAAGGTTTACTATGAATAAAAATACATTCATTAAAAAATTGACACTTCTAAAAATGCTTAAAAATAATATATCGGGTAATATTTATGGGCATAAAGAAGAAGAACTTAAGAAAATCAAAAACAAGATAATAAAATCTAGAAGTATAAAAATATTAAACCAGGAAACACAAAAAGATACACAAGAAAAGACAAAATTAACAAAATCAATAGAATGCAATAAAAACAAAAATGACAAGAAAGACCTATTAATAGTATATATAGATAAAAAATACTTAAATAAAAGTGCAAATGAAATAGTAAAAAAATGGTGTAAAAGTATTAACATATTGAATTACAAAATAATAGATAATTTTAATATGCTAAGATTAGAGATTAATAAACAACCTAAAGCAATTCTCTCCTGCGAAGAAGTTGAATTTTTTTTAAATCAAAACTTAAGAATTCAAATTGTAAGAGGCTTTGAACTCAGATTTAAAGGAATTCCATTAGTATTCACATATCTTCCCATGAATCAAGTCAAAAATCCAACGTTAAAAAAAGAGATCTGGCAAGACTTAAAAATAATAAAAGGCATAATAAAATATGGATAATACTCTAAATAATAACTTTTATTACGAAGTCGCCTTTAACATCCCTGTAAATAAGCTTTTTTTTTACAAACACAACTTCAAATTAGAAATAGGAATAAGAGTAATAACAAACTTTAATGGAAGAGAAACACTTGGAATCATAATAAAAAGATATTCTAAAGACGAGCTTAATACAGATTTTACATTTGAAATCAAAGATATACTAAAGATCATTGATGAAAATGCACTAATAACAGAACACAACATTAATCTTGCAAATTGGATTAGTAGAAAAACATTTTCTGGATTTGGAGAAGCTTTATTTTGTGGACTCCCTAAAATTTCAACTTCAAGCAAAGTAATAAAAAATAACGACAATAAAAACCCAAGTTCCAATATACCCATTCAATTAAATGAAGAACAAAATAACATTTATCAAGAAATTATCGAATCAAAAACACAAAATACATTTTACCTATTCGGGATACCTGGATCTGGAAAAACAGAAATATTCATCAAATTATGTGAGTACTATTTAGGACAAGAAAAACAAATAATTTTTTTAATCCCCGAAATCTCTTTGGGTTATCAAATAATTAAAAGAATAAAATCGAATTTAAGTACAAATAAGATTTACGAATACAACTCAAAAGTACCAAATTCAAAAAAAGTTTTAACCTGGAATAAAGTAAAGAATGGAGAAAGCTTGATTATAATTGGAGTTAAGAGTGCATTAATGCTACCATTTAAGAATTTAGGTTTAATAATAATGGATGAAGAGCATGAACACACATATAAATCTGAAAATACTCCAAGATTTCATTCAAGACACATAGGATTTTTTTTACAAGGTGTTTTTAATTCCAAATTTGTGATGGGAAGTGCAACCCCATCACTTGAAGCATACATGGCCATGGAAAATAATCAGATAAAAAAGATGACATTAAAAAACAAATTTTTTAATAAAACAGCTAAAGAACTTAAAATAGTAGATATGAAAAAAGAACGCCAGATTATATCCTCAGAATTGCTTTATAGCATACAAAAAAGCCTAATTAACAAAAGACAAGTTTTAATATTCTTCAATAAAAGAGGATACTCAAAAACACTTGAATGCAACATTTGCGGACATATCATCTGCTGTCCAAATTGCTCTTTTAACTTAACATATCATAAAAATGAAAACAAACTCGTTTGTCACTACTGCAACCACAAAACAAGCATAGTAACCAATTGCCCTGGTTGCAATGCAAAAAACATTACATATAAAACATATGGAATTCAATTTATTGAAAGGGAACTAAAAAATTTTTTACCAAACGCAAGAATAGCAAGAACAGATTCTGATCTTAATAAAAAAGAGATTATCAATACAATAACTGATTTTGAAAATGAAAAATTAGATATTTTAATTGGAACACAAATTATTGCAAAAGGATTTAATTTTAAACAAATACAAACACTAGGAATTATTAACGCTGATGTTGGGATGGGTCTTCCTGACTTTAGGAGTAGTGAAAGAATGTTTGCAATAATTTCACAAGTACTAGGAAGAGCTGCAAGATTTCAAAGTGACAATACAATTATTATTCAAACAAAAAATCCCAATTATTATGCTATAAAATATGCCTATGAAGGTAATTATGAAGCATTTTATAAAGAAGAGATAAAAATCCGTAAAGAACTCAATTATCCTCCCTTTAAAAAAATCATTAGAATAATAGTTAGAAGCCATAAAAAAGAATCTGCCAAACATAAATGCTTAGAATTTTTTGAAATATCTAAAGAATTTTTAAATGAAGAAATTGAATACCTTGGACCCTCCCAAGCTCCCATGTCAAAAATAGCTAAACACTATAGATACAACATACTATACCTATCAAAATCCTTCAACCTACTAGAAAAACTAATACGAAGCACAAAAGAAAAAATAAGATTAACAAAAGACATATACATCGAAATAGACTATTATCCAATTTCCCTAATTTAAAAAAAATCCGAACTATCCTTTCCAAGAGCTCTTAAGAATGATGAGAGTACATAAAGAGCTCTCTCATTATGCCCTCCCTCAGGAATAATAAGATCAGCATATTCCTTAGTGGGCTCAATAAATCTATAATACCCTGCTCTTGTAGTATTTAAATACTGTTCAATAACCGATTCCAACGTACGTCCTCTTCTAGACATATCTCTTTCAAGCCTTCTAATAAACCTAATATCATTAGGTGTATCAATGTATATCTTTAAATCTATTAGATTGCGCACTCTCTCTTCAACAAAAATCATAATACCCTCAACAATAACAACAGGAGTTGGATATATCTCTACAGTTTCCGGTTTTCTTCTATGATTAATAAAATCATAAAGAGGCATATTAATTGGCTCATTTTGTTTTATTTTTTTTAACTGTTCATAAAATAAATTATTATCAAAAGCATCTGGATGGTCAAAATTAACATTTAAAAATTGATATTCATAATCACCAACACTTTTATAATAATTATCTTGAGATATAAGAACAAATTCAGGAATAACTTCGCTAATTTTATTAACAACCGTAGTCTTCCCACTTCCAGACCCACCAGCTATTCCAATAATCTTAACCATTACCTTCTTCTTGCAATTTAGGCATATTCTTCAAAGTTCCTGCAACAAATATATTCTTAAATCCTACTCCTCTTAAAATTTTCTCAGCTTCAAAACATTTATTAAAACTTCTACCATATATTATTATTTGACTATCAACACTACCTAACTTATCTTTCTTAGCAAATAAATTATTAAAAGGAATATTAACCGCCCTTGCATAATGAAATTTATTATATTCTTTAGCAGATCTAATATCTAATATTGTTGCCCCTTCTTTAATCCTCTCTAGCAAAGCTAGATTAGACCTTTTCATTTTTAAAATAATAAAAAGCCAAACATAAAAAATAAGGAAAAGTATTAAGAGTATAAACTTTACATAATCCACTAGCATATTAGTTATAAAACAATAATATCAAAAAAAAAGAAACAATTTCAATAAAATAAAATTGTTTTTTTAATAAAATTAATATAAAATTCAAATGAATTAATAATTTTGTATTAAAGAGTAAGTCATAAGTCAACATGAAGAAAAAAAGGAACAAGTGGAAGAGAATAAAGCACAAGACTAGGTTTATTATACACATAATACTTAGAAAACGACTTAAAAATATCTTTAAAGATCCTAAACTAATACTGATTAGTACACTACAAATAACAATTGGTTCTCTTTTAATGGCAATATCTACAAATATTTTATATATACCACATGGTCTTTTGAGTGGAGGAATTGCTGGAATTGCTTTAATGCTTCATTACCTTTTAAGCTTCAACTTAGGACTCACAATATTCATCTTAAATATTCCACTATTCATTCTTGGAATCAAATTTTTAAACATAACATTTGTAATTCAAAGCTGGATTGCAATGGCTTTATATTCTATCATGGTAAACTATTCACAATTTTTGCAAGGTAAAATGCAACTTAATGACATGATGCTTGTATCTATCTTAGCAGGCCTCATATCAGGTCTTGGACTTGGTTTAATCTTTAGAGCAAAGGGATCCTCAGGGGGTTCAGACATAGTCTCTATGATCATTAAAGAAAAATATTCAATTAGTATTGGAACTACAAACTTTCTTGTTAATCTTGCTGTATTATTAATTGCAGCTGTCTTTTTTAATGTCGAGATTGCTCTTTATACTTTAATTGCTTCTTTTGTAACATCTGTTATGACAGACAAGGCAAGCATAGGATTTGGCAATCAAAAAGCAATATTCATTATTTCAGATAAGGGGAAAGAAATATCTTATCTTATTACCAATAAATTAAAAGTAGCAGCCACGCTAATTGACGGACAAGGTGCTTGGGCGGGAAATGATAAGACTATAGTTTTCATAGTGGTCCCCACAATACGTATGTCAAGAATTAAATATATTTCTCAAAAGGTCGATCCCAACTGTTTCATTACAGTACTTAATACAAACGAAATAACCGGTGGTAAAAAAATTACAGAGTCAACTCAATCTAAACAAGATATTGAAACTTAAAACTCGTCTAAAAATTTAATAAAATTAAGAACAAGTACATCTAACTCTTTTTTACTATAAAAATTTGATAAAAAATCAATAAATCTCTGCGGAAATTCTGAGACAAATTTTTTCAAAAAACCTTCTCTAATATTAATCTCAAGTTTGAAAGCATGAAGCATTAAAGATACATCCCTAAAATCCCTATCCAACCTACTATAAATAACATCCCCTAATATTGGATGATTTAAATATTTCATATGAACTCTTAACTGATGCGTACGCCCCGTCTTAGGGCTTAAAGCTACTAAGGAATAATTCCCCATATTAATCAACACTCTATACTCAGTTAATGCCCTTTTACCTCTACTTTTATTTACACTAAACTTTTTTCTATCATTTTTATCTCTATCTATAAAAGTATCAATAATACCAGCAGAACTTTTAAGATTACCCTTAACAATTGCAATGTAAACTTTCTTTACAACTCTTTCCTTAAACTGTGTAGATAAAAAATTCAAAGTTGCTAGATTTTTAGCACAAATTAATACCCCAGATGTGTCTTTGTCTAGTCTATGCACAATTCCAGGCCTTACCTTATCCTCTTTAAAATTATCCTCTAAATCTGATACATGATACAAAAGAAAATTTACAACAGTATTTTCCAACCTAGACATGCCAGGATGACTTAAAATACCTTGAGGTTTATTTACAACAATAAGATTTATATCTTCATAAATAATACTAATAGGTAATTTAAAAGGTCTTACATACTCTCTTAAATCAATTTCTTCATTAAATTCTATTAATATTTTATCTCCTACAAAAACAGGTTTTGATAACTTTATTGAAACAAAAACATCACCATTGTTTTTAAAGGCAATTACTTCTCTTTTTTTAATTTGACTTCTAGTAAAGATACAAAATTTTTCAGATAAATAAATATCCAGCCTTTGACAATCTTCCTTTACAACAAACTCTTCCTGAAGTTTTTTCATTCAATAAATCAAACAATCAATCAACGCTATCATTAAAGACACTGCCAACCCAGCTGATGCTGATATCATAAATTTTTTAAAAGTTTCATCTTTAGAAAGCTTAAAACCACTTGAGAAAGGATATGGGAGATATTTTGAATCCATGCCATTATTAAAATAATAAGACAAATCAAAAAAAAACAAGCTTACCAGTAAAGCTATAGGAAAAGTACCAACACCTATTGCTGAAAATCTAAAAGCTCTCTTCCCCCAATTAGATTCAATAGTCTTTTCCACATTTAAAGTCTCATTTTCTTGAATATTTTTATAAAGAAAATCATCCTCTCCTTTATCTTGAAGTTTAACAAAAATTTCATTATCAAAATTAATATTATTTTTGCTGGAAAAAATTTGATTTCCCAGCAAAAATTTTTGACTCAAATTCAAATAATCAACATCAAGTTTATAATAATCAAAAGAATTGGAATAGAGAATACAAATATTAAAAAGCAAAAATAAAAATCTAACAATCATATATATAATTTTTAATTCTCTAGCTCTAATTTTAATGTCAAAGTTGTCTCATCAACAAGTTTAGAAGGACCAAAATATTGAATAGGACCTGGGTAAATATATAAATTATCCACTGCCCACCTTTCACGATTCTTAGCAAACTCATTAAAGGGAGCTCCGCTTAAATCAACAAGCGCTTTCTTAATAACAGGTTTTGCCACACCATATCTTTCTTCCATGTTCATCATCATTGTTAAAGGAATCCCCCCTGCTGTCCATTCAGTAGCATTTTTATTTAAGTGTTTTATACTAGACATATAACCTGTTAAACCATTTAAAACAAGCAAAGCAGCGTTGTAGCCCAAACTATAACAATAATTACTATCAAAATTTGAAGGCACAGCACTTCTACCCTCATAGCCAAAGAAATGATCAACAGGAATAAATTTACCACTATACTCTCCAAGCTTTCTTAATTCCTCTAGCTTAACATTAACCATTTCAATAAATAATTTTTCAGTAGGTACCCTTGATACATTAAAATTACCATGAGGATCCCTTTCCAAAATAGAATTCACAAGTTCAATTTGAATAAATAAAGGTAAAGATGAATAAACTTCTTTCATATACCCATTAAGTTTAGAAATAAAAATTTCTCTTATAGCTTCAACGCTCAACCCTTTAAATTCATTCTCATTGCTATCAAATATACTACACAAGTTAGTCATCAAGGACTTAACTTCAGGGATAAACTCAATAACACCCTCAGGTACTATAACTACACCAAAATCATATCCTTTCAAAGAACGCTTTACTACAACAGAAGTTATTTCGCTAACAAGATCCGATAAGGTCTTATTTTTCGCTAAAACTTCCTCAGATATAATACATACATTAGGTTGAGTCTTTAATGCACACTCAAGGGCAACATGAGATGCACTTCTTCCCATAAGTTTAACAAAATGCCAATATTTCCTAGTTGACATAGCATCACGACATAAATTGCCTATCAATTCAGAATAAGTCTTAGTAGCAGAATCAAATCCAAATGAAATTTGAATATGTTCATTCTTAAGATCAGCATCTATTGTTTTAGGAACACCAATAACTTGAATATCGTGTTTCTTTTTTTTAAAAAATTCTGCTAACAAGGCTGCATTAGTATTTGAATCATCACCACCAATAACAATAATTGCATTAAGATTATTTTTAAGAGCAACTGACAAAACTTGTTCATACTGAGACTCTGTCTCTATTTTGGTTCGTCCAGAAGATATAATATCAAAACCTCCAGTATTTCTATAAGAATCTATTAAATCACTAGTAATTTCAATTTTCTTATCTTCCAATAAGCCTGAAGGCCCTCCTTTAAATCCAAAAATTTTTGAACCTGAATTTGCTTTCTTCATTGCATCAAAAACACCAGCCACAACATTATGTCCTCCAGGAGCAGGTCCACCTGAAAGGATTATCCCCACATTTAAAACCTTTGAAAAGTCTATACTTGAAGATCCCTGAGCAAAACTAATAACCGAAAGTCCATAAGTATTTTTAAAAACTTCCCTTAAGGCTTCTCTATCTTGAAGACCTTCCGTTTTTTCACCAAAAACTACACTAATATTTTTAAAATCATGTTCCAAAATTTTAGGCAACTTAGGTGCATATTGATATCTTTCTTTTTGTAAAGATGAAATCATATTTCTTCCTCCTTTAAAGATTTATCCTACTTATTATTAAATATTAAAATAATTAAGAATTAATATCTATACGTGATTTAAAAATAAAGTAGCATCACCATAAGAGAAAAACTTATAATTCATCTCAACAGCTTCCCTGTAAGAACTAAATACAAAGTCTTTACCTCCAAATGAAGACACCAACATTAAAAGAGTTGATTCTGGTGTATGAAAATTTGTAAAAAGCATATCAACAAATTTAAAGTCATAATTCTTCCCCGGATAAATAAAAAGATCTGTTTGTTGCTCGCCCCTCATAAAGTTGCTATTGTCATAAGCTGACTCCAATGCCCTTAGGGTGGTGGTTCCAATAGCTAAAATTTTCTTACCTAAAGCCTTTGCCTTCTCAAGTCTAAGTGCAACAGAATCTTTTATAAAAAATCTCTCAAAATGCATCTTATGTTCCTCTATTCTCTTTGTTCTTACAGGAAGAAAAGTTCCAAGGCCAACATGAAGAGTAATAAAATCATATTCAATCCTATTTTTATCTAATAAAGAAAAAAGTTCCCTACTAAAATGTAGCCCTGCCGTAGCTGAGGCTGTTGAACCTATATACTTTGAATAAATTGTACGATAACGCTCCTCATCTTCTTTTTCATAATTTCTCTTAATATAAGGCGGTAAAGGAATAAGTCCATATTGTTCAAAATAAGATTCATCCACATTTTGATTAAATTTAAGCGTAAACTCACTATCTGTCTTTGAAATTACTTGAGCTAATAAATCCTGAGGAAATTTATAGACTCTGCCAACATTTTGCCTCCTTGCCTTAGAAATCAGACATGTAAATATATCATCTGCTATTCTAGCTAGCATTAAAAATTCAACACTACCCCCATTATCTGTTTTGGCATATATTCTCGATTTTCTAACCCTCGAATCATTAAAAACTAAAAAAGTATTGCTATTAATATACTTCAATATATCATTTACAGAATGATCATGGTAAACTTTCTGATTACTAGGATCTAGAACCATTAATCTTGATAAACCTCTTTTTTTACTTGGATGTTGTGCTATTAAATTAGATGGCAAATCAAAATAAAATTCCTTGGTATCCATTTTGCTTCTCTTCACTTAAGTCATTATGTTCATTTTTATCCAAATTTAGATGAAAATACGCAAAGTCAGTAGCCTTGCGTCCTCTACTGGTTCTCTCAATTAAACCCTTTAAAATAAGATAAGGTTCATAAAAATCTTCAAGAGAATCAGCTGTTTCACCAACAGAAATTGCTAAAGTTTCAACACCAACAGGACCACCTTTAAATTTCAGTATCAAACTCTTCAAAATATTTCTATCCTGCTCATCAAGTCCTTCTTTATCAATTTTTAACATCTCAAGCCCAGAACTTACAATATTTTCTGTAATCAATCCATAACCTCCAACTTGCGCAAAGTCTCTCATTCGCCTCAATATCCTATTTGCTACACGAGGCGTTCCCCTTGAGCTTCTTGCAAGAAGATATGCGGCCTTTTCTTCTAGTTTAACATTCAAAATAACAGAATTCCTCTTTATTATCTTTACAAGTTCTTCTTCATTATAAAGATCAAATCTAGACACAATGCCAAATCTTGCATAAAGAGGTGACGCCACTTTTCCTGGTTTTGTAGTAGCCCCAATCAAAGTGAACTTAGGAATAGGAATTCTTACAGTCCTTGCAGCAGGACCTTGTCCAATTATCCAGTCTATCTCATAATCTTCCATTGCAATATAAAGCATCTCTTCTATTACAGGTTTAAGTCTATGTATCTCATCAATAAATAAAACACTCTTATCATCAAGAGTTGTTAAAATACCAACAATATCCTTTGGCTTATCAAGAGCCGGTGCTGAAGTCACCTTTATTATAGTGTTCATTTCAAAAGCAATAATACTAGCAAGAGTAGTCTTACCCAAACCTGGAGGACCACTTAAAAAAACATGATCAAGCGCCTCATTTCTCTCCCTAGATGCTTTTATAAAAATATTTAAGTTTTCCTTGATGTGAGACTGTCCTGAAAAATCTCTAAGGGATTTCGGTCTAAGTTCACTCTCATTTCTGTCATACAGAAAATTTTTGTCAGAACTTAAAAAATCAGATCCCTCTCCTAAATCCATCTATAAGCCCCCTTCTCTAAATATTTGCTAAATAAAATTAACTTGAAAGTCTTTTTAAGGTTTCTCCGAATAAAAATTGCTCCTGATCTTCTTCTCTTAACATCAAAAATTCATCAGTAGACAAAACTTCTCTTATCTTAATCACAACAAGCTTCCTATCAAAACCCATATTAACAATTGATTGTTCAAGGTCCTTAAATTTAAATATATCTGAACTCAATTCATCAGATTTAACAAGTTTCCCTCTAAGTTTTAAAAATATTTTACCTGCTGTCTTGTTTCCAATGCCTTTAACTTTAGAAATAAGTTTCACATCTTCCCTTTCAATTGCATCTCTAAATTCACTGTATTTAATGCCTGACAGTATCCTTAAAGCTGCCCTTGGCCCTATTCCGTCTACACTAATAAGCTCTTCAAAAATTTCTCTCTCCTCTGTATTTGCAAAACCAAAAAGTTTAATTTCGTCTTCCCTTAAATGAAGATAAATTAATACCTCAGCATCTTCTAGTAAGTTCAATTCTGTCATACAAAAAGAACTAACTAAAATCTCAAATTCAAAGGGAAGTGCTACAATAACAACACTGGATTCTCTTTTCTCGATAATTTTACCATAAATCTTGTTTATCATAGAATTAAATTATAATACATCAAAAACTTAAATTTATCTTATTTCTATTAACTAATTAGTATAAAATGAGATAAAGAGGTCGCGTTATGAAAAATAAATTTAGTGCTAGATACTCTATTTATATATTACTCTTGTTAAGCTTACCACTAAACTTAGAGGCAAAAATCAACAAATTAAAAGTTCCAAATGGATTTCAAGTTGAAATATTTATAAACAACATTGAAAAACCTCGGGGACTTACAAGTGATGATGAAGGCAATATTTTTATAGGATCTTCAAGTAATTTTGCTTATTTAATCACAAAAAGCAAAAATATTTACACCATTGCTTCAAACCTTCAAAAACCAATAGGCATTTCTTACTTTAACAACAAATTATACATCTCATCGGTAAACAAAATTTACGTTGTTCAAGATGTAGAAAAAGAGATAAACAATACTGTAAATGCCAATCAACCATATAAATGGAAAATGGAAGAGTTTGTTATTTTACCAGACACAAATTCAAAAATACATGCTGGCAGATATATTAAGGTAGACAAAAGGAATGAAAATTTAATAGTTAATATTGGATCTCCTAGCAACGCTAGAATTCCTAAGGAAGAACATGAAGCCGTCTTGCTAGGTATTAATCTTGCAACTAAAGAAAAAAATATAGTAGAGTATGGCGTTAGAAATTCAGTAGGATTTGATTTTCACCCAATTGATAACTATCTCTATTTTAGTGATAATGGAAGAGATCACTTAGGTGATAATTTACCACCAGACGAGATTAATTTAGTATCCAAATATGGTGAACATTTTGGATTTCCATATGTGTTTGGTAAAAATAGAAAAGATCCCTCCTTTTTCCTTAAAGCTCCTAAAAATATTGATTTTACACCTGCTATTTATGAACTACCTGCTCATGTAGCGCCACTTGGAATACATTTTTACAAGGGGAATATGTTTCCAAGCGAATATAAAAATAAATTATTTATTGCCGAACACGGATCATGGAATAGTACAGTTCCTGTTGGATACAGAATAACAACACTAGACATCAATTCAAATACAAAAACTGTAACAAATTATAAGATATTCTTAGAAGGTCTTTTAACCTCCGATGGTTCTAAAATAGGAAGACCTGTTGACATTATCACTTACTGGGATGGTTCAATTTTATTCTCAGATGACTTTGGAAACAAAATCTACGGATATACTACAACTAATTATAATTGCCATGACAAAGTGCAAGTGCAAGTGCATCACTACTATGATCACTATTAAAAACAAAATCTGACTTTATTCCAAGTAAAATACGCATCATATATTTTACTTGTATCTTTTTAAGCCTTCCAAATCCAGAAATTGCATTTTTAACTTGTATTGGAGTGTATGCATGAAAATCTATATTTTTTAAAGCAAGAGTTAAAATAATAGCTCCTCTAGCCTCAGCTATTCCTATTGCCGTTTTTTTATTTTTAGCAAAATAAATATCTTCAACACTTGCAACATCAGGATTAAACTTATCAATAATTAAAACAAGTTCTTCAGAAATCAACTTTATTCTATCTTTTAAAGACATAGAAGAATTAGTTATAATTGTCCCATCTAGAACATATACATACCTACTTCCTCTCTTATCTAAAATTCCCCAACCAACATTAGCAAGACCAGGGTCAATACCCAATATTCTCATTTAAATTTCAAAATTAAGCAGCAAATTA
The DNA here is from genome assembly GCF_003606285.1 of Borrelia turcica IST7. Lineage (NCBI taxonomy): Bacteria > Pseudomonadati > Spirochaetota > Spirochaetia > Spirochaetales > Borreliaceae > Borrelia > Borrelia turcica. Next base: position 27,161 of record NZ_CP028884.1, read on the forward strand.
ATCAAACTCATCACAATCTTCCAAGTTATGAACAACTTCCTGTACATCATCAAAATCTTCCAATTTTTCAACAAGAGTAAGTATTTTATCCATCTGATCTTTATTCAAAGAAATTTTATTCTCAGGCATAAGAACAATCTCTGCCATCTCTTCTTCAAACTTAGTTTTTAAAACAGATAAAACAGTTTCAAAATTTTCAGCACTTGTTATTACCTCTACCTCAGATCCTTCACTCAAAATATCTTCTGCCCCTGCTTCTAATGCAAGTTCCATTACTTCATCTTCAGAATATTTATCTAGACTATAAGAAATCAACCCTTTCCTGTGAAACATATAAGATACAGAACCAGGAGCCCCAAGAGAACCACCACCCTTTGTAAGAACGCTCCTTACATCACTCGCTGTCCTATTTTTATTATCAGTCAAGCACATAATCATTAAAGCTACCCCATGAGGAGCATACGCTTCATAAGTAAGTTCAAAATACTCATCACCTGTATTATCGCCAATACCTTTTTTAATCGCTTTTTCAATATTATCTTTAGGCATATTAGATATTCTTGCCTTATTAACAGCAACTCTTAATCTAGGATTAGAATCAATTTCACCTCCACCCATCTTGGCAGCAATACTTATTTCCCTAATCAATTTAGTAAAAATTTTATTTCTCTTAGCATCAAGAGCACCTTTTTTCCTCTTTATAGTTGACCATTTACTATGTCCAGACATTCAAACCTCCACCAACTTTTCCAGTTTTTCCAAAACATCAAACTTACCATGACTAATCAAATGTGCTTTAATTGTATTAAACATTAACATAAGCACTGTCACAGGACCAATTCCACCTCTTACAGGAGTAATAAATTTAACATGATCCTTTATTGACTCAAAGTCTGCATCTCCAGCCAAAACATTACTACCCTCCATTTCTACTTCAGAAATACCAATATCAATAACATAAGGACTTCCAGAAATCATATTCAAATCAATTAACTTAGGCTTTCCAACAGCAGAAATAATAATATCTGCTTGTCTCACATAAACATCCAAATAAGTACTTTTACTATGACATGTAATTACAGTTGCATTATAAGGCTTACAAGAAAGCAAAATAGAAATAGGCCGTCCTACAAGAGAACTTCTTCCAATCACAACAACAGTCTTACCAGAAGTTTCTATTTTCTCGTCAAATAAAACTTTAAGCACAGCAAGAGCTGTACAAGGAATAAATCCTTTTTTGTCACCCAACACTAATTTACCTAAATTAACAGCAGAAAGTCCATCTACATCCTTTGTATGTACTATTTTGTTTAAAACCATATTTACATTTATTTCACCTAAAAGAGGTAACTGAACAATAATTCCATCGGTATCTTTATTCAAATTCTCAGCTTCAATCAACTGCAAAATATTCTCCTGTTCTGTGTTATTAACCAACTTAAGAACACAAAAATTAATACCAATCTCTTTTGATACTCTTTCTTTAATAGACACATAAAGCTTACTTGCAGGATTATCGTTTGCCAAAATAACTTTTAAAGAAATCTTATTTACCAAATCATATTCTGTTAAAAATTTTTTCAATAACAAATAATATTTCCCTGCAAAAAGTTTACCATCAAAAACATTGGTCAAATCATAACCTCCACTCAAATTAGTCAAATATTATACATTATACTTATATTGTAAATGTAAATAAAAATCAATTTGCAAAAGAATGAATTGTAATAATACCTTTTTTTAAATATAATAACTGTAACTAACGAGTTTTTGAAAAATGGAGAATAATGAAAAAGAACCTTTTAGTTGGCTTAATCTCGCTATTCTTGTTAAGTACAAATATGCCAAAAATTGAGGCATATTCAATTGATAGAAATGGAAATTCTGTTATCGGGGTAGATTTAAGCTTAGGTATACCTCTTTTTTATAATGATTTATCAAAAATTTTTCCTTCCAATTTGTATCCTGGAGGAATCGGAGCTCTTAAATATCAATATCACATATTAAGTAACTTATCTATGGGACTTGAACTTAGATACTTGTTCAATTTTGACATTAATCACTCATTTAACTTGCTCAACCCAGACTCTGGTATAGGTAAAACACTTAGTATAGTACCTATTACATTTTTAATAAACTACGTGCTTGATATTGGAGAACTTTTTCAAATACCCATATTTTCAAATATAGGATTTTCTCTTAACTCTTACGGAGACAAAAGTGATAATATCTCAAATTTAAGAACTTTTGATGCAATGCCTATTCTTTCAATTGGTTCTGGTATCCTGTGGAACTTCAACTATAAATGGGCTTTTGGTTTTACAACTGCATGGTGGACAATGTTTGAATTTGGGAACTCAGCTAAAACAGGACACTTTTTATTAGTTTCTCTCTCGGTAACAGTAAATGTAAATAAATTGTAGGTTTAATATGGATAATAAAGATTTTAAAAAATTCATGCTAATAATATTAATATTACTAACTAGCTCATGCTCAAGTGAATCTATTTTTTCCCAACTTAGTAAGTTACAAAAAATAAATAGTGATAATAACATTTTAGACAGCTCAAGTCCAAATGGTATTTCGTTAGTTAATGATACTTTATATATTGCAGCTATGCACTTATTTAAAAAAGAAAATGGGGTTGTTGAAAAAGTAAACTTTAGTAATTCTTATGAATTTGTAATTGATCTCGTTAACATTTCAGATAAAACATACCTATTATCACAAAGTAAAGATGGTAAACTAGAACTCTACACCCTTGAAAATGACAGCTGGAAGCTTACTCTTCAAAAGAATTTAAATGCCATTAAATTCTTAAAATCTATAGACACAACTGGGGTCAAAGCAGCTTATATCTTAGCATCAGAATTAAATGGAAATCAAGTTATTCTAGAGCTTAATGGAGTTAATAAAACTCCTTCAGGTGCAAACAAGGATGACAAATTTTATCAAATCTCAAATAAAAATCAATTAATCACAGGAAGATTCTCAAAAATTTGGAACCTAGACGGTAGCATTATAAGTGTTAATTCAAAAAATGAAATAATGCCTATTATAGATACAAATATCCGTGGATTTGCTGAAACTCTGGTAATGACTGGCGGAGGTCATGACACATCAGATAACAAATTTATGATATATTCAAGTACAAATAATTATCAAGATCCAATATTTAACCGAGAAGACATAGGAGGTTTTATGGCATACTTTGCAAGAGAAGTCAATGGAACAATCCTTATTGGCAGTAATAGCGGATTTGTGGAACTTGTCAAAGATAAAGATACATTTGCCCTACAATCACCTTCTCAATCTGTATCGGAAGGATCTTATCATGCTTCACAATTAAGTAAAACAAGACTCAATAACATCATACCTATTAATGACAAAACCTATATACTAACCCAAGGAAAAGGATTATGGAAAATTGAGAACCATAAATTAACTAAAGAATAAACGATGAAAATTCATTGCAAAATTTGAATATCTATCTTTACTAGACTCATAATTAAAATATTTCTTTACTTTAATAAAACTTAAGTTATTATTCATATTAGATCTAAAATACAAATAATTTATATTATCTGTATTAAAAATTTTTCCCTCATCATTGATAACTTTAATTTCCAAATCCAACAGATACTTAACAAATAATATATCTCTTGTTACTACAATACTATTCTTATCAACTAATTCCAAAATAAAAGAATCAACATTTTCTACAACCTTAAATGCAGTATTCCTAGTGCTACTTAAATTTAAAGATTTATTTGAAACTAAAATAAGTTCTACACTTCTTTTAAGCACAAAATTTTGCAAAAATTTTATTACTTTTAAATTACAAGAATCAGCATCAACAAAAATCTTATCTAACAATCTTATAATCCACTATCTTTACTACTAAAAAAGATTCTATTTTCTCTTTCTTAATAGGTCCAAATACTCTAGAATCATTCAAAATCTTTAAATTCTCATTTAAGAGAAAAAATTCATTTTTCTTTAAAGCAAAGCATTTAATTGGTTCACTAGATTTAAAAAAATCATTTAATCTATAATTAGATATGAAATTGCCATTTAAATAAAAAGAATTATTGCCTCCTCTATTAATCAAGACATCAAAACCTTTGACATAAACTAAATCTCCCCAAGTAGCAACTATTCTTGATATACTATGCTTTTTTGTATTAAAAATTTTATTCAAACAAAATAAATCTCTGAAAAAATCTAACACGATATTGCCCTCTAAAGTTAAATCTTCATAAAGCACAATATCGTTCACTCTGAAAGGTACAAAAAAAGATCTAACATATTTTGAAACAAAAATTAAATTATGGTTCTCTTCTATTAAAGGCGACATTTCTTTTCCTTGAAAAGTAAAAATTTGTATAACAAATTTTGTAAACACATAATTTAATATTAAAAATAGCAAAATAAAATTAAAAAAATTTTTCCTTCGTTTTTTTCTTAAAAGTCTTTGCTCAAAAGTTAAATAAGCAGCCATTTTTAAAGAAAACCCATCCTAGAAAAAGGAAAATGCAAGAAAAAAGTTCTGCCAAGTATCTTATTTTTATTTATGACTCCAAAAAATCTACCATCATGAGAATTATCTCTATTATCTCCAATAGGTAATACATATCCATAAGGCACATATAACCCATATTCTCTCATTATTGCTTTTTCCATATAATAATCAACATATGGCATGAAAGCCACTAAATAGCGATATTCTAATCTCTCAACCTCAAATCTATCAATAACTCTCACATTAAAAAATGAAAAATCGGGCATATTTTCTAGATTTAGATTTAATTGTTTTAATGCAATAAACATAGCAAGATTATCATAAATCTTATAATCCTCTTCTTCGACAAGTTTCTTAGAAGTGAAATTATATCCCAAGGAAGCTTTATACGATTCTTCTTCTACAAAATTTTCTTCGCCTTCTTTCTTAACAAACACTTTTCCACTACGAAATCTTACAACTTTACCATCGGCAAACAGCGCTCTTTTTACAAAAAATCTAACACTAGGATTTCCATCTTCATCTCTATCAAGATCAATAAAAGAAAAAGTCAACATAAAAATTATTCTTTGCAAAATATCAAAAAAAGTCCCCTTTGTTTTATATTCGATATTTTCAAAAATAACAATATCCGCTTCTCCTGGTTCTCTAATTCCATTTATCTTTCCCATTCCAGGTAAAAATTCAGGTCCATAAGAAAATTTGTCTACAAACAAAAAGTCTCCTACCTTAAGAGTATTTTCCATAGATCCTGTTGGAATTCTGAATCCTTGAAAAAAATACTGATTTACTGCCAAAACAAAAAGTACAGCACCTAAAAACTCAAACAAAAAGTTTACCAAAAAACCTCGTTTCTTAACTTTTAACTTATAAAGATACTTCTTTCTTTTTCTATAGGTTAGATACCTCTCAATAGACTCCACTAAAAAGTTAGCTAATTTATCTAATTTTCCTAAATACATAAATTCCGCCTTTAATAATAAAATATACATAAAATCAACATTTATTAAAATACTTACAAATATAAGAATGCTTAAAGACAAAGCAACAGATAACATTGACCTTATCTTTATACTTCCCTATAATTACACATGTAATGCAAAAAGACGATATAATTGATATTGATGATGAAGTTTTTAAAGTAAAATTAAAACCAATATTAGGCATAGTTCCAAAGGTTTATTGTTTATTAATACTACTTATCCTGCTTTTAACTCTGTTATTTATTTTTTTTATAAATCCCAAACTAAAAAACCCCGGAGCCTATTTACATATAAAAACTAATATTTATAATGCACATGTTTACCTAGACGAAAAATATCTAGGAAGAACTCCATTAAATAAATACATAAATGTTACCAAAGGAACCTTAAGAATCAAAAGATTAGGATTTGATACTTATGAAAAGCAAATTGAGATACAAAATAAATTTTTTACAAGTTATAACTTTAATGTCAACTTAGAATTAAAAGATCCTGATAAAATAATGAATCAAAGACAAAAAGAACTCTCTGTTATGACAAAAATTAAAAACACTAGCGACAATATACAGCCAATTCCTATATTCTCACTACTTTTAAACGATTTAAAAGACAACCCAGAACACATTAAAAATTTCTTTAAAATTTCTATTCCGCATCTAAATTCAAGTGCAATGTTTAAAGATTTCTTGACAGCATATAAAGACATTTACTTAATAAACACTAAGTACAATAAAGAAATATGGGAATCTTTACAACAAAATTTTAACCTAGAGAACAGAGCAATTATTTGGTTTTTTCAAAATCTAGACAAAGAGCAACAAGAACAAATATCTAATGAAACATGGTTTACAAGACTAATAGAAGAATTAAAAAATGAAAATAAAATATTAACATTTGCAAATAAAAATGTAGACCTAGATTTTAAAGGTTTTAAAAAAATAGCTTCAGGTACTATTGAAAGTATTCAAAATTATAAATTACATTCTCACGATGTTACGATTAAAACTACATATAAATTAAAAGAATTTTTAATGCAGAATCAAAATATTACTAAAGCTGAATATCAGATGTTTTTAAATGAAAATCCCAAGTGGAAATTAAATAATAAAGATAATTTAATAAAAGAAGAACTTGTAGACGAAAGGTATCTTAAAAATTTTGAACAAATGCCTTCAAATGAAGATATTACTGACATATCTTACTATGCAGCTCTAGAGTATGCTAAATGGTATTCTTCAAATCTGCCAAAAGGATTTACAGCAAGACTTCCCCTATCTCAAGAATGGGAATTATACCAAAGAGAAGAATCAAAATCAGTCAATAACTTAAATATCAATGAAATATCTCAAAAAATTGGATTTTGGAACCTAATGCAAAGCTCAAGCTTTAATGATACATTATTATTCAGAGATGAAAATAAAAACAACATATATTCTACACACTTTAACTCACTAATAACCGAAGTTAGAACATATAAATATAACGATAACTCAATACTTAAGCCTTCAACAAAAGCTTCTTTTTTAAAAAATTGGAGTTCGCCAAATATCGGATTTAGGCTAATTATTGAAAAGGAATAGATGTGACCTCACTTTTGCTTGAAAACAAAAAAGCAAGATTCAATTATTTCATTGAAGATAAAATAAACTGTGGTATTGTATTAAAAGGGACTGAAGTTAAATCTATTAAATTAAAAAAATTTTCATTTAATGATAGTTTTGCTATTATTAAAAAAGATGAAATATGGCTTGAAAATTTACATATATCAAAATATAAAGAAGGCAATATCTTTAACCATGAAGAAATAAGAAGCAGAAAGCTTCTTGTTACAAAAAAAGAAATACAAAAACTAAAAAAATTTAGAGAAAAAGAAGGATATACATTAGTTCCTATTTCAATTTACCTAAAAAATTCACTAATAAAAGTAGAACTCGGCATATGTAAAGGTAAAAAATTATTTGACAAAAGAGAAGTTTTAAAACAAAAAAGCATCAAAAAAGACCTAAGTCGTGAAATCAAACAATATAGATAATCCAACTTATAAAGAAATATCACAAAAAGAGTAATTATAAAAATAACTACTCTAACCTAACTAACTTCAAATTATATAATTAATAACTTTTTGCAAAAGAAATTCCAAATCCAAGCATATTACTTTCATTCATAGTAACACCAAAGTCAGGTTGAAATCCTCCTAAAGTAGCTCCCAAGCTTTGTCTAAGCCTTTTATTATAATTAGATGCATGTACAAAAGGAAGAATAATTTCAACAAGCCTTGTTATAGCCAAAGTAGCTCCTCCTACTGCCATCAAAGAAACCGCAAGCACAGGTAACTCCTCATCCTTCTTAGCCTTAAACTCGCTCACACCACCAACAGAATATATACCGTAAGCTAATAAACCAACTCCAAGAGCATCAAAACCCAAAATAGACAACCCACCAATAAAATCTCCTTGTGCAAAAGATCCTATTCCAAATCCTAAAATCAGATTCAAAATAAAGGGAATTAAAGGCTCTTTCTTAGAAGATTCATATCTTAATAACTTATCCACTGAATTATCAACAACTTTGCTATCCTCAACCTGAGCAAAGCCAGCAAAAGTACAAAAAGAAAACAAAACCATAATCAAAACTTTTTTCATTAAATATCCTCCTTCATTATGTGTATAAAACAAATTTGTTTAACATCATAATGATAACAAAAAGATATAAAAAATTCTACTTAAATTTAACCGTTTTAAGTTTACTGCTTGAAATTCTCTTGCCTACAGAAACTCTAGACTTAATCATAAAATCATCAATACTCATCGTTTTAACAATATCCTTACTAGTGGAAAATTCTACAACTTCTGGATTTAAAGCAAAATCTACAAATTCATCTTCATCATCTAAAAATTTGTAAATCTTATCCGTAATAAATTTATCTATCTTAAATCTCTTAACATAATAAAGGTTTTCAGGCTTATTAAGATAAATTATGGAAAATACTTGCTCTTTCGAATTATTTATATCATAAACTAAAGCACCTATATTATTTTTATCAATAAAAGTTTTATCCTCAATATTTTTTAGAATATAAGACTTCTTCTTAAATATTAATATCTTATCATAATAGCTAGCATTACCAATAAATTCACCATCAAGAAGACTAGTTCCAACAAAACCAGACTTCAAATTTAAATAAACCTTCATATTCTTAGTAGCTATTTCTCTAACATTTTTTGATTTAATAAGAGATATTTCTGTTTTCCTCTTATAAGCTTTAGAATATTTTGTAAGAAGTTTATCAATAAAATTTATTGAATATCCTCTAATTGACCCAATATTACTCTCCACACTTTTTAATTCCTTACTAAGAGTTCTAATATCTTTATTATTCTTATCAATATCAAAAATACTTATTTTTCGAATAGGAATTTTAAGTAAATTTTCAATATCACCCAAAACAATCTCTCTATAGAAATTATCTCTATATTTTAAAATTTTACTCAAAATAATGCTTACAACATCAGATTCCTTAGAAATAGTCTCAAGAACCTTATAAATTCTCTTTTCAATAAATATTTGTTCTAAGGTTTTATAAAAAATTTTTTCAAGGATTTTATTTCTTTGTAACTCAAGCTCCATCTTTAACACTCTCTGCAAATGTTCTGCATGAAACTTGATAATCTCCGTAATGGTATAAATAACAGGATATCTATCACTTAGTAAAAGCAAATTAACAGAAATAGATACCTGGCAATTTGTATAATGATATAATTTCTCAATAACCTCACTAGCATATACTCCTCTTGGAAGAGTCAACTCAATTTCTACATTCTCCGTAGTAAAATCGTTAATGCTTGTCACCTTAATATAATTCTTGCGTATAGCTTTTTCAATCGAAGCTATTATACTCTCAGTAGTCTCTCCAAATGGCAATTCTCTTATTAAAATGGCCTTATTGTCATCTGTAGCCTCAATTTTAGCACGCACTAAAACTTTTCCATTTCCATCCGCATATTCATTAACATCAACTATTCCACCTGTAGGAAAATCCGGATAAAGTTCATAAGATTCACCAAGTAACTCACTTCTCACGGCAATCAAAATTTCATTAAAGTTATGAGGTAAAATTTTTGCAGCCATACCAACAGCAATCCCTTCACTTCCTTGAATGAGTATTACAGGAATTTTTGCAGGAAAAATCAAAGGTTCATCATTACGACCATCATAAGAAGGTTCATAAGATGTTATTTCCTTGCTATAAAGCACATCAAATGCTAAAGGAGTTAATCGACATTCAATATAACGCGATGCAGAAGCAGGATCACCAGTCAAAAGATTACCAAAATTTCCTTGCTTCTCAATAAATAAATCCTTATTTGCCATATTAACAAGTGCTTCATAAATGGAAGTATCTCCATGAGGATGATATTTCATTGTATTTCCAACAACATTTGCAACCTTATGGAAATTGCTATCATGCATCTCAAAAAGAGAATGTATAATTCGCCTCTGTACAGGCTTAAACCCATCAATAACACTAGCAATTGCACGATCCTTAATAACATAAGATGAATATTGTAAAAAATTATCTCTAAGTAATGTTCTAATGTCCATTAAATTAAATTCTCCATAATAAAGTTACGCCTCTCAGGAGTATTTTGCCCCATATAAAATCCCAGCTTTTCTTTTATATCTTTAATATTGAAAAGATCAACCTTTGTAAGTTTAATATTAGAAATATCAATAAAATTCCTAAACTCATTCGGAGAAATTTCTCCAAGCCCCTTAAATCTTGTTACCTCAGGATTACTTAATTCAAGAACAGCTTTTTGTTTCTCTTCCTCAGAATAACAATAAACAGTAGATTTTTTATTCCTTACTCTAAAAAGTGGAGTTTCTAATATATACATATGTCCATTTAAAACCAAATCTTCAAAATACGTTAAGAAAAATACTAAAAGTAAATTTCTAATATGAAACCCATCAAAATCAGCATCTGTAGCAATTACCACCTTATTATATCTTAAATTTTCAATCGATTCTTCAATCCCAAGAGCTACCATCATATTATAAAGTTCTTCATTCTTATATATCTCAGACTTACTTTTCTCAAACATGTTTTGAGGTTTACCCCTAAGAGAAAATATAGCCTGTGTATACACATCTCTACAAGATACCATTGAACCTGTTGCAGAATCTCCTTCCGTTAAGAATATCATAGTAGCCTCAGATTGAATGCTTTTTTCATTAAAGTGGAATTTACAATCTTTAAGCTTAGGAATTTTAAAAGATATTTTCTTAGCTCTCTCCTTTGCTTCTTTTCGTACACTACTTAATTCTTTCCTAAGGCGCTCATTATCAACTACCTTACTCTCAATTGCCTTTGCTAAAGTTTTATCTTTATAAAGAATTTCTGATATTATTCTCTGCACTTCCTTAGCAACATTGCTCCTAGTTTCAATGTTACCAAGTTTATTTTTAGTCTGACTTTCAAATATTGGATCTTTTATCTTAATAGAAAGAGTAGCTACAAGTCCCTCTCTAATATCAGTAGATGAATATGTTTTCTTAAGAAAATCATTAATAGCTCTAGCAAATCCTTCCCTAAATCCTGTCTGATGTGTCCCTCCATCACTAGTATACTGCCCATTTACAAATGAGAAATATGTCTCTCCATAATTGCTTGTATGAGAAAAGGCGAATTCTAAAGTCTTACTAGAATAATAAACAAAATCATAAAGTAGATCTTCATTTTTAATTTCAGAGTTTATAAAATCTAAAAGCCCTTTCTTAGACTCAAAAATTTGATCATTATAATTAATCTTTAGACCCTTATTTAAGCAAGCATAATGAAAAAACCTTCTCTTTAAAAAATCTTCACTATACTTATACTTGCCAAAAATTTCTGTATCAGCTAAAAATTCAATATAAGTACCGCTCTTCTCATCAGAACTCCCCTCTGCAGTCTTCATCAAATTTCCCTTGGAAAAAAGAGCCTCAAAAAATTTACCATCTCTTATTGACCTTACCAAAAATCTTGAACTTAAAGCATTAACAGCTTTAGTTCCAACTCCATTAAGACCCACAGAAAATTGAAATACATCATCATTATACTTAGCACCAGTATTAATAACAGAAACACTCTCTACAACTTTTCCAAGAGGAATGCCTCGTCCACAATCTCTAACACCAATAATATTATTTTCTTTTCTTATAAATATTTCCTTACCATAGCCCATAATAAATTCATCAATGGAATTATCAATTATTTCTTTAATTAAAATATAAATACCATCATCAATATTAGAACCATCACCAAGTCTCCCTATATACATTCCAGACCGCAATCTAATATGCTCAAGGGAAGATAAGGTAATAATTTTACTCTCATCGTAATTATTTGTCTTCATTTAAATCCCTATCAATGCTATATTGCATTTTCATTTTTTCTAATTTTTTAACTATTTTATCTCTAACAATAACATGAAGATTTTCTTTCTCATCATTTTTTAAAATAGACACATCTATTAAAGAATGAACATGAACATATACAGATAATCCCGAATTAAATATAAAATTTTTAATAAAGACTTTATGCGTATTAAGCAAAGTCACAGGTATAATTGAAGAATTTGTTCTTAAAGCTAAGTTCATAGCACCTCTCTTAAATTTCCCAACCTCACCATCTCGACTCCTAGTTCCTTCAGGAAAAATTCCAATAAGTCGCCCTTCCTTAATAACTTCAAGAGCCCTCCTCTGGGCATTAGCAGAAGATTTTATACTACTCCTATTTACAGGAATGGCTCCTATGGAAATTAAGATTAAATTAAGAAAAGGAATATTAAAAAGTGATCTCTTAGCAACTACTGCAAAGGGTTGCATGAATATATAAATTAAAAAAATAGGATCCATTGCACCAACATGATTTCCCATAATCACTACACTACCCTTACCAGACAAACAAGCATCATTGTCTCTAGTAACAACAACCTTAACATCAGCAAGCCATAAGCTAATATTAATACCAAATCTCATTAATATAAAACTAAATTTTACAAAATAACTTTCAAATTTAAAAATTTTAAAAATCAAATATACTGGAAACAAAACAGTAAAAACCAAAAAAAAGAAAAGAACATTAATATAAGTAACAATATTTCTTAATACTCTCATAAAAACTAATCCAATTTTTCTATTCTCTCAAGCTTCAATTTCTGTCCTTTAACCAAACTTACTTCATCTTTCAAAATTTTAACAGGATTAAGAATAATTGTAGAAAATTTTTGCTTCTGTACTACTCTCTCGCTATATTCAACAATAAAAGATTCTCTCATCCTAGCATCACCCATACTAACTTCATACTCAAGAATTAAATTATTTTTTAAACTAAAAACATTAAAAATTCCATAATAAATATTATCTTCAATAATATAAGTAAGATTAGGATAAGAAAAATCATAAATAATATCCTTATACACATAATTACCATTTGGAATAAAAAAGTTCTTTTCATTACTATTTTCTTCCAAGATGGAATCATCAAATCGTTTAAAAATGCCTGAGAATCCATACTTATCATAAGCATTTGTTCCAGTATCAACTTTTACCTCAATATTATCACCATCAATGATTTTTATCCAAAAATTATAAACTATTAAATCTGAAAAAATAGATTTGGTACTAATATTAAGAGTATTATAAGCCGGCTTTGACATATACTCAATATGTGCTATTTCTTGATAATTTTTCTTAAAAATACTAATTTCATTAAAATGTCTATTAAACGATAAAAATAAAACATCATCAAGACTCGACTTTCCCAACCTTTGATATGTACCACTGTCATACCAAACACCATATAAAAACTTATATACTCCTTCTTTGGTCAAATCCTTTAAAGTTTTATAAACATTACTATCCATCCGTCTGACCTTCTCACTCGCAGATAAAGGATAATACCTTCTCTGCAAGTGAGAATATTCATATACTTCAACTCGGCTAACTATTATATCTTCACCCTGCTTGTCATATCTTTCTAAAGAAATAGAATAACTTTCTCTAGATTGCTTATCATCATAAGCTAAGGATCTATCATACTTATTTATAATAATACTTCCATTCACTTTATGAAAAAATATAGGTCTGTATGACGAAACATCATTAGCAATCGCTTTTTGAAAAACATATAAAACAGTCTCTTCATTGAAAAATCCTTGTACAACTATGTCAAAATCATAATCACCAGTAATATCCTCAAGATACATGTTGTAAGATTTTTTAGAATCAATATCTACCTGCTCTTTAAAAAGAACTATAGCCTCTTGAGTTTTTGGATCAAAACCAATAATAAACAGATAAGATTTAAGATCTGAAAAATCCTGTGCTAAAACTACTTGTTCAAAATAAACATCTAAATTTAAATTTTCCTGTTGAACTGAAAGAATCTTATAACCCTTAAGGTCAATAAGTGACCCAAAAACATCTTCTCCATTATTTCCACTTGAAACACTCACATCAGAATAATTTATTTCGCTAGATTCTTTTATACCCTTATTGAAAACAATAAAATCTTTATTTTCCTTAACACAAGAAAACAAAATAAAGACGAAAGATAAAATTAATTTAAAACGCATACCATATGATTTTTATCTATAAATTCTATTCATACCAACTACTAATTTTTTTAATTAAAATTCTGCAAAGCAAAAAATGCTTCATTAAAATTTTCTTCAAAGTCACCTTTATTTAACATAGAATCTATCACTAGCCTACTATTTGCCTGATAAAGGTTATCAAGAATACTATCTTCTTTAATCACATCATTAGACTCAATAGAATAGCTACCACCTGAGTTTAAAGAAAATACATAAACTTTACGATCTGCTAAAAAAGGCTTAGACCAATGATTTTCTTTTAAGGCAAAAATGATATCATAAAAATCTTTACTATTTTTAAAACCAGACAACTCCTCTCCTAAAGTACTAGGATAAATACTCATATTGTAAGCAAGATTGACAATATCCTTCTTCAATGACAACTTACTTTTTCTAAGAGTTTTCTGTACTCCATCAGTATTCATTTCATCAATAATTTTATTAAGCTTATTTTCAAGAAAAGTCTCAATAATGCTTGGTTCATAAGTTTCCACATAGTTTCTAGCCACACTAATATCATGTCCTGAATTTTTATCAAAATCATAAATATTACTCAATACTTTATATATCTCATACTCATTCCCATTTTTAGTTTTAATAGGCTTAGAAATTTCATTCACTTTCAAAGAAAAAATTACCCCCACATCTTCCTTTCTCTCAAGAGCAAGCTCAAAATCAAAATAATATTTCTTAGAAGAAGCAACTCCCTTAAAATTAGTAATATCCTCAGAATAAAATTTAGCAATCTCCTCAAAAGGAGTACTCTTAGACAATTTTTCATAAGCATCATTTGCATCACCTAAATTCTTAAAACGAATAGATGCAACTTCAATACTTTTAAATAAACCCAAAGCTCTCTCAGCATAAGAAATTACTTCATCTTGTGGAAAATCTTGATATGAGAGTGAAACATATGAAATACTTCTTCTAACCTTACTCATATCCTTAATTGCATTAGGAAGAGAATCTGCAAATATAAAGCTACTGTTCAATAAAATCTGAATGTTAGAAGAAAGTAAGTCTTCCACTGCTTCGTTATGAATCTTGTATTTCTGATAATCAGAAACTTTGTTATATCTCTTAGGACTAAAATTACCAGCAGAGTCTAGATATACAGGAGAATTCATTAAATTTTTATTTAACATATTTTTTGAAACATAAAAGTTATTAGCTTTTGCTAAATCAAGGAAAGCAATATCTTCCATATGCTTAACAAAAGCCAAGTTCCAAATAGCATACTCCATGTCAGAATTATTTTTATTTTGCATTAATCTAGAATAAAGATTTGAATAATAATTAACATATTTAGCAAATTTATTATTCTTTTCATAATAAATTGGTTGTCCCTTATAAGTACCAAATCTTAACCCAGATGAATCAGAACTATCAAACAAACCAGGCATCAAAGGTGCAATGATAAATCCAAACACAATTAATATAAGGGCTAAAAGACCCCAAATACCAACCCTCTTATCATTAGAATCAAAAGAATCAACCCTAGGCACTTCTTCTCTTATCTGTTTTACTCTCTTCCGCATAAAAACAACCTTAAAAATTTAAATAATATAACATTTTAAGTATTAAAATAGCATAATTAAAGCATTATTTCAATTGAAATATTTATATTAAGAACTATTTTTTAAATATAAGTAAAAATGATTAATGGTTTAATGCTCTTTAACTGTTCAACAATGTACAGGAAGTTATGGAAAGTAATAATTTCACTATTCACATAAAACCAAACGAACTTAATAGACTCATAAAAATAGTTTACAATAATTTTGGTATTAATCTTAGTGAGAAAAAAAAATTATTGATTGAAAGTCGACTATCATCAACAATTAAAGCAAAAAATTTTAGCAATTTCACAGAATATATTAACTACTTAGAAAATAATACAAGCCAAATATCCTTAATAGAGTTAGTGGATAAAATATCAACAAATCATACTTATTTTTTTAGAGAACCTAATCATTTTGAATTTCTTGAAAAAAAACTTTTACCCAAAATGATTAATCAAATGTCACAATCGGGAGAAAAAGAAATTCGTATATGGTCAGCTGGATGTTCAAGTGGAGAAGAGCCTTATACAATTGCGATGATAATAAATGAACACATAAGTAATAATAAAATCCACTTAAATACAAAAATATTAGCAACCGATATTTCAATTACTGTTTTAAAAGAAGCAAGTAAAGGAATTTATCCAGGGGATCGCGTAAAAACACTGCCTAAACATTTAAAACTTAAATATTTAAATCAACTTAAAAATGACAAATTCGAAGTCAAGGATACACTTAAAAGAATGGTTCAATTTAAAAAATTGAACTTAATGGATGAATATTTTCCATTCAAGAAAAAATTTGATTTAATTTTCTGTAGAAATGTAATGATTTATTTTGATGAAGAAACTAGAAATTTACTTGCTGAAAAATTTAATAAATGTTTAAAGGATGAATGTTATTTGCTCATCGGTCATTCAGAAACAATTAGAGGAAATAAAAATTTTGAATATATCATGCCTGCAACATATAAAAAATCAAACTAATACAAGGCATATTTATTTACCTTGTATCTTTTTATTCAAATAAATAAGTTCTTCAATAAGATTTTTCTCACTCAATAAACCCATAATGCAGTTTTGAATATTGAATATAGTCAATGATAAATATACATTTTTTACAAATTTGTCATCACTCATAAATTCTGCTTGTGAAACATTAACATTATTAATTAAATTCTCAATTTCACTAAGTTCGTATTCAATATCATCAAAATTTCCTTTCTTAATCTCTTTTAAAATTTTATAAAGCCTATTCCTTATGTTACTAACCTTATCTAAAATTAACATAAATTTATCATCAATATACCTATTTAATTCATCACTTGTCATATAGTCTCCTTTAGGTTAAATTTACTTTTTCTCCTATTTTAACAAAGTAAAGCAACTCACCTATTGTAGCAACATGGTCTCCTACTCTTTCTAAAAAACTATTTAAAAATAATATATTCAAAAGATAATCCAAATTTTCTGGATTATTTTTCATAGCATCAATTACAATAGTTTTTTGTTTGGAAAATAATTTATCTATAACATTATCGTACTTTACTATCTTAAGTATTTTAGTAAAATCTCCATCAAAGTAAGCGTCAAAAATATTTGAAAGCATATCTTTCGCTGTATCTGCCATTTCTCTTAAAGGTTTAAGATAAAGGTCAACAGAACAAAAATCTGCTGCATTAGACTCTAAAAGAAGTACAACCTTTACAATTTTAGTAGAATGATCTGCAATACGTTCAAGAGAGCTTATTATTTTAATAATTGCTAAAATTTCTCTAAGCTCAGTAGCCACAGGATGTTCAGTAGCAATGATTCTTCCGCATAAATCCTCAATATCATATTGATAATCATCTATTATTTTTTCATCCTCATTAATGATTTTTTTAGCCAAATTTTTGTCTCTAGACTCTAAAGCTATTAAAGAATCTTCTATTATCTTAAGTACACATTCTTTCATATCCCAAAGATAATCTTTTATCACCTCAAGTTGTTTAGTAAGTTTGCGTCTAATCATACCAAATCCTCCTAAAAAAACCTTTTTAAAAACAAATATCTTAACCTAGAAATCTCATAATAATTACTAAAAGGATAGTCATCAATAACCCTCTTATAATAATCAAGAGCCTTTAGAAAATCTCTATGTTTGCTCTCAGTCTCATATAGTCTACCCAATAAATAATTATATCTATCTGGAAAGCTTGAGTTTGAGTATTTTGGGAAATACAGAGAGCTCAAATTTAAAAAAAATTCATACTCACCACTCAGCAACAAAAACTCAAGAATATCAAGATAAACATTTTCACTAAAATCAATATTATTCTCTATTAAGAACCTAGTATCTTTTAATACACTTTCTACCTTATTTAACTTAATTCCAAGACTAATAAGATTTAAAAAAATCTGATTAAAGTGCTTATCTCTTAAGCTTAAGTAATTTTCATAAGAATTTAAATAATCTCCATTTTTATAATAAAGATCAGCCTTTAACAAAGTATACTCACTCTCATTAAAATTATAGCTATTAAGCAATTCAATTGCACCCCTATAATCATTAATATAAGATAAATTTAAAGCTCTCCTAATAATCTCCTTAAAATTTAAGCCAGAATTTTTATCTTTTAGTCCAACGCTTTTATCATCTTGAGTATGTTCACTTAACTCATTTTCATCTAACTTATTATGCACTTCTTTTTGAGTAATTTTCAAAATTACATTTTTAGTAAATTCCCTAGAATTCTTTACATTTTGATAACTAAAAGTTAATATAATATTCCCCACTTTCTTTGAAGTTTGAAAAGTAAAAGTAGCTCCATTCTGATAAGATTCTCCTAAAAGTCTAATAAAAGAATTATTTTTAGGACTCTTTATATAAATCCAAGCCTCGTCCTTAAAAAAAAAATTAAATTTTGAATTAGTTTTTACTAAAAATTCTCTCTCTTCGCTACTAAAATCAAGCTCATAAGTACTATAACTATTCTCAGAAGCAAACGAATATGCTACATTTACAACAAGACATAAAATATTAAAATAAATAAAATAATATTTATTCACTTATAATTTTCCAAAATTCTATCAATCAATATCTCATTTTGCTTTTCTAAATCAATATTAAATAAATTTTCTGATTTTACCCATAGTTCCTTAAGCAGTTTATCATTAATTGGCTGATGTTTAGTTAAACTATCTTCTAGTTCACTGCTAGGCAGATGAGGTTTAGGAAAGAAAAAATCATTCATATTGAGATTAGAATTTAAATCAAAATAAAAATCTTCTACATTAATTAATTTTAACTTCTTATTTAAATCCTCTTCTGTACTTTTGCGAGTATTTCTAATTATGTTACTTGAATAAAGATAGGTAATAAAAGCAATAATAATCGATAAAAATATTAAAATTAAAAAATATTTTTGAAAATAAAACTTTTTCTCTCTCATAAAATTCCCTTGATTACGCAATAAATTATATATTAAATATTACACTTTCTCTATTAGAATAATATAATTGATTATGATTTGTGGAATTGATGAAGTTGGAAGAGGATGCATTTTTGGGCCCGTCTTAAGTGCAGCAGTTATTTTTAAAGGGAGACCTACTTTTTTAAATGAATTAGACGATTCAAAAAAACTTAAAAAAGAAAAAAGAGAATATTTATCTTCATTAATACTTAAAAATTCATACTATGCCTTTGCAGAAGTATCTAATGATATTATTGACAAAATTAATATTCACAATGCTTCTCTTCTTGCTATGCAACTTGCATATGAAAAACTCAATATTGACTGTGATTTAGTTCTTGTGGATGGAAAATTCATTCCAACAATAAAAGCTAAAAAAATTCAAGCAATAATCAAGGGAGACTCTATTATTAATGAAATAAAAGCAGCCTCAATTATCGCAAAAGTACAAAGAGATAAATTAATGAATGAGTATGATAAAATTTATCCTCTTTACTCCTTAAAAACCAACAAAGGATATCCAACTCAAGCACATAAAGATGCAATAAAAGAACATGGAATCCTAAGCCTTCACAGAAAAAGTTTTAAACTTATTTAAATAAATTTTTAATAATCTCTATTTCTAGATCTTCCTGAATAGTGATAATTTTTATCAAAATTAGAATTATCTCTCCTAGATCCTTCATTATGAGGCTCAAAATCATTATGCCTTGTCTCTCCTGTAGCATAATTTCCAGAATTCTTTTTCTTAATTACAGAAATTGCTCTTAATAAACTTGATTCAAATTCTTTTATATTTTCCTCATAAATAAAAACTGAATGTCTTTCAAAATCTCCACTAGCATTTCTCTTACTTTCAACAATATTTAAAAAATAATCACCTTTCCTATTTTCTTTAACATTAAAAAAATAAGTCCTCTCAGAATTTGTAAATAACTTATCAGAATATATTTCCCCTCGCTCGCCCATTAATTCCTCCACTCAAAAAGCATTTATATTATTGACTTTCATAAAAGTTAACATAATTGTACTTATTAAGAAAAAAAAATACTAGATAAACTTAATAATAAATTAATTGACATAAAATACATTTTTTTATAAAATCAGATTTGATATTAATGCGTCCTTCGTATAATGGCTATTACCTTAGCCTTCCAAGCTAATGATGTCGGTTCGATTCCGATAGGACGCTTATTTAATGTTTACTCATTACTCATTATGGAGATGGCGGGATTTGAACCCGCGTCCTAAAAATAATATCATAAGTGTCTACAAGCTTAGCCAGTGTTTTACTTAGTAAAGAGATGGAAACGCTAGCAAACCACCAAATTACTTACAAGTTAAGAAGTCCCTAAAAATGAACTTGAAACATTTTTAAGCAAGCTTTGATGTTTTTAAAGAGTATAAGCTAAATCTCAAAGCAAAATTCAACAAAACTCTCTGCTAATTTAAGCAGCCATTACAAGATTTGAACTTGTAAAGTTATTATTTTTTGCATTTATTAAAGAAGTTTTAAGAGATTCACTCTGCCTGCAACTTACGCTATCTAACTTCTTAGTCAAATCCAAAACATCCCCTAAGTACTTTAAACTAAAATTATAATATAAATACATCAAAAAAGCAAAATAATACAATTTGAAAAACAACATATAAAGTTTTATAATAATATTAAATGTAATAAATGAGATAATGAGGGTCTTTTGAGTAACGAAGCTTTATGGTTTATTATGTTAATCTGTACTTATTCAATTTTAATTGTTATATACAAATTTTTTGGGAAAAAAGGATTGTTCGTATGGGTCTCGTCTTCTGTGGCTATTGCAAACATTCAAGTTTTAAAGCAAATTACAATATTTGGATTTAACGCCACTCTTGGTAATATTATTTATGCGTCAACCTACATTGCAACCGATATTTTATCGGAATTTTACGGCCGTCATGTTTCAAAAAAAGCAGTTTATATCGGTTTCATAAGTTTCATAGCTTTCGCTTTCAACACAAATATTCAACTTTATTTTTCACCAAACAAATATGATATACATTTCAACAGCTTACAAAATATTTTTTCTTCAATCCCAATTTTACTAGTCGCGTCGATAATTGCATATATAATATCTCAGCTAAATGACATATATCTATACCAACTCATTAAAAATAAATTTCCCAAATTCCTCTTCATAAGAAGTAATGGATCAACATTAGTAAGTGAACTAATAGATACAATAGTATTTGTGAGTATTGCAACATATTTCAATGTATTTCCAAAAGAAGTTTATTTTGATATAGTGCTTTCCACATATGTCATTAAAGCATTTGCTGGGCTTTTAGGTACTCCGTTTATTTATACCGCAAAACTTATATCACAGCAAAAAAAATAATATGAGAGCAGTTAATTAACTTAACTATTAATGGCTAATTTGATATAATGACAAATCTATGACAGACCTAATCCTATGGGCATCTTTATTGTTATCTGTTTATCTATTCTTAACAATATTTTATTACCTATTCGGAAAAGCGGGTATTTTTTGTTTCGTTGCTATTACTACAATAATTTCAAAAATTTTTATACTAAAAAAAGTAATTATATTTGAACAAACTGCAAATTTAACAACAATAACTTTTTTATCCATTCTTTTCTCACTTAATTTAATTACAGAAAAATATAATGCTAAATCAGCTATAAAATGCACAACACTGGGTATGCTTATAAATATAACTTTTGTATTAATGATAAACTTTACATTAGCTTTTCAAAATAATGAATTTGATACTTCAAATATACATTTTAAAATATTATTCTATAACAATTCATATAGCGCCCTAACTGTCATTGGTACTTATATTATATACATATGTCAGAATATTAATATATATATGTATGCTGCATTAAAACGGAAAAATATGAAAATAAAGTGGATAAAACATAACCTAACAAGATTTACTACCTTATTTATCTCTTATATACTAATTAAGGCTTCCGTGTATGTAATTTCACATTTATATCGTGACTACGATATTGATTGCATTATAAAAGGTTCTTGGATTTTTGTTATAACAATAATGATAACTGATACTTTTATTTATCATTTTCTAACTTCTCTTAAAGTACAAGAAGCTTAAATTTTATCCTTCATTAATTTTTGCATCTCCAAGCCCTTTATTAATAGTAAAATTCTAAGAGCGTAGCTTTTATCTTAATAATAAAATCAAAATCTTATATTAGGTTCAATATACCATTAAACCTAAACCCTAGTCTAAATAAAAAATAATAAAATCAAAATAATATCTTTAAAAACAAATTATTTTTTATATAATACAAAGAATGGAAGTAAAAATTGAAGAATCTTGGAAAGAAATATTACAAAGTGAATTTAACAAAGCATATTTTAAAAGGCTTGTGAACTTCATAAAAAATGAATACAAAACAAAAAATGGAAAAATATTTCCACCTCCAAAGCTTATATTTAATGCATTCGACTCTTTGCCTTTTAAAAATATAAAAGTCGTCATACTTGGACAAGACCCATACCATGGAAAAGGACAAGCTAATGGATTAGCCTTTTCTGTCAATTCAGACATAAAAATACCTCCATCACTACAAAATATTTTCAAAGAAATAGAGAGTAATCTAAAAATTAAAACCATTGCAAATGGAGACTTAAAAAGATGGGCAATACAAGGTGTTTTTTTACTAAATTCAATATTAACAGTAGAAGAAGGAATCCCATCTTCTCATAAAGACATCGGATGGGAAACTTTTACAAATGAAGTAATAAAAATCATTTCAACAAATTTAAATAACATCGTATTTATGCTATGGGGCAACTTTGCAAGAGGTAAAAAGCACTTAATCGACACATCAAAACATTTAGTTCTTGAAACAAGCCACCCGTCTCCTTATTCTGCAAATAACGGTTTCCTAGGTTCAAATCATTTCAATCAAACTTTAGAATATCTTATAAAACATAACAAAACTCTAATAGACTTTCAATAACTCTAACTAAACTATTAACAGTATAGATAAGCTATTTTTATATGACATCAACTTTTTTTCTTTAAAGTCTCTTCCCTGTCAGTTTCTTTCTCTTCTTTTGTATCATCATTCCAAAATGGTGAACTCTTTTCATTCGTCTTAATATCTTTCAATAAACTATCATCAACTCTTTTTGTATTAATAAAAGACAATGTAACAACAAATATAAAAAAAAGTGCAATAAAAAATCCCGTAATCTTTATTGCAACATTTGAAGATTTAGCTCCAAAAATAGAAGAACTACCTCCTCCAAATACTCCTCCAATACCATCACCTTGTTCATCCTGAAACAATACCAATAAAATAATCATAAACGAAGTTACAATAAAAAAGACAAACATCAAAAATTTAAATAATTCCAAAGTAAACCTCTCTACTTAGCTACCTTACTAATTATACTCAAAAAAGAATCAGCTTTCAAAGATGCACCACCAATCAACGCTCCATCAATATCACTCTCTCCCATAAGACTTTCTATATTATCAATATTAACAGAACCACCATACTGAATTATAATATTATTAGCCGCTACCTTAGAATATAGCTTTTCAATCTCAAGCCTAATTGCCCGATGAACTTCCTGAGCTTCTTCCTTTGTCGCTGTTTTACCAGTTCCAATTGCCCACACAGGCTCATAAGCTAAAATTATTCTTCCAAGCTCAGATTCAGATACAGAAGCCAACCCTTTTCTAATTTGATTTAAAACAATGTCCAAAGTTTTGTGTTCTTCTCTCTCCTTAAGAGTTTCGCCAACACAAAGGATTAAATATTTAAATGGATTTCTAAGACCTGTAAGAACCTTTTTATTCACTATCTCATCTGTTTCTCCAAGATAAGTCCTACATTCTGAGTGTCCAAGTATTACATAATCAACCCCAAATTCCAACAGCATAGAAGGTGAAATCTCACTCGTTCTTGCTCCACTATTTTCATAAGACATATTTTGTGCACCAAGAAGAACATTAGTTCCCCTAGTAACATTGCATACTTTACAAAGAGATGTAAAGGGCGGAGTTATCATAACCACAACATCATCCTTAATATACTGCACTCCATCTACAATCTGTTTAGCAACACCTAAAGCCTCTTCGCTTGTATAATGCATCTTCCAATTTCCTGCTAAAAATATCTTTCTCATACCTATTTCTCCAATACCTTTATACCTGGTAAAATTTTTCCCTCAAGATATTCAAGAGAAGCTCCTCCTCCTGTTGAAACATGAGTTATTTTTTCAGATAAATTAAATTTATTCACAGCAGCTACTGAATCTCCTCCACCAACAACTGTAACCCCAGGACAAGTTGCCACAAAATTAGCAACTCTAGCCGTTCCTTTAGAAAACGAATCAAATTCAAAAACTCCAAGAGGGCCATTCCAAATCACAGTTTTTGCATTACTAAGAACCCCTTCAATTTCTCTTAAAGTTTTTTCACCAATATCCATTCCAATCTTACCATCAGGTATATCAACAGCATCAATATATTCAGGAATAGAATCTACCTTAAATTCACTAGCAACTACATGATCAAGAGGTAAAATAACTCTTACATTCAATTCCTTTGCCTTCTTTAAAAAAGATGAAGCTACATCAATATAATCATTTTCCAGAAGAGATTTCCCAATAGAATATCCTTCTACCTTTAAAAAAGTATAAGCCATCCCACCACCAATTACCATTACATTTGATTTTGGTAAAAGAGATTCCAGTACCTTAATCTTTGAAGAAACTTTTGAGCCTCCAATGATTGAAACAAATGGACTTTCGGGATTTTTCAAAATTTTACCCAAAAATTTATCTTCCTTTTCCATCAAAAACCCACCAACAGCTGGTAAATAAGCTGCAACCCCCGCCGTAGAAGCATGGGCTCTGTGAGCCGTCCCAAAAGCATCATTTACAAAAACATCTCCATTCTGAGATAATTTTTTAGCAAAATCACTACAATTTTGTTCCTCTTCCTTATAAAATCTTACATTTTCAAGTAAAACAACATCCCCACCTTTCATAAAAGAAATAGCTCTAGCCACCTCATCGCCTATGCAATCAGAAAGCATCTTAACATCCTCTCCCAATAACTCTGAAAGTCTTTTAGCAACAGACATAAGAGAATACTTAAGATTCTTCTCCCCATCTGGTCTACCCAAGTGACTCATAAGAATCACCTTAGCTCCCTTACCCTTAAGATATTCTATAGTAGGTAATGCTGCTTTAATCCTAGTATCATCACTAATGTTTCCCTCCCTTAAAGGAACATTAAAATCACACCTTACCAAAGCTCTTTTACCCGAAAAGTCAAAATCCTTTATTGTTTTTATTGACATTAACAACTACCTCATGAGTATTTATTCTTATTTAACTAATTTTTGTGCAAGGTCAACTACTCGTGTAGAATATCCGAACTCATTATCATACCATGAAAGCACTTTAACAAAACCATTCAATAATACCATTGTTTCAAGACCATCAACTATTGAAGAATGAGAGTTTCCCTTAATATCTGAAGACACTATAGGATCTTCCGTATACCCTAAAATACCACTAAGTTCCTTAGTTTCAGACGCTTTCTTAAGAGTGGAATTTATTTCCTCTTTTGTAACATCCTTTTTCTTAAGTTGCACTGTAAGGTCAACAATTGAACCTGTTGGAACAGGAACTCTCATTGAAGTACCATTAAGTTTACCCTTAAGCTCAGGCAAAACAAGACCAACAGCTTTAGCAGCACCTGTTGAAGTAGGAATAATTGACAACGCTCCTGCTCTTGCTCTTCTAAGGTCAGAATGTGGAAGGTCAAGAATTTTTTGGTCATTTGTATAAGCGTGAACAGTAGTCATAAGTCCTTGTTCAATCCCAAAAGCTTCATGAAGTACTTTTGCAAGAGGCGCAAGACAATTTGTTGTACATGAAGCATTTGAAACAGCTTTCAAATCAGAAGTAATCTCACGATCATTTACACCAAGCACGATAGTCTTAATCTCATCCTTAGCAGGAACGGTCAAAATTACCTTTTTAGCCCCAGCATGCTCAACATGGTCAAGATATCCACCCCTATCACTTGTCGCTGATGAGAAAACCCCTGTTGATTCAATTACAACATCAACTCCAAGTTTCCCCCAAGGAAGGTTCTTCGGATCTTTCTCAGCAATAATCTTTATTTCCTTACCATCCACTACAATAGCCTTCTCTCTTGCTTCAACCTTCCTATTGTATACCCCAAAAGTTGAATCATACTTTAAAAGGTGAGCAAGTGTCTTAGGATCTGTCAAGTCATTTATCGCAACAACTTCAATCCCCCTTTCAAAAGCAATTTTAAAAACATTTCTACCTATACGTCCAAAGCCATTAATAGCTAACTTCATACAAAACCTCCATATTTTTTTATTACTACTAGAATTATTAAATCATAAATTAATTAATAGCAAGTGTCAAACTATTTTTTATAAAAATCGTATATCCTTCCTGTATATAATCTCTTAAAAGAGTAGAAGATTTTAAAACCCCCCTAGAAATATAGTCACCTACTTCTTCAACCAAAATTTCACCAAGAATATCTGACTTATTATAACTAATAAAACTAGAGCTATCGTTATTATATTTTAAAGCTCCCTCTTTAAGAACTAAAAATACATCATCTTTTTTTACATCATTCATGCTTCCTACATTAATAAGAACATCATCTTTTTTAATTTGAAGTATTTTTCCCTTTTTGGGCAAATAATTATTAAAATCCCTAGAGAAAGAATTTAAAACTTCACTCAAATAAAGAACTCCTCCCGAGTTATAGTTAAAAGTACTAACCTTAACGCCTGTCTTCCCTGAATAAACATCAATCTTTAAGCTAGCCGAATTTTTAAAAACATCTACATCAAGATCAAAAATCAAAAACAAATCAAGATCATTGTTTCTTGCATAAGAAAATCCTTCAGAAAAGCTACTTATCAAATAATCTTTATTTTTATTATAATCAAAGCTATAATTTACTACTTCTATGCTTAGATTGCGCTCAATTATTCTCTCAGCATATCTTAAAATTAAATCATTTGCTCCAAAAACTTTATTCTCATTTTGAGTGAAAACACCTACCCTATATACCGTTCGATCTTCATAAAGCTTATTTAAATCACCAATACTCCTATACCCATATCTAAAAAATAAAGAACTTCTAACATCAAATGCAACCATATCATAAAAATCCAAAATCTTAGAATCCAAAATATTTCTCTGATTTGTTAAATAATAAAGTTCTTCATAAGCCATTACATCCAATTTTAGAAGCTTATAAATCTTTGCAAGTAAAAATCTAGCACTATCATTATCAGGATAAATATCAACAGCATTTTTTGCATTAAATATTGCTCCGTCTAAATTCAAATTTTTAAAAGCTTTAAGCCCCTCTTTTTCATACCTCTTAGAAATTTCCACATTAACATTATTATTTTGAACAAAACTTCTAAAATTAGATACAAAGAAACTCTCCTCTAAAGCAATAGCATAAAACTCCAAGTCCTTTTTCATGCCTTTAGCTTTTTCTAAGTTTAAAATAGCTTTATTAACCTCTCCAAGTTTTAAATAAGAATAACCAAGCAAGTAATAAAGCTCATCAGCATTCTTATCAACAAGTATTGCCCTTTGAAGAGCATCAACTGCATCTTCATATTTAGACTGATACAAATAAACAAGCGCAAGCAAGCGGTAAGCATCAACAAATCCAAAATCTTTATAAGTAGTACCTACCAACATTAAATAATTTTGAGCATATTTCTCTGCAACTCCTAAGTTCTTAGTACTAATAAAAAATTCTGATACTCTTTTATGAAAATCTGGAAACGAAGTAAAATTACCCCTAACCTTGTTAATCAAATGCTGTGCTTTATCATTCATATCCAATTTTTCATAAATATTCATAAGACGTTCAAAGGCATTATAATTTGTCTGACTATACTCAAGAATTGAGAGATAATAATTAGCAGCTGCAATAAGCAAACCCTCTTCCTCAAAGATTGAAGCAAGACCTACTAAAGCATCAATATTATTTTTCTGTTTAGAGAGAACTTCCGAATAAAATTTTTTAGCTTGTGTCGCTCTATTGTTTTTAAGCAATATATTCGCATAAAGGATTTTATACTCAATATCACCATTTGACATTTTATAAGCTTTTTCTATAAAAAATTGAGCTTGACTATATATTTTTAACAGATAATAAATTTCCGCAATAAACTTATATGCCTCATAATAATTAGGATTTATCTTAACAGCCTCAAGAAGTTCATCAATAGCATCATAATATTTTTGTACAAGATAATATTCTTGCGCACTTTGATAATACTCAATTGCTGTTACAGATCCTATTAAATTTCCAAAACTTAAATTAAAAATTAAAAAAATGCCTAAAAATCGCTTCAAATTCACAACACTTCCTTCCGGGAAATCTTTATTACCTTAATGTTTCTCTGTTGCATATTTTTAATAGTAAATGTCAAGTTATTATATTCTATTTTTTCGTTTTTTAAAGGAATTCTTCCAAATAAATCATAAACAAACCCACCAAGAGTGTCGAAATCCCCATCTGGAAGACTCAATCCAAGTTTCTCATTTAAATCTTCTATCAAAACTCTAGCAGTGCAAAGATAACTACCATCATCAAGAGGAACTATTTCGTCAAGTTCATTATCAAATTCATCTTGAATATCTCCAACAATCTCCTCAAGAATATCTTCAAGGGTAACAAGGCCTGAAACTCCCCCATACTCATCGACCACAATAGCAATATGAATATGACTCTCTTGAAATTCTTTTAAAAGAGAATCAATTTTCTTACTCTCGGGAACAAACATTACATTACGCATAATATCTTTTAAATCTATTTCATAAAAATCCTTTTTATACATATGAAAAAGAATATCCTTAGTATGAATTATCCCAATAATATCATCAATTGTTTGCTTATAAACAGGAAATCTTGAATGATTACTAGATGTTACAACCTTTAAAAGTTCATCTTTACTTCCAAAATAATCAACAAAGATCACACTTATTCTTGGAATCATAATTTCCTTAACAATAGTTCCTTTAAGAGAATTAAAATTATTTATTAAAGAAGTTTCAAATTTCGATTTACTCTCATTATCCTCATCAGCACCTCTTCTTTTTTTATTTTTAATTAAATTAAAAAAATTTAACATCAAAATACCCTTCGGGTTTCTCTTAAGACCTGTTCTTGAATAATTAGCATCGCCTCTTTTTGAAAATCATTTGTTTTATGAGTATATCCTATTAAATGTAGTATTCCGTGTATAGTAACTCTTTGAAGCTCTTCATATATTGCAACATTAAATTCCAAAGCACTAAACTTTAAGTATTCAAGAGATATTACAAGATCACCCCGTATTCCACGATTCAACTGACCACTCTCTTCAAGATAATTAAAAGAAAGAATATCAGTGGGCTCAGCTCTTTGTCTAAACTCACTATTCAACTTTTGGATATAAGAATTACTACAAAGAACAATAGAAAGCTCATATTTTTTAACGCAAAGATAACCCAAAACAGATAAAACAAAATTATAATAAGCATCCAAATGCTCAAACTCAACATCTTCTGCCCATAAGCTTAAATCTTCTTCTATCAATTCAATATATCCTAGAAAAATTATAACCTAAAAAAGATATCATGTTAAACAGAATAAGTTTTAATTTTATAATTAAAACCCTTTTAAAATTAAACTTTAAAAAAGTCTTTAATCGTATCTTCAAAATCATCTTTTTGAAGATACCCAACAGAAACTTTTGGTTTATCTCCAACAGGAACAAATATAATAGTAGGAAGACTCTGAACACCAAGTGACATAGAAATTTCTTGTTCCTTATCAGTATCTACTTTATAAAAATCAATTCTATCTCCATATTCTCTTGAAAGTTCATCATAAATTGGGGAAAGCATTTTACAAGGACCACACCAATCAGCATAAAAATCAATTATTGCAGGTTTTTTGCCCTTAAAAGCCCATTCTTTATTATTCTCATAATCAAAAACTTTATCAATAAACTCCTGCTTAGTTAAACTAATTGCCATATTTTCTCCTAAATTAATCGATTTTTCATTATAACATAAATACAATATAATCAATAAGGGACTAAATATAAAAATGAACTTAATACTAATAAGCTTACAAGAATTCAAAAATGGAATTATTATGAGTGATTTTAGAGCAAAACATATTACTGAAATACTCAAGCTTGAAAACAACGAAAAATTTAAATTTGGAATCATTGAAGAAGAATGGATTTATTCTTGTACATACAAAAAAGATATAAAACTTTTTTTTAAAGAAAATCATAAAATAGCAAAGTCAAATAAGCTAAAAAAGATAAAAGTAATACTTGGTTTAGTGCGTCCAATAACAGCAAAAAGAATAATTAAAGACCTTGCTAGCATTGGAGTTTCTGAAATTATT
Source organism: Borrelia turcica IST7 (assembly GCF_003606285.1). Taxonomy (NCBI): domain Bacteria; kingdom Pseudomonadati; phylum Spirochaetota; class Spirochaetia; order Spirochaetales; family Borreliaceae; genus Borrelia; species Borrelia turcica. The sequence goes on from NZ_CP028884.1 coordinate 57,808, forward strand.
TTCTTCAACGCCTCGCTTAGTGAAAAAACTTACTCATGCTCTAAACTATTTCAAGAAAAAGAATATGAGAAATATCTAATAGAAGGTGCCATGCAAGGTGGTATTACCTATATACCAAAAGTAAAAATTCTCAATAATCTAACAGATACTCTAAGAAATGCAGAATATGAAAACTTTAAGCGCACAAAAATACTACTTGAAAAAGAAAGCGATAATAATTTGATTGATGTCAACATAAAAACAGATAATGCTATTATTATGATTGGACCAGAAAGAGGATTTACAGAAAAAGAGATAAAGTCAATAAAAGACAATGATTTTCTACCTTATTCCATATCTTCAAACATATTAAGAACAGAAACAGCTACAATCGTATCTTCCAGCATTATTGCATCAAAAATGACTAATAAGTAACATTTTTTGAAAGATATTGTAACTCAACCGGAAGTTTTTTATCTAAAATATCTTCAACTGATATTATATACATCCTTTTAATGGAAAATATTCCAACTTGCCCTATATTATCTTGATTTACATTTTCAATCATACCTAATGAATCTGCCTCAATGAACATTCCTCTTGTAATTTTGTCTTTAAAAGCAATAAAAATACCAAAGTCAGCATTATGTCTTACAATTGAATCTTTAAATGCTCTAACTTGAGTAATAGTGACACCACCTCCTTTAACTTCAATAACCGCAAGGAGTTTTTTATCATTAAAATTATACGCAATATGTCCATCAATACCACCATCTCCTGTTTGTTTCGTTTGATGAGCTTTAAATATATACTCTATTAACCATCGTTCAAAAGCATGTTTATCTTTCAATGCAAGTTTCTCAGCTCCTGCAATGTCAATAGGAAATCCTATCACACTATAGGAAGCTGATAATGGTGCAAGCCGTTTCTCTTCAATAAGTCCAATTGCAAGATGGTTAATATCAATTCCAATCCATCTTCTTTTAAGCTTTTCAGCAACAGTAACAGTGGTTCCACAGCCACAAAAAAAATCAGCAACAAGATCCCCCTCATTAGAACTGGCCTTAATAATACGCTCAAGTAAAGCCTCAGGTTTTTGTGTTGGATACCCAAGTCTCTCTTTAGCCTGAGAGCTAATATAAGAAATTTTCCAAACATCACCTTCTCTAACACCCTCCTTATTCAAAGTTTTATTACTAACAAAATACTTTTCACCTTTTTTAACCCTATGTAAAATACCTTGCATCTTCCTCTTTTTAGAAGCTTCAGTATAATCAGTGTAAAGCAAATTAAAAGTATAACTCCTAGATTTTGTATAAAAAAAAATAATATCATGCAAACTCTGAAATTTATTTGCCTTTCCTGTCCACCTTCTATAATGCCAAATAATTTCATTCCTAAAATTCTTTAACCCAAAAATAATGTCACAAATAATTTTTAAATAATGAGACATTGTAGGATCACAATGTAAATAAAAACTTCCCGTATCTTTTAAAACCTTATGCATATAATAAATACGATGCGCCATCATTGTAAGATAAGAACTCTGAGAATTTGTAAAAATTTTACGATTAGTAGTCAAAAACTCGTAAAGATTCAAGTTATCAAGACCTTTAAGCTGCTCAATTTCACTTGAAAGCTTTACATTGCTCCAAGTATCAATAAAAGCTTCTTTTAAAACTCTATTTTTTTCTCCATTCTCTTTATCCTTAATCATATCTTCAAAAAGCATATTGTAATTTCTATTTGAATTAAAAGGAGGATCAATATAAATAAGATCAATAAATCCCTTCGGGTATTTCTTATGAAACTCCCTTAAAATATCTAAATTATCACCATAATATAAAGTATTCTGCATAATAACTTAATTTACTACTGTTTGGTTTATAAGCTTATCATAAATATAAAGTTCAACTATAGAGCCTTTTAATGCTTCATAAGGCAATTTAATAAGACCTCCCCTAGATTTAAAAGAATAAAGCAAAGAACTATTCCCACTAGAATCTTTTACTCTAATCATTATATCTACATTAGAGGGATACATATCTAGCTTATAAGTCAAAATACCAAAAACACTCAAATTATCTATTTTGGGTTCATTAATAGTAATTATCAATTTACTTAAATTCTCAATCTCAGTATTTGCTGGCAAAGATTGAAGAATAACACTTCCATAATTATTTCCCTTCACCAAATTTATATCAAAAGGAATTTCATCATTTAAAAGAGAGATAATCGCATCTTTATAATAAAGCCCAATATAATTTTTAACATGTTTAACCAAATTTTTTGTCTGACCCCTACTTACTAAAAACTGAAGGTCAACTAAACCTGTAATTTTAGTACCTGGAGATGGTTCTTGCCTTATTATCGTTCCTTTTGAAAGCTCGCTCTCAACTTCAATAGGTTTTAGCGCATGATAAAAAACTCTATTATTATTTATTGAATTAGCTTTCAAATTAACAAGCACATCATCAATATTCTTCCCAATAAAACTATCAACCTTATTAACCACTGCTCCTTTACTAATAAATATCGTAACTCTATTTTCAAGTCTTAAAGCAGTACCAGCCTTAGGTCTCTGCTCTATTACCTTTCCTTTATCAAGAGAGGTTGACGAAAATTTAAGCTCAATATAAGGAACAAGCTCTTTATATTGAAGTTCGGTAATCGCATCTTCAAGATAAAGCCCACTGAGATTTGGAACAATAACAATATCATTACTCTTCAAAAAGATAAAAAATATTGCACACGAAATAATTAGAGATCCAAAAATAGTAATCATTAAACCTTTGACTATATGACTAGGCAAAATGGGTACTTCGTCATCAAAATTTTCATCTTCTTTATACGAACTATGATGTCTATTTATCTTTTTACTGTCTAAAAAGAAATTATTCTGCTTCCTATTATCATTCAATATTACACCATCCCTTACATTCAAACTTTAAGAAAAATTTTTCCTATCAAATCTCTATTTCCATTATAAAAAGACTTATAATCCAAAACCTTTCTACCAGCTCTTTGAAGTTCTAAGAGCAAAAGAATTCCATCTCCTGTCTTTACAAAAAGACCTTTATTGGGACAAAATGAAACAATCTCCCCTATTGCTTTATCACAATAATCATTATTCTCTATAAAGTTTGCTCTATGAAAAATAACTTCATCCTCTCCTAATTTAGCCCTTACAAGTGGCCAAGGGTTGCAAGCATTAATTCTGTTCTTAATTTCAAAAGCACTCAAACTAAAATCAATAATCCCATATTGCTTACTCAAAAAAGAACAATACGTTGCCTGATTTGAGTCTTGAGGAACTCCAACACTTCCTTTCTCTATTTTACTTAAAGCTTCCAGAACAAGTTCAACACTATTTAAAGAAACATATTCAAAAATATCAGCACTTGTATTAAAGCTCTTTATTTCAAACTGCCTCTGTGCTAAAATATTGCCACTATCCATCTCTAAAGCCATTTTTTGTACTGTAATTCCACTAATACTTTCCCCATTTAAAATAGCTGTTTGAATGGGAGAAGGCCCTCTATACTTTGGTAAAAGAGAAGGATGTACATTAATGCTTCCCATTGGAAAAATATCTAAAAATTCTTGCTTAAATATCTTTCCATAAGAGAAAACCAACATAAGATCAGGTTTCAATTCTTTAATTGCTTCTATCGTAGATAAATTAAGTACCAAAGGATCTAAAACTGGAATACCTCTATTCACGGCCTCAATCTTAATCTTGTTTGCTTTTAAATTTAAACCCCGTCCACTTGGCTTATTAGGTGCCGTTAAAACACCAACTATACTATGTTGACCAGCAATCTCTTTAAAAACCTCTAAAGCAATACTACTAGAGCTTGCAAAAAAAACTCTCACCTCTCAACAAGTCTCCTTTTTTTCATATAAGATCTCAACAATCTATTTCTAAGTTTATCCTCATAATAATCAATAAAAAGCACTCCTTTTAAATGATCCATCTCATGCTGAACAATTCTAGCCAGAAATTCCGAATTTTCGATTTTAAAAAAATTACCATCCTCATCATAAGCCTCTATTGCAACAGCTTTTGGCCTTACGAGATCATAAAAAATTCCAGGAATACTCAAACAACCCTCTTTATAAACAGAGAGTTCAAAAGAAGTTTCTGTTATTAAAGGATTAATAAAAATTAAAGGTTTTGTTAATTTATCCTCTCTTACAACAAAAATAGATAAATCAAGACCTACCTGAGGTGCTGCTAATCCAACACCACTACTAGCATCCATTAACTCTATCATTTTAAAAGCCGTATTTCTAATGTCATCATCAATATTTAAGACTGACTTAGTCTGCACCCTAAGCAAATCATCAGGATATAAAACCATCTTCATAAAATCTTCAAACCACTTTATCTAAGACTATGTCTTTATCTTACCAAAAAGTTTCCACTCTTCATTACCTACTTCTGAAAAATAGATACTACCCTTCCGAGATTTAGGAAAAGCATAAAGTTTATCTTCATTTTCATCCTTGAATACCAAATATTCCTTAAGTTCTATCTTTGAAGGAAAGAGTTTTTTATCCTGGCCATTCATCCTCAATCTCCAATGACCATCCAGTGTTTTATAAAAAAAAACCTTATCATCAAAAGTATTAATTTCATAATGATTACCCGTATGAACAATATCATCTAATTTTGAAGTTCCTAAAACATAACTTAAAAAATCCTTATCAAACTGAACAGTATCCTTGATAGACCCCACATAGGCAGCCTTAATTTGCTCGCTTTTTGAATCAACAAAAAATAAAGTAGGACTTTGTTTTAAATTAATTTCATCAAAAATTTCATTATTCATGTCAACAACTAAAAAAACATTATTTTGTGTAACAACTTTAAGAATTTGATCATCTTTAAAAGAATTCAAAAAATCTTTTATTAAATTATCCTTAATATCTTTACCAACCAAAATTAAAACATTTTTATTTAACTTTCTAGCTTCATTTATAGCATCTCTATAAGAATTCTCAAAAATAATATCCGATGTTAGTGCAAATAAATTCACAAACCCAAAAGTAATAAACATTATCAATAAAGCTTTAATTTTCATATTTTGCTAGTTAATCTCTCTAAAAATTTTAACTCTTCACCACTAAAATGTTCTTTTAAACTAAAAAACACAAATTCATGATATCTGTTAATATATTGCAACTCATCTTCCGAAAGCATTTCATTTACAATCAATTCTTTTTCAAAAGGAACAAGCGTTAATTGCTCGAATTCTAAAAAATTTCCAAATTCATTTGAATAACTTTGCTTTACAAAAGCTAAATTTTCAATTCTAATTCCATGCTTAGAATCACGATAAATTCCAGGTTCAATAGAAGAAATCTCAGACCCCTTAAAAGAATAAGTAGAAAAAGGACTAATAGAAACAGGAAGCTCATGTACATTTAAAAAAAATCCTACGCCATGCCCCGTCCCATGAGCAAAATTTAACCCCCTCTTTAACAAAGGAAGCCTAGCAATTCCATCAAGAGAAGCACCTGAAATACCAAATGGAAATTTTAAAGATGCAAGAGCAATAAAAGATTTAAGAACCAAAGTATAATCTTCCCTCTCTTCAAAAGAAGGCTCTCCTATCAAGATAGTCCTTGTAATATCTGTAGTACCAAGCTCAACATAAGAACCTCCAGAATCTATTAAAAGTAACCCACTAGAGTCTATTCTCTTAGCACCTTTCTTGGGACTATAATGAGGCAAAGCACCATTTTCTTTAAATCCAACTATTGAATCAAAACTAGAACTGAAAAATTCATTATTCAACATCCTAAAACTTAAAAGCATATTTGCAATATCAACTTCATCTAGCTTAGATAACTCATCTCTACTTAAATTCTTAAAGCTATACAGAAATTTTATCAAACTCACAGCATCAATAATATGCGCCTCTTTCATTTTGCTAATTTCATAATCCGATTTTATTGTCTTAAGCTCATTAACAATACTTTGTCCAAGAACTGTATTTGATTCACCAATAGATTCTAATATCTTAACATTACTATCAACTGATACAAAAAACTTCCCTTCATGCTTGATTTCCATCAAGAATGAATAAAAATTACCATAGTCTTCAATCTCAAATCCTTCACCCTCAAGTCTCTCTTTTAAATCAGAATCAAGATTTAAAACATCAATAAAGAGAACATTTCTATGCCTTTTACTCCTAGTAATAAACAAAAAAGCATAAAATAAAGCAGACGGCTTAATATCCAATCCTCTCAAATTCAAAATCCAAGCTATTTCATCTAAAGAACTTACGATGTAAAAATCAACTGCCTTTTCTTCTAATCTTACTTTAAGATTATTAATCTTATCCGCTCGTTTATTATTCCTCTGTGATTCACTCAGTTCAAATATTTTATTTCCTTCCAATATAGGCCTATCATTCCAAATGTTTGAAATCAAATCTTCATCTAAAATTTCAATCTCCGTATTCCTGCACTTCTTAACTAAATCATTATAAAACTTTATACTAATATCTTCAGCATAAAACCCAAGCCTCAATCCCTTAAGATTTGTATTGATATAACCAAAAACATCTGGATACCCCTTAACACCAAGCTTCATTAGCTTAAACTCAGTTCCTTCAATTTCACTTGCTGCCTGTAAAAAATATCTGCCATCAGTAAAAAGAAGTGCCTCTTTTTCTGTAATAATTACTGTTCCAGCGCTTCCTGTAAAACCTGTAATAAATTCACGAGCATTAAATCTAACATGAGAATACTCACTCATGTGTGGATCATAACTTGCTATTATATATGCATCAATACCACTCTTTATCATCAAATTTCTCAAAAACAATATTTTCGTTTCAATATCCATATGAGCAAGCTCCTTTTAACCAATTAATTTAGTAATTTTCATTTATTATAACAAATAATTCAATTTTAAAAAATTTCTTTATTTGTTATAATCTAAAACAAGAGTAAAATCGAAGGATAAAATATGAAAAATATTAAGACTGTTGTTTCTGACCTTGATGGAACACTTTTGCTTTCAAAGAGCCAAATAGGAGCTTTTAGTGAGCTTGTAATAAAAAAACTAACAAAAGAAAACAAAAAATTCATTATTGCAACAGGAAGAAGCAGAAGTGAAATAATACCTTTTACAAAAAATTTAAACTCAAATGTTTCATTTTTTATAACATTAAATGGTGCAAGAGTTTACAATCATGAATGGAAATTAATAAACAGTTATGATTTATCCTCTGAAATCGTAAATGAAATTTTAAACCTCAGAGAAGACAAATATAAGGACATACCTCATTTTTTACAGAAATCTAATGGTGTGGGTGATAATCTTTATACTGATAGCATCACTAACAATGCTATTCGTAAGAAAATAAAAGAACATGAATTATCAAAGAAACATAAATACATGGAAAAAGAATTAAAAGATACAAGCATAAAATTTCATGAAGTTAATCACTTTAGAGAGCTTGAAAACTTTAACAATGTAGCAAAGATTATTTTGTATGATGAAGAACCAAATCTAATAGAATATGAAACTATGATCTTAGAAAAATATAGACAAGAAATAAATGTTTATCTATCAACGCCTCATTCGCTTGAAATCGTTAATAACAAAGTTTCAAAGGGAAGTGCATTAAAGGATGTTTTAAAAATTATTAACATTGATTTGAGCGAAGTAATTGCATTCGGAGATGGATTTAATGATGTTGATATGCTAGAAAATGTAAAAAAAGGATTACTAATGGGAAATGCAAATTATAGACTTAAGTTAATGCTATCCTACTTAGAAGTAATAGGCACAAACGATGAGGAAGCTGTTGCTCATTATATCAATGACAATATTCTAGAAGAACCTGTATAGGAGAAAATATGGAAGAAGATTTAATCAAATATGCAGAACTTATTATTTTAAAAGGAATTAATTTACAAAAAAATCAATGTGTATTAATTACAGGCTCAATTGAAAATTACGAGTTTTTAAGAATTCTTGCAAAAAAAGCTTATGAACATGGTGCAAAATATGTAGAACTAAATATTGAAGATATTGATATTTTAAAAACCAGATTTAAGTACTCACCAGAAGATTTATTAGAATTTATTCCAGGATTTAAGTACAAATTTTTTGAAGAAATGGTAGGGGAAAAGTGGGCAAAGATACGAATTGATGATACAGAAAATTTAGATGGATTAAAAGATATCGACAGTAAAAAAATATCAAAATACTTTAGGCAATTAAGACTAGCATCTAAGCAAGTTTCAACTGCAACAATGAACAATGAATTATCTTGGTGTGTGGTTTGTGCACCAGGGCCAAAATGGGCTTCAAAAGTTTTAAATAAACCTAACAGTCAAAAGACATTAGAAGAATTTTTTGAAATTCAAAAGAAAATCTTACTACTTGATTCAGAAAATCCAATAAAGGCTTGGGAAGATCATGGAGCTAAACTTCATAAAAGATGCGCAATTTTAAATAAACTCAAATTAGAAAAATTAGTTTTCAAAAATCAGAAAACAAACCTAGAAGTATATCTTTTAGATACTTCCATTTGGACAGGAGGAAGTGAAAAGATAAAAGGAACAGATATTGAATTTAACGCAAACATACCCACAGAAGAGGTTTTCACAACCCCAGACTATAAAAAAACAAATGGAATCATGTACGCTACTCGACCTGTCATGGTACTTGGAAACTTAATAACTGGAATATGGATAGAATTTAGTGACGGGAAAGTAGTTAATTTTGGATGCGATGATGAGCACTCAAGAGCAATACTTAAAAGACATATAGAAACTGATACGCAAGCAAAATACATAGGCGAAGTTGCATTAGTAGACAGCAGTTCTCCAATTTATCAAAGTGGACTTACATTCTACAGCATACTATACGATGAGAATGCGAGTTGTCATATTGCACTGGGGGGTGCTTATTCTTCTTGCTTAAGCAATGAAGAAAACTTAAAAACGGATGTTGAAAAATTGAATTATGGATGTAATGTTTCTTTAATTCATACCGATTTTATGATTGGAAGTAACGATATAAATGTTATTGGCACTGATAAAAAGGGAATAGAACATACAATAATACAAAATGGGAAATTCGTATTATAAATAAATTGGAGTAATTAATAATGATAAAAGAGTTATTTACAAATGACCTTTTCTTTTCTTGTTTTGTATCAGGAATTGTTGCACAAGTTATTAAATATGCTATTCAAACAATGAAAACAAAAAAACTTAAATTAAGTCCAACATATCTTATAAAAAGCATCTTCTTAGAAACAGGGGGGATGCCTAGCAGTCACTCTTCAACGGTTACAGCTCTTGCAACATCAATATTTATAACAGAAGGAATAAATACCAGTTTCATTATTGCCCTCGCTTTCGCTTTAATAACAATAAGAGATTCTTTTGGAGTCAGATATATGGCAGGGGTTCAAGCAGAATATCTTAATGATTTATCTGAACAATTAAAAATTGCAATTAAAATCGAGCCCTTAAAAATCAAAGTGGTTAAAGGACATAAAAAAAAAGAAGTATTTACAGGAGTGCTTATTGGTATAATTTCCGCATGGGCAGTATGTCATCGAATAATATAAATAAGAGACTACAAAGGCAACAATGAATCCACTCAAGCTTTTATATATAATGTTAGTGCTTCTCACCTCTTGTAACATGGCAAAGTTTGGGGATTACAAGCCCATATACTTTAAAGGAGAAGAAGATTTAAAGACTGCAAATGATTATATAAACTCATTAGGGTATAAAACAATATCTGAATACACAACAAAAGTAAATATACTAGACTTTCCAAATTTCAAAGAAATAAAAATCCATGAATTAACAAAAATTAATGATTACGATTTACGAAAAGATTTATTTTTAAAAAACCTCCCTAATCTCTTCAATCTATCTAATAAAAAAATACTCTATGTCGATTCATCATTCACAAATAATGACTTAAAGAAGCTTAAACAAGATAAAAATATTGAAGGAGAATTACATTCTTTTAACTACAAAACTAAAATTAACTATTTTTCAAACATAGTATTCATACTAATAATAGCACTGTTATTATTACTAAATATCAAATATTCACCCTTTATATTACTATTTTTAATAAGTTCATGTACCATACTGATATTTAGCAACGAGATGCTTTATTTTTATCCTTTGACTATTCTTGCTTATCTATTATTTGTATTGATTGATAATTTCAATAAAAATTACAATAAAATATACTTACAAGACATCAGTTTTTTAACACTAATTAAAAGAATAAAATTTCCAATCTTCTTATTTTTATTTATAGTATTATACTATAATGTGATAATTCATTTTTTAACTACTAATCTTGAACCAATTTTTATTATTTTTGTATCAATATCAACGCTTTGTATTTTTTTAATATTCACTTGGATCAAAACTGAGAGAAATTTTAAAGATACATTTCTATTTTTAATTGAACTAAAAGAGCAAAAAAGAGAAGCAAAGATTATGAAATTAAAAATTATCACACATATGTTACTATTTATAGCTTCATTAATGCCTTTCTTTTATTCACAATATATACTCAATTCTTACCAAAATTTTAATTATCTTTACAGCAAAAAATTGAACTATTTTAATTACTTAAACCCCAACAGCATTTACTTAATGGTGGGATACAACGAAGAGATTCCAAACATTATGGGATATATGTCTCATATCCTTTATCAAAATGAACTTAAATATAAAATAACATCTAAGTATGGCGATTCTACTAAAAACGTAAAGGAAGACTATTTTGAAATAGAAAATAACAAAATAACCATCAACCCTAAAACTGTATACAAAGTAGACAAAGAATTCATATCTAAACATCTTAATCAAGAACTTTCAAAATTATTCCTAGACAATGAAAGTCCCATCTTAATATATAAAGAAACAAATCAAAGTATTGCAATGGATAAAGATAATTCTACAATTTTATTTTTTCTTTCCCTACCTTTTTTCTTATTGCTATTCCTATTTAAAGCAATAAGATTTACAATTCTTTTAAATATTAGCGAAAAAAACTATAGAAAATATATTAGAGATTAGAGGAAACACCTAAATGCCTAACTCAGAAAAGCCAGCAATAAAAACAGAAATAAAGATAAGGTACATAGTCAATATAGACGAAATTCAAATTCCTGAATATGTTCTCATTCCACTAGAAACAGAAAACTCAAAGTCTACAATATATGTGATTGAAAATCAAAGAATTGAGGAAGGACAAATATTATCAAAAAACATAAATGTAGATTTGTGTACATATTCTCCAATATCTGGGGTAATAGAGAAAATATATATTGCTAATTTTCCAAATGGACAACAATTAAAATCAGCACTAATAAGATTTCAAGGAAGAATTAAAAATGAAAAAGAACAATCAGATGAGGAAGAATCAAGAGAAAAAACATTAGAAAAGTTAATTAGATTAGGAATTCCTTGGTTTAATGATAATTCACTATTCCAATATGTAAGCAAATGTAAAAAAATAGATAAAATGATTTTATTAATAAATGGAAGAGATTCATTTACAAATATCTCAGAAATACTCATAAAAGAAAAGTTAGATGAAATTCTTTATGGATTTGAAATAGTCAACAAAATCTTTAAATTCAAAGAAATATTAATAGTGCTAAGCAATTACACCTTAAAAAAAGAACTTGAAAATTTAATTAATTTTAAAGACAAAAAATTAAGAATTAAACTCATTCCCAATACTCCACAACCATATTCAAATCATGAAATGATTATGCACTTTTTATATAATGAAGAGAATATGCAAGAGAGCATAAACCCAAACAAAAATATACTCTTAGCAAATGTTGAAGACCTTTATAATGTTCACAGCGCAATCAAAACAAACATTCCATATAAAGAAAAATTCATAACTATAAATGGCAATCAAAAAATACAAAGCAAACTAATAAAAGTAAAAATTGGAACATCTATCCGCCAAATAATAAATGAAGATATTAATACAACAAAATATGATGTATTTTTAAACAATCCAGTAAATAAAATAAAAATAAATAATCTAAATGTACCCATAACAAGAGACATATATAGCATTACAATACTTAAAAAAGAATCAATATTTAGCAAGATAAAATTCTTTAAAATACCAAGTTTTTCACCACTATACATTGAAGAGGTTATTTTCTCAAAGATCAAGGGTAAAAATAAAAATGAGAATAAAAAATTTAAATTCCTACAATATACTGAAACTGAAATCGAAGAAGAAATAAGTAAGGTTCAAAAAGAAATCAAGGAAAAAATATTAAATGTCACTCCAAAAAATGAACCAATATACACTGAAAATAATCTAAAAGACATCTATTTAACCATTATATTGGCTCTAATTCCTAATCTAATTTTTTCTTTTTTTAATAATACAAAATTTTTTATTGATACTCTAATACTAACAATAATAAGCTTAGTAGTCTATTTCCCAATAATGCTTAAGGCCAAACATAAATGTCTATCATTCTTCATATATACTGCATTAATTATTAGCATAATATTTCCCTTAAATCTTTCTATCGTATTAAAAATGCTGGCACTACTTTTTACATTTTTAGTATTTTTTTATTTTTCTAAACTTTCTAAATTCCTTGTAAATCCCATCTTAATTTCTTTCATGTTTTTATTGCTCAATTTTCCATCAAGCTTTAAACAAACATATCCGGAAGAACTCTCAAAACTAGAAGATATAATTCCTACTTGGGATAAAGTAATTCAGAAAAACCCAAATATTAAAAGCTTAGAAAGCTTAAAAGAATTTAAAAGGCATGAAAATAAGTACATTGACATGATTGAAAAGTTTACAAACGAAAAAATATTATCTCATTTTAATATCATCATACCAAGATTCCATATTGAAAGCCTCTTTGGACTACAAAACGAAAAATATCTATCTCCTATTTTGCTTTATATCGGATTTTCATTTATTCTCGGGAAATTTATCATAAATAAATTAATACCATTGTCTTTTTATTTAAGCCTTCTACTACTTGCTTATATGCTAAAAAGTATAAATATTTACAGTCATATAACTTTTGATATGTTGTCTCTAGCAATCTCACCAATTCCAATGCTCTTAATATTTACAACGGGAACAGAACTACAAATAGCACCCTCATTTAAATTTGAACAAATACTATATGGTTGTATTCTATCTCTATTTCACCTCATAATACTAAGCTATATTCCATTTGAAACCCTATCAGCTGTAATATCCATTTTTATATTACAAGTAAATTCAACCTTAATTAAAAAATACAGCTTAACATTTCAAATCAAAAAAATACTGCATCATTTAAGTATGAATAAAACAAAAACAATAGAACACAAAAATGAAAATGGAGAAGAAATTATAAAATTATGACCAACAACTTAATGATGTATCTATTAGTCAATAATTTATTACTAATACACTTTATCGGTATTGAAGATATAAAAATAAAAGATAATCAGACATTAGCAAAAAAATATTTAACAATAATAATAACTTCTCTATTAATTTATTCATTGCTTTTTTATTTTTATAAATTGTTTGCAGAACATAACTTATTATTTATAATTCCAATTATATATGTAATATTACTCTATATAATAATAATAGGACTTAAAGCACTAACCAATATCCTATCTGTTTACAACAAAAAATCAAAATACTCAAATGATTTTTTGCTATCCAATAGTAGCTTAATTGCAATAATATTCTTTGGTCTAGATAAAAGTCATAGCTTTTTTGAAGGAATCGGAATTATCATTCTATCTTCATTAAGCGTCTTAATAGCCCTTATATTAATAATACTAATAAAGAGGAATTTTGAAAAAAGATTAATGTCTAAAATATTAGAAAATGAAGCAATGTATTTTTTTATAATGTTCATTTTATCTTTAATTCCAAATATAATTATATTAATAAATAGTAGCGAGAATTTACGATGAAAGAAAGAATCAATGAATTATTGGAACAAATTGAAAATGTTTGGAGGAAACTTTGACAGCCATACCATTAAGGCGCAAATCAAAGAATACGACACACAAATAAATGATGGAAACTTCTGGAATGATAACAAAAAAGCACAAGAAATTCTTAAAGAACAAAATATTTTAAAAAATAAAGTAGAACCTTGGGAAGATTTAATCTGTAAACTTAAAGACTTAAGAGAACTTTGCCTACTCGCAGAGAGCACAAAAGACACAAAATTAATAGAATGCGATTTTAATATATTAAGCGATACATATAAAAACCTCCTTACATTATCTTATTTTAAAGAAGAAATTGATACAAATAATACGTTCTTAACAATACATTCAGGGGCAGGTGGTACAGAGGCCTGTGATTGGGTTAGCATGCTATATCGAATGTATTCAAGATATGCAGAAAGACGAGGATACAAAACAGAACTTATAGATTTACTTGAAGCTGAGGGCGGAATCAAATCTGTTACAGTCGAAGTAAAAGGAGATTATGCTTATGGTCTTTTAAAAAGCGAAGTGGGAATACATCGCCTTGTAAGAATTTCTCCTTTTGATGCTGCAAAAAAGAGACACACATCTTTTGCATCTGTTTTTGTTGCTCCTGTAATTGATGATAAAATTGAAATAATAATTAAACCAGAGGACATTAGAGTTGACACATATAGAGCATCCGGAGCTGGGGGACAACATGTTAATAAAACATCATCAGCAGTAAGAATTACTCATCTTAAAACGGGAATAGTAACTCAATCTCAAAGTGATAGAAGTCAACATAAAAATAAAGAGTTAGCAATGAAAGTACTCAAATCAAGACTTTATGAGCACTATAAAGAAATTGAACAACAAAAAAATAAATCTAAACAAGAAGAGAAAAAAGATATATCTTGGGGTAATCAAATAAGATCTTATGTATTTCATCCTTACAATTTAGTAAAAGATCACAGAACAAAATTTGAAAATCCTAATATCATCTCCGTTATGGATGGAAACATTGATAACTTTATAGAAGAATATCTAAAATGGAAAAGTTTAAGCTAAATACCATAATATTATTTTTAATTTTTATAACAAATTCATTATATCCTCAAAGTAATATTGAGTACGGATTCTCTTATGTCATCAATACAAAAGACGAAAATGAAAATCTTAAAGAAGGAATTGAGAAAACACTAGATAAGATCTATGAAACAATAAATGAACATGTTGTTAATAACAACGATAAAGATTTTATCCGACATCTCTACATACACCAACATATAATAAGCAAAGAAAGAGAAATTAGTAATCTTAGAGAAGACATGGACAAGAAAAGACTTCAAAATTCAATAAGCTCAAGAGAAGAAAATAGCATAGAAATAAAGATTAATGACCTTAGACAAGACATTGAAAACATCAAAATTAAACAAAAAGAACTTGAAGAGTACCTTACTAATTTAAAAAAAATAAAAGCAAAATACAAAAAAATGAAAGAAAAAATCAATTTGTCAAATTTGAACTCAGAATTCTTAACAAGCGAAGAATTGTTTTTTATGAACTATATTCACTTTAAAAGAGTAGAAAAATATTATCTAGTTGAAATTACTAATATTACACCTAAAGGAGTCAAAGTTAAGCGAGAAATTTTTAAACTATCATCCTCCGTTGATGATATTGCATATAAAATAGCAGAACTTAGTTTTGAAGAAATATTGGGAAGAGAATTTATTAAAATTAAAATCAATGTACTAAATAATTTAGATGCCAAAATATATATAAACGAAAAATTTGTGTCAAAAGGAATATATAACAATGATATATTCGATATTTCAGAACTGCAAAAAAAAGAAATTAACATTCACATTACAAATGCATCTTTTAAACCTCACTCAGCAAAGATAAGGGTAAAAAATGGAGATACTATTAACTTAAATGTTAGGCTACAAAAAGAAAATTCTAACAAAATATTAATCACAAGTAATGTAGAGTCTAGAGTATTTAGAAAAGGAATATTCATGGGTGAGACTCCAATTGAGATTGAAGAGCCTGAGGAAATAGAATCTATTTTATTTCAAGCTGAAGGATACAAAAATATGTTCAAAATGCTAAAAAAAGAAGATAAAGAAATACATGTAGAAATGCTAAAGGACAATAAGAGTAACCTTATTATTGCAAGAGATCTATTTTATGTAAACCTTGCCGTTTTTACACTAAGCTTAATAGGTACTGCATTTGCGGGTACCCTTTACAATGAATCATCAGAACTTTACAATATGGCATCAGACCACCTTATTAGTAAAAGAATAACACCCCAAGACTTATACAAGACAAAATCAGAACAAATGATTACAACATTTTTGCTGGGTACAGGATTAACTTTATCTGTTGGTAGTTTTATTCCATTAATAATCCATTTGGTACAATATATTCAAGAAGCCAGCAAAGGTGAATAAATTATTGTAAAATTACTTAAGTAATTTCAATAATAGGAGAACGAAGTTTTGGGCATTTTTACAAAAATAAAGAACCTATTTAAAAATAAAGAAGAGACACAAATACTTGAAAATTTGGAAGATATCCTCCTAGAAGCAGACATTAAAAATGATATAGTCATTGAAATAATAGAAAAAATGAAAAAAATGAAAGTTAAAGGGGAATCCGCAACACTTCTTAAACTAAAAGAATTATTGAAAAGTTACATAAATCAAGAAACCCTTAATTTAGAAAATAAAAGCTTAAACATATTATTAATCATTGGAGTAAACGGCGTTGGTAAGACTTCAAGCATTATCAAACTTGCACATAAACTTAAGAATGAAGGGCAAAATGTTTTAATAGCAGCAGCAGACACATTTAGAGCAGCAGCCATAGAACAAATTAAAATACAGAGTGAAAAAATTGGGGTTAAAGTCATATCTCAAAACCAAGGAAGCGATGCAGCAGCAGTAATATTTGATAGCATTTCAAGCGCAAATGCTAAAAATTATGATACATTAATCATTGATACAGCAGGAAGACTTCAAAACAAAGATAATCTAATTAAGGAACTTCAAAAGATGGACAATGTAGTAAAAAAACAAATAGCTCAAATAGACGCTACTTATAAAAAAATACTAGTAATAGACTCTACCTCTGGAAAGAATACAAACAATCAAGCAGAAATATTTAACAAAGCAATAGAAATAGATGGCATAATAGCCACAAAATTTGACTCATCTTCCAAAGCTGGTGGAATAATAAATATTTCAAAGCTATTTAACAAGCCAATATACTTCTTTACATTTGGAGAAAAAGTAGAACATATTAAAGAATTTAATATTGATGACTACTTTAATAAACTACTATGACAAATAGGATATTAATCTTATTTCTATTGTTTACAACAACTATTACATATAGCAAAAGTTATTTTTTGTCAGATGTATTTTTCAACAAATATCAGGAAATATACGAAATACCACAAACAGGATTTTATATTGAATATGAAAAAATTGACGATACTGAAAAAATTAGTCTTTTTAAAGACTTGAAACTAATAAAATACAAAACAAAAGAAATAATAGAAGATAGGCAAAAAATAACACATTATAATGAAAAAGAAATAAAAACAAAAGAAGAAATATACGACAATTTGCACAATAAAATACAAGAGATAAGGTACAGCACTAAAGGAATATTACTTGAATCCGTAAATTACTTTTACAAAAACAACGATTTAATCTGCAAAGAAATAAAAATTTTAGATCAAAAACCAAAAACACTACACTACATGAGAAACACAGATGGAAAACTTCTAAAAATAACTGGATCGAATTTTCAAGTTTGGAATTATGGTCTTAATGGAGACATAAAATCAACATATTTTGATATAAACAAATCTAAAACAAAAGCAATCAGATATGACGAAAACAAAAAGCATTTAGAAAGCATAATAACAGATAATAATAAAATAAAATCTAGAGAAAAAAATAAATATCTTGAAGATGAAACAATAAATACTCTTGAAGAAGATGATATGAAAACTATATCAAAATATAAAGGAAGTAACTTAATAAAAAAAGAAATATACAAAAATAATGAAATAATAAATGTAAGTGATTTTGAATATAATGAATCTGGACTCATTACAGTTGAAAATGTAACTGTAAAAGAAAAGAAAAAAGAGTACACTACTAAAACAGAATATGAATATGATTCTGATAATAAGCTAAAGTTAAAAAGAATTTATGAAAATGATTTAATATCATTAAAAATTGAATACTTTAGTGACAATGAATACGAGCAAGAAATTTACTATGATGGAGAGGCTATCTTTAAAGTAAGATATAAAGATGACAAGGTTATTGAAGAAATAAATCAAGATATTACCAGAGACAGCAATGGGACTAAATAAATTATTATTAAAAAGACTAATATTAGATGAAAAAAATAGCTTATCGCTCACAATTGTAATAATCTTAAGCATAGTACTTGGACAAATCATTATCATTATCACAATATCAATAATGAATGGTTTTCAAAATGATTTCTTTACAAGTATATCTACCCTAGAGAGTGGTAATTTAAAAATTGAAAGCAAATTAAATAAAGAAGAGTTTAATTCTCTTAAAGAGATTAAAGAGATAACTCAAATCAACAAAATATATGAAACACAAGGAATTGGAATTGAAAGCTATTACTATCCAAGCATTTTAAATATCATCGCTCTTGATACAAAAGATATTACAAAAGATGAAAATTTTCTTCTTCTAACGGGTCTTGAAAAATTTGAAGTTGAACTTAATGAAGACGAAATCATAATAGGAGATGTACTTTCTTACAATTTAGGAATATTTGAAGGGGATACAATAGAATTAATAGTGAGTGATGAAATACAAAACTTTAAAACATTAAAGGACCAAATCAAGCATTTTAAAATAAGATCAATTTTTAAGAGTAATTATGCAAAAATAAATGAATCCACAGTATTTATGAATATTAACTACTTTTACAAAAAAAAAATCATAAAAGAATCAGATATCAGCTATCAAATAAAAACACTAAATTTATATCCAAGTAAAACATTAATAAACACTATCAAAAATATTAATCCAAACATACAGTTTAAAACATGGAACGAATACAATAAAGAACTCTATAAGGCACTAAAAATAGAGCGAAACACAATGCTCATAATTTTAACCAGCATATTTCTTGTTATTGCTGTTAATACATATTATTTACAAAAAAGAATACTAATAAACAAGAGCAAATCAATCTCAATACTATTATTTCTTGGTCTTAAATCTCAAAAAATTAGGCAAATTTTCTTAATCCACTCAGC
Source organism: Borrelia turcica IST7 (assembly GCF_003606285.1). Lineage (NCBI taxonomy): Bacteria > Pseudomonadati > Spirochaetota > Spirochaetia > Spirochaetales > Borreliaceae > Borrelia > Borrelia turcica. The sequence continues at coordinate 77,117 of NZ_CP028884.1, forward strand.
AATAATTTGCATACTAGGCAGCATCATTGGACTCATTGCAGCTGTTCTTATATCTTTAAATATTAATGAAATCTTAAATTTAATAGATATTCTAGTAAATAGTTTCATCAATGTTATTAATTACATATTAAACTTAAAATTGGAAACTGTTGAAATAAAGATAGTAAAAAACATAATTACTCCTAAAATATTCTTAAGCGACTTACTATTTACATTTTCTTTTGCTAGCTTCTTTACAATATACTCAAGCCTTAGGCTAACAAAAAAGATTAAATATATCCAGAAAATAAATGGGGCAATATAAATGACAAACATACTAACTATCAAAGAAATACACAAAACATATATTAAAAATAAAACAAAAATAAAAGTAATAGAAAATTTAAGCATAAATGTAAAAAGTGGAGACTTTATTTCCATTCAAGGAAAAAGCGGATGTGGAAAATCAACACTTTTTAACATTATATCAGGAATTGATAAAATGGATTCTGGCGAGATAGTATCTTGTGGAATATCATTAAAAGATGCAAATGAAAAAACACTAAGTTTGTATAAAAATAAAAAAATAGGGCTCGTTTTTCAAAATCATAATTTAATTGATGAGTTTAATGTGCTTGAAAATATTACTCTACCTAAAATAATCGAAGGACAAGATAACCTGGAAATAATCAATAGAAAAGCTCTAAATTTAATGAAAATATTAGAAATAGATACAAGAGCAGAGCATTACCCTTCAGAACTCTCAGGTGGAGAAGCACAAAGAGTAGCAATTGCTAGAGCTTTAATAAATGAACCTAATATAATATTATGTGATGAACCTACTGGCAATCTAGATATTAACACAGCAAAAACAGTCGAATCTTTATTAATAGATACTGCTAAAAAATTTAAAAAAACATTAATCTTAGTTAGTCATAATCCAGAATTTGCCAATAAAGCAGACATAAAATATGAACTTAGAGAAAAGAAATTAAAGAGAATATGATGCAACCAAATATTAAAGAACTCACAAAAATAGCATACATAATCTTTATAAATTCAACAAACAAAAAGGCATTAATTGGCTCTGGAATATCCTTAAGTTTAGTAATGATTCCTTTAATTATTGTTTACTATATGTCAAACAACATCATGAATTCAACAATAAATAAATATATAGAAAATGAAGGATTCTCTGTACAAATTGAGCATAATGAGGTTCAAAAAGACGCACTTTTTAGATCAACCTTAGAAAAATTTAAAAAAGAACATCACTATAATACGTTAAGATACTTTTTTGAAAGAAGAACCTATGGAATAATTGGGAACCTAAAAAAACAAGGGGCTTTAATAAGAGCAGTAGAGTCCAAATTTATTGATGAAAATAAACACATAAAATTAATAGAAGGTAAGAAAAGTTTAAAACAAGATGAAATACTAATCTCAAAACAAATCAAAGAGAAACTTAATTTAAATATTAATGAAACTATCTATGTAGTAGTACCAAATAACAAGCATCAAAAGACAATACCTAGAGTAAAGCAATTTAAAATATCTGGAATCATTGAAACGGGATTAAGAGAAATTGATAAAAACTTAGTTTTCATCTCCCTACAAAACTCAAATATAATGTCAGAGGAATTTTCTAAAAGCATAATTGGACTTTCTCTTAAGCTCAATACCAAAGAAAAAATTGATGGTTTAAAGAAAACTCTTGCAAAAGACTTTTCAGAATATAAAATAAAAACATTTTATGAACTTTATTTTAATAAATACATGAATCTAGAGACCAGCAAAAAACTCTTATTATTCATAATGGCATTTATAGTCATATTTGCAAGTATTAATATATCCTCTTCTCTTTGCATGCTAATACTTGAAAATAAAAAGAAGATTGCAATATTTAAATCAATTGGAATGAATAATTTAAGTCTTAAAATAATATTCATCTTAATAGCGTCCGTTCTAAGTTTCATATCTTGCATAATAGGCATACTCATTGGAAACTATATAATCATTAATATCGAATATTTAATCAATATAATAGACATTATCATTAATATAATTTTAAAAATATTTGGGGTTGAAAATACAGAACTTTTAAACTCTGATTATTATATCTCTGAATTTAACATTCAGATAAGCATAAAATTTAGCTTAATTATCTTAGTATCCTACACCTTATTAAGCATTGCAACAACACTTATTCCTTTAAACATCATTTCAAAGCTTAAAGAAAAAGAAATTCTAAGATGAATAAATAATTATTACAAGCACAGTATTACGTTATATACACATTAATAATTTTAATAGACGATATTTCTTCTCTAATATTAGGATAAATCTCTTTTGGAAAAATAGTCTTTAATACAAAACTTTGTCTAGTGTGTTTCTTAAGAGAAGAATTTGATTCAGAAATTAACTTTCGTCTCAATGACCTAATAGTTAGACCCCCCTTAGTAAGATAAGCAATCTCAACTTCTAAACTTTTAATATCATCTTTTAAGTTATTAAACACCTCTATTAAAGAATTTGCCTCATAAATTCCAAAAGATTGTTTGAAATAACTTCCAAGATATTTAAAATTCAAAATTGAAGAATCTGTGTTCAAATTAACACCAGAAGCACTATCAACCCCACTAAAAAATTCAACTAAAAATATATCAAGAACCATTCTCTTAGGATGCCCTTTAATCTCTTTAGGAATGTTACATACAAAATCAAGTGGAGCATATACACCTTTACCCCACCTATTAGGCAAATCACTTATCTTCTCAAAAACTTTATTCAATATAGGTTTACCCAAATCATCATAAATAGTAATACCATAAGAAATTTTTTTAATAGGTTCTTTATTCGAAATAACCCCTGCCTTTAATTGGTAAGAATGTGCATCCTCAAAAATTAATACTTTAGCTCCCTCAACTTCAACATGATACAAAGCAGAAGGATCTGTTGCAAGATTAGCAGATTCAACGATTAAATCAGATGCTCTTGTAGTTGAAGGTAATCCTTGTTGTAACATAGTCTCAGGCACATCCTGTTCACTGGCAAACTCCTCTTCTCCACCAATAAAGGAATGTACCATCGTATATGTAATAAATGAAACAATACCTATTAATACAAGACTCAAAAATAATACTAGTATTCTATGTTTAAATTTCTTATTCTCATCATAAGGGCTTAGATCAATTCCACCCGTTATCCCAAATTCTCTAGCCTGTAATCCCACATGTATTGCTCTTTTATTTCCCTTTCTGTTATTTAGCCTTTTTACAATCTTTTCATAAAGATTTAAAAACGAAGTAAACATAGTTTTATTATGAAGGGAATATAAGTATATCTCCTCTAATTCTCTTAAAGAAGAATCCAACTGCCCCATCTGTTCTAATCTTTGTGCTCTATCATATCCCTTAGAAAAATGTACTTTAATATTTTCAATATCATTATCGGATAAATCTGCTCGTAAAATAATATCTTTTATATTCTTTTCTTTTAAAACCCTATTTTTATATTTACTTAACTTAGATAAATAAACTTTAATTCGTTCTTCAGAAGTCTTATTCATTATCTTCTAACTCATCAACCTTCTTCAAAAGCCAATAAGCAATATTTTTAGCAGTATCTTTTGTAATAGAAATTCCAAAAAAAGAATTTATTAAAATTATCCTTTCCTTAGAACCTTTAAGTTCTCCAGATATCTCTTCCAGCACACCTTCTTTAGTTTTAGTAAACACAATCTCCTCAGGTATTTCTGTGGATTCAAAGACAAGATCACAAAAAATCTCTCCAGTATTAGTTACATTTCCATAAATATTATTAACAGGTACTAACTTATAATCTTCAGCTTTCTCAAATCTATAAATTATTTCTTTCATAAAACGAATTATAACATAAAGATATACTCAAAATATAAAAGGCAAAGGATAGTCACATATTAAAAATAAAATATTAATTGCAAAATGATTTTCATTATCAAAATAAAACAATAAATAATGTTATACTTTCTTAAAGTAAAAGCTTTTATTTTAAAATGACAACGAAATGAAAAAGAAAGGAAGCTTTAAAAAATGAAGGCTCATCTTATAAAAGATACAAATAAAAAAGCTAAAATTTTAAGAAAAGATTTTCCCATTTTAAATAAAACTATAAACAATAAAAAAATTATTTATTTTGATAACGCTGCTACCTCTCAAAAACCTAAAAATGTTATTTTATCTGAAGTCGATTATTACAAAAATTATAATGCAAATGTTCACAGAAGTGGACATGAACTTGCAATTCAATCCAGCTTAAAAATAGAAGAGACAAGAAAACTTGTAAAAAGATTTATTAATGCAGAATCTAATAGAAATATAATATTTAATTCTGGAACAACAGATGGTATAAATACAGTAGCAAATTCATTACTTTTTTCAAAAATTTTAAAAGAAAACGATGAAATCATTTTAACAAATCTAGAACATAACAGTAATTTACTTCCTTGGGTCAATATCGCTAAATATTTAAATTTAAAAATCAAACTTGCAAAGTTTAATGAAATGGGTCTTATTCAACCCTTGCAAATACAAAACTTAATTACAGATAAAACTAAAATTATTGCTATATCCGGCATAAGCAATATATTAGGTACTTCTCAAGATTTAGAAGCAATTGGAAAAATTGCTAAAGAAAATAAAATGATTTTTTTCGTAGACGCAGCTCAAATGGCGCCCCACACAGACATAGATGTATGCAAAATAAACTGTGATTTTTTAGTATTCTCAGGACACAAAATGCTTGCTCCAACAGGAACAGGAGTGCTATATATCTCCAATAACATTATAGATAAACTCAATAGCTGTAAACTAGGAGGCAATACTATAGAAGATCTTTTCATAGAAAATGATGAAATTTGCTTTAAACCTCTTGAATCACCAAATAAATTCGAATCAGGTACCCCTAATATTGCAGGAATCATCGGTCTTGGCAAAGCAATAGAATACATTAATAATGTTTCAATGGAATTTATTAAAGAACATGACAAAGAACTCGTTAAATATTGTGTTGAACAATTAAAAGAAATTGATGAGGTTGAATTCCTTCTAAATCAAGATATTAAAAGAAAAGCAATAATATCATTTACAATAAAAGATATCCATTCACATGATATTGAAACATATCTTGATACAATGGGCATTGCAATCCGATCTGGTCGTACTTGTACTTATCTTGCTTTTTTCTCAGAAAATATTAAAAAAAATCATCTTTTAAGAATAAGTTTTTATTTATATAACACAAAAGAAGAAATTGATACTTTTATATTTTGTCTGAAGAGAACAATAAAAGCATTTCATTAAACCCTTTACAAGAATCCTTTATTACTTTATATTGATTTAATCAAATAAACTACTTAAAATTGAAATATGCTCTCAGAGAAAATAAAAAAAGAACTAATAAGGCTTAGTAAAATAAGTAAATACACTTTTAAAACAGATAAAAATCAAAATTTAGTATATAAGTCTAATTGTGGTGACCAAATAGCCTTTCAAATAAACATGAACAACGATAAAATCAGATTAAAATACAATGCATCGGGATGCATTATTCTTCTTGCAAGCGCTTATACATTAACTAAAATATGTGACAACAAATCTAGAAAAGAAATACTAGAAATCATCACAAAGGCAATTAATAAAAATTTTGAAAGTTTAGAAGAAATTGATACAAGTCTTAAAAATTTTGAAAATTTCATACATACAAATAGACAAAATTGCTTCATACTGCCTTATAAAGCCCTAAATGAAAGCTTAAATATAATGAAATAACTTTTAATTTAAGGAGAATTACATGAAAATATATTCCCACTCATCCATAGGATATGATGGAGAACTAATTGAAATTGAAGTAGATATTAGAAAGGGAATACCAGGTATTGATATTGTTGGGCTTGCTGGAAGTGAAATTAAAGAATCAAGAGAAAGAGTAAAAGCAGCTATTAAAAACTCAGAATTCAGTTTTCCAAAAGACAGAATATTAATAAATCTTGCACCAGCAGGTATCAAAAAAATTGGAACTGCAATTGACCTCTCAATTGCAACAAGTATTATAACTACAAATGAAAATAAAAATAATAATTTAGGTATTTTAATATTAGGAGAATTACAATTAGACGGAAAAATAAGGGCAATTAAGGGGGTGTTACCTGCTATATCACTTGCAAAGGAAAGAGGTATTAAGTGTATAATCATACCTTTTGACAATCTAGAAGAAGGTCTTTTAATAAATAATCTAAACATTTGGGGAGTTAAAACTTTAAAAGAAACTCTGGAGATAGTAGAGCATCTTAATAAGAATATATTTCCAACAAAACACACAATTGATTTTACAAAAGAAGACAATACAGAGGAGTCTGAAGAAACATTTGAATATGATTTTAACAACATAAAAGGACACCATAGAATGAAAAGGGCAATTGAAATTGCAATTGCCGGGGGACATAATCTTATGTTATTTGGTCCGCCTGGAAGTGGAAAAACTATTAGTATCAAATGCATAAAATCAATCCTACCCCCACTTACAAATAAAGAATTAATTGAAACAAACAGAATCTGGTCAGTAGCGGGCAAATTAATAGATACAAAAATAATAAAACAAAGACCATTCAGACAACCTCATCATACTGCAAGCAAAGAAGGAATAATTGGTGGTGGTTCTAATGCATTACCTGGAGAAGTATCAATGGCACACAATGGAATTTTATTCTTAGATGAAGCTTTAGAATTTCAAAAATCAATCTTGCAATCTCTACGCGAGCCCATTGAAGATAAAACAATCTCAATTGTAAGAGCAAGTGCAAAATCATTCAAATATCCTGCAAATTTTCAGTTAGTCATCGCTACAAACCCTTGTCCATGCGGCAATCTTGGTAAAAAAGATATAGAATGTTTCTGCTCTCAACAAGAGGTTTCAAACTACTGGAAAAAACTTGGAGCAGCAATGCTTGATAGGATTGATATTAGAGTTCCAACCAAACCAGTGAACAATGAAAAATTATTCCAAGAAAAAAGTGAAAGTTCAAGTGAAATAAGAAAGAGAATATTAAAAGCAAGGGATATCCAAAGCAAAAGATATGAAAATATTGAAAGCATACACAAAAATTCCGACCTTAAGCCAGAACATATTACGATGTACTGTGAGTTAGATAAAATATTAAAAGATGAATTGATTTACATTTTAAATAAACTTAATATATCATCAAGAGCCACTCATTCAATATTAAAAATTGCAAGAACAATTTCTGATTTAAAGGAAGAAAACCATATCTCAAGAGAATCATTACTAGAAGCCATTGAGCACAGAAAAAGTGGTGAACAACTTATTGAAGAATTTTAAAAAGCCCTCGAGCTTTTTAAAATTCTATTTTATCAATATAGCTTCTAAGTTGATTAGCAGAAGCTCTGAACTTTTCAAATTCTCTATCACTTATTTTAAAATCAAGAACCTCTTTAACACCCTCTTTGCATATTATAGAAGGCGCACCAATATAAATATCTTTAACAGATCCACCGTATTGACCATTAATATATGAAGATATAGGCAAAATAAGATTTTGATCACTAACAATCGCATTTACAATATTTTTAATTCCAAGTCCAATAGCATAATAAGTAGCACCCTTAAGCTTAATTACTTCATAAGCAGCATTAACAACCCGCCTATGCATCTCATCAAGTTCCTCTTCTCTTATTTTTCCCTCAGTAATGTATTCAGACAAAGGTTTCATAGCTACCTTAGTTTCATCCCAAGTAGCAAAAGAACTATCCCCATGTTCTCCCATAATATATGAATGTACATTTTGAGTATTCACATTAAAATGCTCTGATAAAAAATATCTAAGCCTTGAAGTATCAAGTGTTGTTCCAGTCCCAATAACCCTATGCATTGGAAAATTGGAATACTTCATTGTAACATAAGTCATAATATCAACAGGATTACTTGCAACTACAAAAATACCACTAAAACCACTTGAAACAACGCTTGTAACAATATCTTTAAAGATTTTAGTATTCTTCCCAACCAAGTCAAGCCTTGTTTCACCTGGTTTCTGATTAAGTCCTGCAGTAATCACAACAATATCAGCATCAGAACAATCTCCATAAGTTCCATATTTTATTTTAATATTTTTCTCTAAGAACATCTGTCCATGGTTTAAATCCATGACCTCACCCTTAGCCTTATCTTGAGCTACATCAATAATTACAAGTTCATGAACAAGTGAGTTATCTATTGTTAAAGCATAAGCAAAGCTCGAACCAACACCCCCAGCTCCAACAAGAACTACCTTATTACACTTAAGCATAAATCATCTCCATCTAAAATTATTTTATATCAATAAAATAATTTTATAACATTTTAAAATACTTTTCCAACATTTTTAATAAGAATTAAATATCTAATAAGTTATCTAAAAATGCATTTAAACAACTTAATAGTAAAATTATAAAAATAAATAAGTTAAATAACAAAACAATTAAATAAACTAATAAAGTTTTAATCAAAACTAAAAATTGTCATAACTTAATTTTATAAGTCTTTTAACCTCTTCAAACTGAGTTTCATCTTTAAATGTAATTTCAATGTTTGCTGGAGTACAATAATGCCCTATATCTGTAACATCTCTAATAAATCCATTAACCTCATCTAATTTTTTATTCTTATCTTTTATAAAAACCAATACTTTTTTTTTCAAAAACTGTATCGCACAAAAAATTTTACCCGATTTAGTAAATTTCGTATAATACTCCATTTCATATTTCTCCACATTATCTAGACCCAAAATAAAATTCTCCAATATTTTATTTAAATTTTGTACTTCAACACTTGATTTCGCCAATTTCTTTAGATTACTTGTTGATAAAAAATCTTTTTTGTCATTTTTTTGAGAAACTACATCATGTACCTTTTCTGATTGAGATACATTTTTACTTTTCTTATTCTTAGAAACTTTAATATCACTATCACCAGCAGGATAAGTAGTTAATTTTAATGTTATTAAATTATCTTCATACATATCATACTCTACAAGAATAATTTCTGAAGAATCTCTTTTGGCCTGAGTCTTAGCTTCTCCTTCGAATTTTCTGGCCACACAAATAATCTTAGTTGAATCAAAATCTACATTATTGTACTTCTCAGAAGTTTGACCAAACCTCTTTATAATCGCAAGCAAAAAATCACTCTTCCTATCTTTCAATATCTCATCATATCCAACAGCCTGCAAAACATGCATAGGACTTGAATTTTTCTTATACTCAAATATCACAGGAACAACACCATCACTTGTTTCCATAATTCCAACTGTATCTATTCTTTTATCTCCTATCTTAAATTCAGTCGCTATTAACTTCACTTTGAAAAAAGTTTCTAAATGACACTCAAATATTTTTTGTATATCTTTTTCAGGTTTAATATGTAAATTTTCCAACTTAATTACTTTATTTTCAGAAAAAAGCTTGAAAAATTTCATTGCATGCGATAATTCTTTCATATTTATATATTATATACAAAATTAATTACATAAATCAAAACTTAATCTTATGAGTCTTTTAACCTCTTCAAATTGTGATTCATCTACAAAAACAATTTCAATATTCCCATTCCCATAAGTTCCAATACCACTAACATCACGAACAAAACCTTCTTTTAAACATACCTTTTCCAAAGGAACTTTAACTGTAATTAGTATTACATTCCTTTTAGGTCTAAATACTAAATCTGCAAAAAGTTTACCACCAACAATCCTATATCCTGTATAATGTTGACTTTCATATTTTTCCACATTATCTAGAGTAAAAATAAAATTCTCCAATATTTTATTTAAATTTTGCACTTCAATACTTGATTTTGCCAATCTTTCTAAATTTTTAGTATTCTCTTCATTAGATCTATTATTATTATTTAAAGTTTTCTCATCAATCATCCTAGATACTACCACCCTATTATTTCGTAATGCACAACTTGGAAAAAGTATCTCACTAAACACACTTCTTACTACATTTTTAGCATCCAATAATGCTGGCTTTTTAAATTCAATTTTTCTATTTATAAATCTAATAAAATCGTCACTTGGATTACTTGCCTCTGTTTTCAAATATTGAGAAACAAATTTTCTATATCTTATTTCCCTTGCAAATGACTTCACTACTCGGACATCAAAATCTTTCCTACAAAATTTTCTTAAGTTATCAATGCTCTCAAGAGTAATTTCCTCTAAATTCACAACCATAAAAGGTTCTGTATCCAATAAATTATCATTACTTAAATCAGTAAAAAATTGATACTCAAGCCCATTGGTCAAAATTCCAAATTCAACAGATCTTTTAGGTTTAAGATTATTAAAATAATTTACCAATTGTTCAACATGCCTTTCTAAATTCTCACTATGATGCTTAACTTCCATTAAAATAATACCCTGATTATTTTCTAATAAGAGAGCATAATCTACTTTTTTTGCATTCTTATTAGAAAAATCAGCTGTAAATTCAGGTTCAACAATAAGAGGATTGGTGTAATCATAGCCCAATATTGTTAAAAGAGGTAAAACAAGGTGATGTTTTGTAGCCTCTTCAAGTAAAACACTATCTTTAACTTCCCTAACTTTTTTACTCAAGCTCATTATATGTCTTTTAAATTGCATTTTTAATCCTTTTTTCCCTTATAAAATATTTTTAAACTTATCATTCTACTTGAAAAAACCTCATACACATAAAAACTCCTTAACATTTTTACATTAAAATATAAATTAAATATCTTATAAAATTTAAATATTATCATAACTAAATTTTATAAGATATTTATTGAAATATAATCAAACACTTGCTTATTAACAGCTTCACTAAAAACAGAATCTTTATTTATTTGTACTTTTTTAATTAACTCCTCTATTCTCTCAATAAATTTCACTTACTTTCCTCTCCTTTAAGTTATAAACTTATATTTAATACATTTAAAATTCTCTACTACAAACTAATTAAAACCAATAAAACATCCAAAATAACTCATATATCTACTTATCATCTGACTTAAGCACAGAAAGAAATGCACTTTGAGGTATTTCAACATTTCCTATCATCTTCATTCGTTTCTTCCCCTCCTTTTGCTTTTCTAAAAGTTTTCTTTTACGAGTAATATCACCACCATAACATTTAGCAGTAACATCTTTTCTAACAGGTGAGATTGTCTCACGAGCAATAATATTTGAACCAATAGCTCCCTGAATAGCTATTTTAAACTGCTGTCTTGCAATCTCTTCCTTTAATTTTTTACAAATACCCGTAGCCTTTGTCCTTGCACTATCTCTAAAGACCAACTGAGATAGTGCATCAACTCTGTCCCCATTAACTAAAATATCCAATTTAACTAAATCTGTTTCCTCATAACCTAATAATTCATAATCAAAAGAAGCATATCCGCGACTTACAGATTTAATTTTATCGTAAAAATCAAAAAGTATTTCTGCAAGTGGCATTTTATAAATAATCTCAACACGTTTTGTATCAAGGTAAATTAAGTTTTCTTGTATTCCTCTTTTAAGTAAACAAATACTCATAACATTCCCTAAAAACTCAGTAGGGACAATAATATTAGCTCTAATATAAGGTTCAAGAGCATTCTCAATATACTCATTTCCAGGAAATTGTTCAGGACTCTCAATAAAATAAGGATCTCCCTTTTTAGGAACAATTTTATAACGAACCGAAGGAGAAGTTAAGATTACATTAAGATCAAACTCACGCTCAATTCTTTCCTGAATTACTTCTAAATGCAGCAACCCTAAAAATCCACATTTAAATCCATGACCAAGGGCAGCTGAAGCATCTTTTTCAAAAGTAAGCGATGCATCATTAAGCTTGAGTCTATCCATCGCCTTTAAAAGATCATCATACTGATTAGCATCAACCGGATAAACAGAAGAAAATACCACAGGCTTAACTTCCTTAAATCCTTCAAGAGGAAAACTTGCTGGTTCATCGAAAAAAGTTACAGTATCTCCAATCTTCACATCTGATATATTCTTTATCCCCGCAATGAAATAACCAACATCGCCAGCCTCCAAAACATCCCTTCTTTCAAGTAATATTCTAAAGATTCCAATCTCTTCGACTAAATATTCCCTATCTGCATGCATCAATTTAATTTTATCACCCGTCTTGATCCGACCTTCAAAAATTCTAAAATGTACAATAACACCACGATAAGAATCATAATGCGAGTCAAAAATTAAAGCCTTCAATGCATTACTAACACTACCCTTAGGAGACGGAACATATTTACAAATAGACTCAAGCAACTCATCAATTCCTATTCCATTCTTAGCAGATATTGGAACAGCAATATTTGAATCTAGGCCTAAATCACGTTCTATTTGTTCTTTTACAAAATCAATATTCGCACTTGGTAAATCTATTTTATTAATAACAGGAATAATTTCAAGATTATGTTCAAATGCCATATAAAAGTTAGAAACAGTTTGAGCCTCAATTCCTTGGCTTGCATCAATAAGTAAAAGTGCGCCCTCACAAGATGAAATTGCTCTTGAAACTTCATAAGAAAAATCAACATGACCTGGTGTATCTACAAAATTAAGCTCATAAATATTTCCATCATTGCTCTTATATTCAATAGTAACAGCTTGACTCTTAATTGTAATGCCCCTCTCCCTTTCAATATCCATGCTATCAAGCATTTGACTTTTAAAATCTCGATCTGAGACTATCTTGGCCTTCTGTATAAATCTATCCGCCAAGGTTGACTTACCATGATCAATATGTGCAATAATGCAAAAATTTTTTTTATAAGAACTAATCTCAAACTCCCTAAATCAAACTACAATATTCAAAAATATTACACTAATTATACACTTTTATTCACTAGAAGATTTCTGATCTGACTCTTTGATTTTGAAACATAAGGTGAAAACTTAGGAGCAAGATCAACAATTAATTTCCAAGTATCTATAGCCCTCAATTTGTTCTTATGATTATCATACATATAAGTAGCATAAGCAACTCTATATACTACTTCCCAAAAATCCGTAGATTCAAAACTAGCTCTAATGTCCGTATATTCATTTATTTTTTGAGCAAAAGATCTTAAATTTTTAAACTTATAAAGTGGCTCATAGTAACTCACATACTCATTCATTCTAGTCAAAATACCAACAGCAGCTATAAGTCCATGAGTAATTGCAAGCTCGTAAGCCCCTATCCTTAAATACACTTTCGATAACAGCCCATGAGCATCAATAACATTATAATTTTTAAACCTATAAAGATTAAAAGTGAAATCAAGACCAGAAGTCCCTCTTACATTCTTTAAGTAAGAATCTAAATAAAAACCCATATTAAATTTACTGCTCGACACACCTTCACGTTTTTGCACAACATAATGATAATTATAATAATCATCATCATTTGAAAATCTATTTAAAACTTCATTTAAATAATCAATCATATCCACATAATTATTTTCAAACTCAGCTAATCTAGCCAAAGAAAAGAGTATATTCTTCTCAAAAGATTGATCTAGTAAATAGTCTTTATCTTCCAAAGCCTTCTTAAGATGCAATTTTTCAAGAACAACATTGCCAGTCCTACCATAAACTATTGATAAGTAATAATTAGCCTCAGGATATATTCCCTTTCTAAGCAAAGCTTCCTGCAAATAACTAATAGCAACAGTAAGGTTAGATTGAATAAATTTTTCCTTAGAATAAATAAGCTGTCTTCCTCTTTCAAGTAAAATCCAATATGGCAATTCTTTATCTACTGATGCATTTAAATTTAAAATAAAACTGAAAACTAAAAAGGGTATAAAATTTTTTATCATAATTACAAATATATTAAATTTTCTCATAAATTTCGAGAAAATTTAATATTTGACTTGTTAAAATTTAAACAAACTTAAATATCATTAAGAATACCATTACGAAAAGAGCAACAGATTCTATTAATCCTAAAATCAAAAGATTTGTCGCAAATCCCTTCCCAGTCTCAGCAAAAGCATCACAAGCTCCAGCAGCCGCTCTTCCTTGAGCAAAAGCAGAAACAGAAATAGCAAGTCCACCACCAAAACCCGCTCCAAATAATAACCAAGGATTTACCTGTTCCATTACCCCCGCTAAAGTATTCATCAATATATATCCATATATTATTTGAGTCAAAGGTGCTGAAACAAAAACAATTAATAAAAACGGAGCCGGCTTGCCTTGCATATAACACCTCTTCCATGCTCCAATAGCAGCACTTCCTGCAGCCCCCATACCCAAAGCTGAACCTATTGCAGATATTGTTAAAGCTGAATTAACTCCTATTAAACCTATATCCATATGTATCTCCTTATTGATTTTTTATTTTTCTAAAGGGCTTATAAGAACATCCATTCCATTCTTGACCCAAATGGTTTGAAAATTCAAGCATATTAAGTCTTACTCCATGAACAACAACAGACAATAAAGATAAAACTATATTTAGAATATGTCCAAACAGTATTATAATAATGCCACTTATTATAAGACCAATATTAGATGATTTTAATAAAGATGCTGACATACTATTAAAACTATCAGAAATTGCAAGTCCTGCAAGCCCAACAGCAAAAAGCCTAATATAAGATATTATGTCTGCAAATCCTGCAACAGTAGTCAAAAATTGTTCTATTACCCCACCAAAGCTTTTTAATATACACATAAAGAAGTTTGAACCATCTTGCTTCTCAAAAATAAAGACAAGAGCAACTCCAATATATATCATATTTAAAATATAACTACTCATAGGAAATCTATCCTCCCCTAATATCAAATTGAGTACTAAATAGTAAAGTCCAGAAATTCCAACAAGCCAACCAATTTGAGCAATTGCATGTATATGAGGCTTTTCCTTTACTTGTCGAATAAAATTCCATATATGAGCTAATGATATTTGCAAAAGACCTATTGTAAAACATATAAACATAATATTTTGCATACTGTTACTGCCTGTCAAGTAGTCAATCTTAAAAAACTTTAAAGCAGGGAATAATTCAAGTACAAAAGGACCACTTCCAAACCAAGTGCCAGTCATTGAACCATATATAATAGCCGATGTACTCAGATAAAATATCAAAGCATGAACAGATGTTAAAGGCTTCTTATTCACTAAATTGCCCACACTCAGTATAATTCCTACTAGCAAAAATAGTACACCATAAGCTGCATCACCAACTATCATTCCAAAAAATACAAAGAAAAATAACATAAAAATGAAACTAACATCTCTCTCTTTATACCCAGGAATTGTATCTAAAACATCAAAAATAGGTCCAGCAAGCTTAGCCAATCCTTTTCTTTCAACATAAGTTGGTACAATATCTTCATCATCTGGATCTGCAAATTGAACAGCAAATTTATCTCCAGCTACATTTCTAAGCTTTTCTTGCTTATCTTCCGGAATAAATCCTGTAATATAAACAAAATTATTGCATTCTACCCTCATGTCAGCTACAACCTGTTCAAACTCAACAATTTGATTATATTTTCTTATCTCATCCCTTAAAACATCTTTATACTTATTTAACAGTGATATTTGAGTTACTTTTTGTTCCAAAATTTCATTAATAATCTTTAATTTATTTTCAATCAAAATAAGGTCAAGCTCAAACTTATACTCTTCCGCTGTTTCTATTGTTTGCATAGAATCATTAATAGCTACAAAATAAGCTGCGCCTTTCACATTATTAACAAGAGCAACTTTAATTTCAGAAGATGTCAATATTTTTTTATATTCACTAATTTGAGACTTAAAAAATTGTACACAAATATTGTTTTCTCTCAATTTATTTACCAAATCAAGAGAAAAATATCCCCAAAAGGATATGCTATCCCTTTTATGTAATAATTCCTGCCTTGTATCTCTAAGATCTTTAATCTCAGTACCTAACTTAACTATATTTTTTGCAATATCCAAAAAATTTTCACTTGAAGATTTTAAAGTTTTCACCTCATAATCATCTTCAAGCAAAGATAAAGCCTGAATAAAAATTCCCCTAGTTTCAATAACCTCTTCTAAAGACTTTGAAACTTTATTGTAAAAATCAATATGGACAACTCCCAATTCTCTTAAATTTTCAAGAGCCTCTCTCTTATATTTCAACAAAGTCAAAAGCAAAACTTTCTTCATTTTTACAATCATAAAACCCTACCTACTATCAATCAAACTAGCCTTAGCCATCTTCCCTCTTACAACAGCCGCTGTTTGCTGATCTCCAAGATACACATTAATCTTCTTTATATTAGTTTTAGTGACAGGTATCATAACCTTCTCAAATAAATTTACTCTCTGAGAAGTAGTATTAAGTTCTGCCTCTAATAACCTACTCTGTTCACTTAAAACTTCAAGTTCTGCATTTATCTGAATTACACTCTTAATAACTTCTATCCCTCTATCTACCCAATAAGGAGTTGATAAAAGATCATGCCTAATATCCTCATACTCAATAGAATTAAAAATAGGAATAGTAATACCTGCAATATTTGTAAAACCTCTCACTACTCTTTTAACTTGAATCCAATCCTGAAAAGGAAATTCTTCACCAAATAAAGAAACCCAAGAACTAATATTTCCTCTTATTCTATCTTGTTCAAGCGCTCTCTCTCGCTTAAGTCCCTCAACCTTTCTAATTTCTAAATGAAGTTGTTGCTTCTTAAGTTGTAATGTAGGCAAATACCTACTAAACATTTTAAGGCTATCTTTTTGTTTCTTAAGTTCATTTTTAGTTAACTTAACTTTAGCCATTCTAAGCCTCTTTTTTGGGCCAATACTTTTCTACAAGCTCTGTCTTAATTCCAGTTTCTTTCGGCTCAAAACAACTAGAGAGTATCTCCCATCCCAAATCTAAGGCCTCCTCCAAAGGAATATTAACAGATAAATCCATCAATTTACTTTCAAACATACCACTATACTTAAGAAGTTTTTTATCCCACTCCGTCATATTAAATCCCATAGCTTTCTTCTCGATAGATTCCTTTGAAGATGCATAAAGCTTAATCATAGAGTCCATAATTGTTCTATGGTCATCTCTTGTCTTCCCATTAACCATCTGCTTAAGTCTTGAAAGAGATCCAAAAGGCTCAATTCTTCCTCCCTTCAAATAATATTGCCCCTCAGTAATATAGCCCGTATTATCAGGTACTGGATGAGTAACATCATCACCAGGCATAGTAGTAACTGCAAGTACAGTAATAGAGCCCGCGCCTTCAAAATCAATGGCCTTTTCATATCGAGATGCAAGCTGAGAATATAAATCACCAGGATAACCCCTATTAGAAGGCACTTGTTCCATAGTAATAGCAATTTCTTTCATAGCATCAGCAAAATTAGTCATATCAGTAAGCAATACTAAAACCTTTTTTCCTTGAAGAGCAAATTTTTCAGCAACAGCAAGAGAAATATCAGGCACTGTTAAAGATTCAACAACAGAATTATTAGCCGTATGAACAAAAAATATGGTTCTACTTAAAGCCCCACCTTTCTCAAGAGAATCTTTAAAAGTTAAATAATCATCATTCTTAAGTCCCATTCCTCCAAGAATAATCAAATCAACTTCTGCCTGCAAAGCTATTCTTACAAGAAGTTCATTATAAGGCTCTCCAGATACAGAAAATATTGGCAACTTTTGTGATTCAACAAGAGTATTAAACACATCTATCATTGGAATTCCTGTTCGTATCATATTCCTCGGAATAATTCGCTTAGCAGGATTAGCAGAAGGCCCTCCAATTTCAATTAAATTATCTTCAAGACGAGGCCCCCCATCTTTTGGATTTCCAGCCCCATCAAAAATCCTACCAAGCAAATTCTCAGAAAATGTAACTTGCATAGGATGCCCTAAAAACTTAATTTGATCTGACGTTGAAACACCTCTTGTACCATTATAGACCTGAAGAGAGACTTTATCCCTATCCAACTTAATAACTTCCGCTAAAGAACTCGTATCATTTGCCTTTACAATAGCAAGTTCCCCATACTTAACATCGCGAGCCGTAACAGTTATTACATTCCCTACAATAGACTCTATCTTACTGTATATTCTTTTCATCACTATTACCTCTAAAATTTAATTTCTTAGAATTGATTAAATCAGTTAAAGCAAATTCTAATTTATTAAACTTTTCTTCTTTAAAGGGAGTAAGATTCATATCTAAGATATTTTGTCTTAACTCATTAATAAAATCTCTTGCTTCCAATTTATTTTCAAATTTAAAAGTTGACTGCAAAATATCATAAATTATATCAAACATATAATTTTGACGTTCAGGCCCAACAGCTGCATCAATATTATCAAACGAATTTTGCTGTAAATAACATGCATCTAAAAGTTCTGCTTTCAAATAAACCAAAAAGTCATCATTACTTATTCCCTCTTCTCCAACAACTTTCATCATCTGATTTACCTCATTACCCTTTGCCAAAAACGACCTTGCATATTCTGTTTTCTCAGTATCAACAACCCCTCCATATTTACTCCAAGATTCAAGAGGACTAATAGCTGGAAATTTTCTAGCATCCGATCTTTCTCTTGTAAGTCCATGAAACGCGCCCACAACCTTTAAAGTTGCCTGAGTCACCGGTTCTTCAAAATTACCTCCAGCAGGACTAACAGACCCACCTACAGTTACAGAACCAATATTCCCATTACTTAAAACAACAATACCTGCTCTCTCATAAAATGATGCAATAACAGATTCAAGATAAGCAGGAAAAGCCTCCTCCCCTGGTATTTCTTCAAGACGACCCGACATCTCCCTCATAGCCTGAGCCCACCTTGAAGTTGAGTCAGCCAATAAAAGAACATCAAGTCCCATTTGTCTATAATACTCCCCAATAGTAATAGCCGTATAAACTGAGGCTTCACGAGCAGCAACTGGCATAGAAGATGTATTACAAATAATACATGTTCTCTCCATTAATGACCTACCTGTTCTCGGATCTGTAAGCTCAGGAAATTCCTTAAGAGTCTCAACAACCTCACCTGCTCTCTCTCCACAAGCAGCAATAATTACAATATCAACATCAGCATTACGACTTGTTACCTGCTGAAGGACTGTCTTTCCAGCGCCAAAAGGTCCAGGAATACAAAATGTACCGCCCTTAGCCACTGGGAAAAATGTATCTATTATCCTTGTTTGAGTTACCATAGGCTCACTAGGAATAATTCTTTCTCTATAGTTTGTAATAGGAATTTTAACAGGCCAATGAAATGACATAGTTACAATATGTCTATCTCCAGCATCATTTTGAATAACAGCAATCTTGTCATCTACAGTATAATTCCCATCACTAACAATCTCCACAATATTATAAGAATCTCTTCTATCAAATGGAATCATTATCTGATGATTAACTGTACCCTCAACAACAAATCCAAGATAATCTCCCGCAGTAACAGCATCACCAACTCTCGCAGTTGTTTTAAAATTCCATTTTTTATTCTTATCAAGAGCTCTTAAATACAAACCTCTCTCTAAAAAAAACCCACATTGAGCAGCAAGTTCTGGTAAAGGATTTTGAAGACCATCATACACCTGAGTTAAAAGACCAGGACCAAGTTCAACGGTTAAAAGCTTATTTGTAAACTCAATATTATCTCCAACAGAAATTCCCTTAGTCATCTCAAACACCTGAGCATCAACTTCCCCATCCCTAACACGAATTATTTCAGCCTTTAAACTCCTACCAGCACTCTTAATAAAAACAACCTCATTCATGGCAACTGTACCAACAACCTCAATAGTAACTAAATTCCCAATTACTCCTACTACTTTTCCTTTTGTTTCCATTAAAATTCCTCTTTTAATATTTCTTATTCATATCCAAGCTTATTTTTTGACAAATGTCTGCAAAATTACTCTCACCTACTTTTTCTACAAATAGACTTCTTCTTGAGACCAGCATTAATTTCAAAAAATAAATCACTAATTTTTCAAAATTAAACTCATTTCCCACTTCAAGATCCGTTAAAAATTGCCACCTCAACATATCAAGCCCTAATTCCACCTCAAAAGGGTTTTCCTTAAGACAAATAGCTTTTAAAACGCCTAAATAATAACTTGAAAAATAAGAAGATTCCACATACAAATCTCTTGAAAGACCTAATTTTTCTGCCCTAATATAAGCTAATGTATATTTTATTTCTTCTTCAAAATCAAGAAAACAATCAATCGCCTTCAAGCTTCCTCTAACAATCCCAAACTCTGACAAATTTTTTAAAAAAATAAAATCTTCTTTGTTTAAAGCAATTTCAACATTTTCAAAAAAATTTGACACACTCCACACTTTTCCAATCTTTAAATCAAGATAAGGTAATGACGATATCACATAATAATAAGGATTCAGCATAATACCTCTCCTAAACCACCTTAATAACTTCTTTAAACCTTGGATTTAAATATTCAAAAAGAATATCAGAAATAGTTTCTGTAGTAAAATCATAATATAGATTGCTATCTCTCTGCTGTATTTTAAATCCCTTATTTATTCCTCTAAAAGGCTTAACCTCAATCTCACCCTTAAGTCTCTCGCCTATCTTTGTTCTTAAAAGAGACAATAGATCAGAAAGATCAGATTCATTAAGGATAACATCTATCCTATCCCCCTTACTCCAGCCTTCCACAACCCTAACAATAAGCGTACTCAAAAAACCATTGTCACACTGACTAGAAACAGAATCCTTTAAAGCAGTCTCAAAAAGAGATTTAATGTTTTTTTCAGTACCAATAATCAAATCCCTAACAGCTTGACGAGATGCCTCAAGCGCATGCCTCCTATACTCGCTAACTTCCTTTTCCGCTTTTATTTTTAATTCTCTAGCATCACTCTCAGCCTTCAAAACAATAGCCTCAGCTTCTCTCTTTGCATTCCCAACAATCTCGCTAGCCAACCTCTCAGCTTCCTCAAGTCCATCTTTCTTAATCCTACTTATCAAATCCTTAACTTCAAATTGCATGAGATCTCCTCAAGTAAATATATAAAATAATTCAACAAACAAAAAAATAGAGAAATTATTAATAAATTTCAATATTAAAATACTATTACTAATATATAAAATATTCAAGGTTATTTTATATATATTTTAAGTATAAATCAAAATTAAATTTTTAAAATAATTCCTTTTTAATAATTTTGATTCCTTTTAAACTTAACAATTAACAAATTCAAAATTAATTACTAAAAAAATCTCCAATAATTTTATAAACATTAATATCATGAACTATAGCTAGTTTTTTCCCTGGAAATTTTTCTCTCAACTTTTCTTTAAAAACTTTAATACCCCTCTCTATCACTCTTTTGCTAAATTCCATATCAACTACATCAAGAGTTATTATCTCAATAATAATTAAATATCCTCTTCCAAAATTAGAGCCATACCCAGGAGTAAAAGATGTAGTCACGCGAAAAAGTCCATCCAAAATACCATTAGCCGCTTTGCCCCTAAAAGGTCTATTTGGATGCACCTCATAGGCACTTCCAAATTCATCCTCAAGAACATAATCAACATCAAGGCAAATATTGAACAATATATTCTCAAGTTCTTCAAACTTTGCTATGCCCATTTAAATTTCTACTATTGTTTTTCCAGCTCCTCCATCACTCGGATGAGAAAAATAATACTTCTTAACAAATTTTAATTCCTTCAGAAATTCATGAACGCTAGTCATAAGAAGACCCTCCCCTTTGCCATGAATTATTTCAAATTTACCAACATTTCTTAATACCATATTATCTATCTTCTTACTTAAAAAATCTATAGCCTCAACTACTCTCATCCCCCTAATATCAAGAGTCATACTCAATAAATCATCATCCTGACTCTCAAAAGAAAAACTGAAGTCTTTCTTTAAAGCACCCTTAGGTTCTTTCTTGTTTAATACTTTCTCTAAATTAGAAGATGAAACTGTAATATTAAAAACACCAGTATTTACAATAAATCCTTTCTTGGTAATACTCACTATTTCTCCTAAAGTGCTTGGATTAGTTACTCTCACTTTATCACCCACTTTAAATTCAATATTAGTAGCAATTTCCTTAGTAAGTAGTTCAACCTTAGCAGTCTTACCTGATATCCTATCTGCAATACTGGATATAAACTCTTTATTCTTGTGAAAATAAACGCTTCCTTCTTTTATCTCTCTAACCAAATTTTCTAAAGTTTTCCTTGAATAATTCAAAAAATTCTTTTGCTCATTTATAAGTTTCTCTTCTATATTTTTCTCCTTAAGAAGAATCTTTTCCTGAATGCTATCAATCTCATTTTCTTTAAGCTCAATAAGTTTAAGTTTATTTTTCAATTTCTCCTCAAGTAAATATATCTCTCTCTCCTTATCTGTAAGCCTTTCAAGTATTTCATTCACTTCTGTCTTACTAGATGAATATATCTCTTGCGCTCTAAGTATAATATCAGGATGAATAGAAGATTTACTTGCAACACTAAAAGCAAAACTTTCCCCTGGAAGAGAAAATATTAAATTATAATTAGGCTCCATTCTTTCTAAATTCATCTGCATAGATGCATTAATAATGCCTTCATGTGTATATGCAAAATACTTAAGAGCATTATAATGAGTAGATATAATTACATAACAATTAATTTTAATTAAATATTCAAGCATAGCTACCGCTAATGACTGCCCTTGCTCAATATCTGTCCCTGAGCAAAATTCATCAAATATTAAAAGACTATCTATTGTTGCTTTTTTTAAAATATAAGAAATATTACTCATATGACTTGAAAAAGTTGAAAGCGAATTTTCAATTGATTGTTCATCTCCAATATCAATGAAAATATTATCAAAGATCTTAAAAGTACTAGACTCATCAACCGGAACAGGAATTCCAAATTGAAACATAGCACTCAAGAGGGCAACAGTTTTCAAAGTTGCTGTCTTTCCGCCAGCATTAGGTCCTGTAATAACCACAACTCTATTCTCTGACGGACAAAAATTTATTTCTTTCGCATTCTGTATTAAAGGATGACGAGCATTTAAAATGTTAAGATTAGTACCAATAATAGGAAATACACCCTGGGTCTTTATTCCATAAATTGCTCTAGCTTTAAGAGAATCATAATATAAAAAATTATTATAAAGACCTTTCAAAAGAACAATTTGCTTGCGAATTTCATCTGAAAGCTCATGTAGTATTCTTAAAATTATGCGTGTCTTTTCTATGTTTAAAAAACTTAACCTATTATTTTCACTCACTATCTCATTCGGTTCAATATAAAATGTTTCACCAGAGGATGAAATAGATATCACATTCCCCTTAATCTTATTCTTAAAACTAGCCTTAAGTGCAATAGTATATTTATCTGATTTATAATAGACAAGAGTCGATGTTAAATATTCTGAATTTAAAGCTATTATTTTCTTTATCTGCTTTTCTATTCTTTTGTCTAAATTTTTAATCTCAAAATCAATCTCATCATAATCTTTAACAACACCTCTCTTTATCTTAAGCTCATCAGTATCAATATACCTAGATAAAACCCCTAATAAATGCTTAAGACTTGGGTCTAGAAACAATAAATCTTTTAAACTTCCAATTTCATTTTTAGCTTTAAATTCATTTCTATCTAAGAAAAAATTTATTCTTAAAACTTCTTCTAGAAAAAAAATAATATTCCTAATTTCTTCAATAGAAACTCTTGAATTCTCCTTAAGAAGTAAAACAATAGAATCACTTATACTCTCTAGATAAGAATTTGGATATTCATCATAAACTTCAATAAGATTCCTAATCAACTTAACAAAAAAACATATTTTATTAAGCTCTTCCTTTTCTTTTAGCATTCTTTGACTGTTAAAAAGATTAATGGTATCTGAAATAACTACATAAGAAGAGACTATAGATAATATTTGATAAAAATTAATTTTTTCTAGATATTTATCTTGCATAGCTTTTATATCTCTTAAGCTCATCTAAAATTTTTAAGTAACTTTTATATCTATCTTCTGAAACTTTAAATCCAATTTGAGTCATTATAAAGCAATTTGGCTCATTTATATGTAAGCAAGAATTAAACCTGCATAAATCATTTAAACCCCTAAATTCTCTAAAGCAATGCTTAAGTTTCAAATAGTCTAAGGTTTCAATCCCAAACTCTTTAACGCCTGGAGTATCCATTACTATTCCATTATCTGAATGAAAAGCCATAGCATAAACTGTAGTATGTCTTCCTCTAGCATACTTATAAGATATTTCATTTATAGCCTGTGCCGCATTTAAATCAATCAAATTTATAAGTGAAGATTTCCCTACTCCAGACTGTCCAATAAAAGAAGTTTTAAAATCCTTAATAATTGATTTTAATTCTTCAATACCCTGTAAAGTAACAGCAGAAGTTTGAATAACTCTATATCCTAAATCTTCATAAATTTTAATCAAAGTTGCAGCTCTCTTAGTTATGCCTTCATCAACTTTATTTAGCAAAATAATCGGAGTAATCCCTTGATCCTCAGCAACTATTAATATCCTGTCAATAAATGAATTTTTTATCTCAGGAAGTGAAGCAGAACTAACAATTAAAATACTATCAATATTTGATACAATAACTTGCCTAAGACCAGCCTTTTTATTATAACGCCAAAAAATATTTCTGCGTTCCAATCTCTCTTTAATATATACCTTACACTCGTCATAAATATCTCCTAACACAAAATCACCAGGTACCAAAGGACTATATTCCTTATTTTGAATATTTAAAACCTTACCCTTAATAACTCCTTCATAAATTAAATTGGTCTTAACTTCGATAATAGAATAAATGTTATTAACACCCCAGAGAACTTCAAATTTAAGGTCATTCAATCAATTATTCCTTTAAATTGAAGACTATATTTTTCACAAAAACTTTTATAAAAACACAAATTTTCATCTTTTGTTAAATAAAAGTAATTTGTAAAAGCATCATCACTATCAGTAATTTTTACCGTCCTAGCAAGTTCATTTGCTACAGCTGCACGATTTTCATAAATAGGAATTTCTAAAAAATTTTCAATCATATCTTTAATATGCAAATAATGAGTACACCCTAAAAAAATTACATCTCGTCTGCTGGCTTTAACCTCTATTTTTAAGGATTCCAAACATCTCAATGCATGATCTTTAAACCTATCTCCATACTCTACAAAATTTATAAGTTCTCCGGCAGTCCTTAACATTAAATCACCATGTAATCTCTTTTCATTTTGAACAAATTCGCTATTAATAGTAGTATCCGTTGCTATTAAAATAACCTTTTTGGATACTAGTTCTTCTACTAAACTAATTGAAGGCAAGGTATATATTACAGGAAAAGTAAAATCTAACTTACCATATGTAATAACAGATGCTGTATTACAGGCAAAAACAATCGAAGAAATATTACAAATTTCTCTCAATTTTAAAATTAGTTTTAGTATCTCTTTTAAAAGAAACTCTGAAGTCTTCTCCCCATAAGGAAAATTTTTATTATCCGCAATATAAACATAGTTTTGCTTACTAAGTCTACTTTTTATATACTCAAAATAAGATAATCCACCTATCCCTGAATCAAAAATAACTACCACATCTTTTAAATTGCTCATAGTCTTGTTTTAAATTTAAGTATAGATATTAATTTATTTTCTTTCAATAAGCACAAATATTAAGAACACTGTATGCTAAAACTACTATATATTTAAGCTATAATAATTATAAATTAAGTTAAGTTATATTAAGAGGAAGTATGTACAAAAGTATAAAAGATATTCTAGACAACCCTATAATAGAGAGTGAAATTACAGTAAAAGGATGGATTAGGACAAAACGTAGCAATGGTAAAATTTCATTTGTCGAAATCAATGACGGTTCAAATATTAAAGGAATTCAAGCGGTCATTGATGAAGAAGATTCTAACTTTCAAGAGAAAGAACTTAAAAGGCTTGCAACAGGAGCCAGCATATCCTTAACGGGAATTCTAATTTTAAGTCCTGCAAAAGGACAAACACACGAAATTAAAACGATAAGCTTCAATATAATTGGAGAAGCAGATCAAGAAACATATCCTTTACAAAAAAAAAGGCATTCCTTTGAATTCTTAAGAGAAATTCCTCATTTAAGAATACGAACTAACACATTTGGAGCTGTTGCCAGAGTTAGGAATCAAGTTTCTTACAAAATTCATGAATACTTTCAAAAAAATGGATTTGTATATGTAAATACTCCAATAATCACATCAAATGATGGAGAAGGATGTGGAGAGATGTTTCGAGTTTCCACTCTAGACCTTAAAAGTATTTCAAAGGGTAAAGAAATTGATTTTAAAGACGATTTTTTTGGAAGAGAAGTATTCCTTGATGTAACTGGTCAACTACATGGCGAAGCCTATGCAATGGCCTTATCAAAAATATATACATTTGGCCCAACATTTAGAGCAGAAAATTCTAATACAACACGCCATGCTTCAGAATTCTGGATGATTGAACCTGAGATAGCATTTTGTACACTTGAAGATAATATTAAATTAGCAGAAGATTGCCTTAAATATATTCTAAGAGAAGTTCTAAATAATTGTAGTCAAGACATGGAATTCTTTGATAATTTTATTGAAAAGGGTTTAATAAAAAAAATTGAGAATGTAATAAACTCAAACTTTGAAGTTATTACCTACACTCAAGCAATTAAGAAACTTGAAAATACAAATAAAGCATTTGAGACAAAGCCTTATTGGGGAATAGATTTACAAACAGAACACGAAAGATACTTAACAGAAGAAATTTTCAAAAAACCTACGGTAGTTATTGATTATCCAAAAGAATTTAAAGCATTTTACATGAAAATGAATGAAGACAATAAAACTGTTAAAGGAATGGACATTTTAGTTCCACGTATCGGAGAAATTATTGGGGGTAGTGAAAGAGAAGATAATTTAGAGAAATTGAATAAAAGAATAAAAGAGCTAAATTTAGATGTTGAAACTCTTAATTGGTATTTAGACTTAAGGAGATTTGGGTCAACTCCTCATTCTGGGTTTGGGCTTGGACTTGAGAGATTGGTGCAATATGTAACGGGAATGGTTAATATTCGAGATGTAATACCATTTCCAAGGACTCCTAAAAATATTTGCTTCTAATAAAGAGTTAGGAGAAAGGAATGAAAGGAAAAATTTTATGTACAATAATATTACTATCACTATCAGATTTAATGTTATTTTCAGAAGAATTAAAGGGTAATCTAAAACTATCGTCGGATGTAGAAAAAGAGCTCTTAGATATAAAATTAAATGAGAATAAAGAAGATACTAGCATTAATCAATCAACTGAAATTAAATATCCGCAAACACAAAAAATTTACAATTATGACCTTACGACAAAAAAAGATTCTAAAAAGATAGAGAAAAATTTATCATATAACAAACATGAAAATGCAAAAATTACTGCAAATAATAACATAGAAATAAGGCAATCAAGTAAAATACAATATCCAAAAGACAGAGTAAATATACGAGAAGAACATTCAGGTAAAAATACATGGTACAACATTAAAGTTTATCCAAATTATAACAATGACAACTTTAAAAAAATAAAAACAATAAACGCAATAAATAGTAAAATGAAAACAAAAATAAACAAAAATTTTGCTTTAATTGGTCCAATATTAGAAGATAATTTAGGAAAAATAACAAAAACATTAGCAACAAAAGGGTATAGTGAGTTAGAATACATAAAAATTGAATAAACTTAAATTTTTTTTGACAAAAACTTTAAAATGTCACTCAATTCATCATCTATCTTTTCAAAATTTAGTTTATGTTCATTTTCTGTTAAGCCTAACAGTTCATGATTACGATAATGAATCCAAGTGTTTACTTCTGTATTTGAATACTTATTCACATAATAATCGGGCTCATATTTTACATCCCCTCTATGTTTATAATCATAAACAGCAATTTTAATATTTTGACTATCTATTCCTCTATTTAGAACCTCTTCCTTCAAATACATAATTGTACGACCAGTATCAAAAATATCATCAACAAATAAAACATTATCCCCTGTTCTTAAATATTTAGGGTCATAAGTCCATCCATCTATCATTATCTTTTTCTGATCATTATAAACATCATAAGATCTTGCTACAACAGCAGCATAAAGAAGGGGTTTTTCAATCTTAATAAATTTAAAGAATTCACTAATAATATTACCAAGATAAGCCCCTCCTCTTAAAGAGACATAAATAATATCAGGAATAAATCCATCTTTATATATTTTATAAGCAAGCTTGATTCCATTTATTCTTATTTCTTCATAAGAAATGAACTTTTTCTTCAACACAACACCTCAGAAAATACATAAAAATTAATATTTACACAAAAAATCATTACATGTCACTCCTATTAATCTTATTTACTATTAAAATCAAAAAGTCTTACAAGAATAAACTCATCCCCTACTCAATCTCTTAATTTATATCAGATAAGCTTTTAAATTAATTATCTATTATAACTCAAATTGAGTTACTTAAACATAAAACTCAAAAAAATATATAAAATTGAATAGACCTAAAGAACTAAATCTCTAAGTCTATTTATCAAAATAAATTTTATTAGAAAGAGACTTTTAAAGTTTGACCACCTCTTAATATACTATAAGTATTTTTCCCAAATTCAATTGCATCATAAAAATCCCTTAAACTCTTAATATTTTTTGAATTAACAGCTGTAATTACATCCCCTGTTGAAATTTTAGCACTCTTCCCTAAACTCTTATCAACATTATCAACAACAACTCCATTGATCCAATTTCTTAACCCAAGTTGTGCTTTAGCATCACTAGTTAAAGGATAAACAACAAACCCTGGCACCAATTTGCCGTTTGATAAAATCTCCTTATCATCCGGTCTCACAGCAAGTACAACTTCTATTTTTTTCGTCTCTCCCTTTCTTAAAACCTCAATTTCAACCTTTTCTCCCGCATAAAAATCACTAAGATAATGTACAACATCTTGAGAAATATTCATTGCTACCCCATTTACCTTGCTAACTATATCACCCGGCTTAAGTCCCACTTTTAAAGCAGGTGAACCCACATAAATATTTACAATCATTGCAGATGAGACAGATTCATCATCATAACCTAAGCTTTTAAGAACTTCCATATCTTTTTCTCTATAATTATAAAAAGAAACCCCAAGCCAAGCTGATTCAATCTTCTTTCCACTAATAAAAGCATCCACAATATTTTTAGCGTTATTAATAGGAACAGCAAATCCAAGTCCAACATTGCCTCCAGAAGGAGAAGATATCCATGTATTAATACCAATAACTTCACCCCTAATATTTACAAGAGGCCCTCCAGAATTACCACGATTAATGGCTGCATCTGTCTGTATAAATAAATTTCTCGCCTTCAAATTAGGATTTGCTGAACGATGAAGACCGCTTACAATACCTGCAGTAACCGTAAAACTAAATTGATGAGGGCTTCCAACGGCTATAACCCAGTCCCCTACCTCAAGTCCATCGCTATCCCCAAGTTCAGCTATTCTAATTTCTGAATCATCAGCCTCAAAACTAATAAGTGCAAGATCCTTTTTATCATCCTTACCTACCAGTTTTGATTTATAAGTCTTATTACCATAAGTTCCAATTTCAAATTCAATAGCCTTATCTACAACATGGCTATTTGTAAGAACATAAAATAAATTTGACTTCTTAGAATCTTTTCCAATTATTATCCCAGAACCAGCCCATTTAGCTTTCCTTTCAATATTAAATCCTGGCATATCAAAAAAGAAAAAATGAAAAGGATCTCTTTCCTTAATTACTCCAGTAGCATAAACTTCTACCGTAGACGGCAAAATTTTCTTAGAAGCTTTTCTAAAAGAATTTTGAAAAGATTCTAGAGCATCTCCTTTCTCTTGTGCAAAAACAATAGTATTTTTATCAGGTCTTAAATAGTGTATTCCAATAACAAATCCAATACCTAAAGCTAAAAAACTAACACAAAATATAGAAAAAAAATTTTTCTTCACTTTAAACACCTCCATATTATTCAATCAAATCTTTTAAATAACTCTTACTTAACATTCATTAAATTTTACTTAAAATTAAAGGAACACCATCAACTACAGCAACAGTATGCTCAAAATGAGCAGAACAACTAAAATCAGATGCAAAAACTGTCCAACCATCCTTCTTAACAGAAACTTTATGGCCCCCTAAATTCACCATTGGTTCAATTGCCAATACCATTCCTTCCTGAATTCTAACATTCTTAAAAAAAGGAGCATAATAATTAGGCACACTTGGCTCTTCATGTAAAGCAAAGCCAACCCCATGACCTGTGTAATCTCTAACTATTCCAAACCCAAATGGTTTAATATAATTTTCTATAGCTCTTGATATATCTAAAATTCGATTACCAACCTTCATCTCCGAAATTCCTCTATAAAGAGCCTCTTCTGTTACCTCTAATAATTTACTAATCTCAGGTTTCACTCGGCCTACCTTGAAAGTCTTAGCCATGTCACTGTAAAACCCATCCAAAATAACCCCACAATCAATACTAACAACATCACCTTTCCTAAGCTTTCTTACGCCTGGAATTCCATGAATAACTTCTTCATTTACAGAAGCACAAATAACGCCCTTAAACCCATTATACCCTTTAAAAGCAGGCTTAGCTCCATTACTAGCAATAAAACTGCTAGCAACAGCATCAAGGTCTTTAGTACTCATTCCAGGAACAATATTTTGTTCAACCTCTAAAAGAGTTTGAGCTAAAAGTTTCGCCGATGCCTTTATTTTCTCAATATCTTTTCTACTCTTTAACCTTAAACCCAAATTTATTTTCTTTCCTTAAATACTTCTATCATATTCATATAAACTTTACTCTCATTGGTTTCATAAAAACTATGAGAAGTTAAAATAGATTCTCGTCCTTCTTCAAATTTACCTAAATAAAGATAATTAATACCCCTCTTTAAATATACCTTTGCTACACTCTCTCGTTCTTCCAAACTCATTCTATTCTTATCATCTAGATTAAAAGGCAAAAAAGAAACCGCTTTCTTAAAACATCCTTCAGCTTCCTTATAATCTTTTTGATAAAATTGCAAAATTCCAAGATTATAATACACACCATACAAATGCTTACCTACTTGATTCTCAAAAATTACCTTTTCTGAAGAATTTAAGTCTTTCTTTAGAAAATCATAATAAAACTTATAAAAGTAATACCAATTATGTGCATCATCAACAGGATTATAAATCTTAAAAAATAAATCCAAGTCCTTTAGGTCAGAATACAGAAGTAAATTCCAAGACAAAAGTTGTGCAATATCAGAACTATAATTTGACCTATAAAATAAACGCCACAAAAAAGATTTCTTAGCCTCGTAATCAAGGTTTGAATAATTTAATACAAAGTAAAGCTTAAAAAATAAAGGATCGTCCTTATACTTTTTTGCAATTTCATTTGCATTAAAATAATCATTAGCTTCAAAATATGTACTAGCTAAATAATAATTCATTACTTTATTATCTTTAAACTTTTCATTCGCTTTATTTAAATAAGCAATCGCTCGTTTGAGGTCATTCTCCTTCTTAGCAATAAATGCCAATCCAAGATAAATCATCATACTGTAATCAGGAAACCTAGTATAAAGTTTTAAATATTCAGCCTTAGCTTTATAAAGATCACCCTTCTTAAGATATGCATCTGCTAGTAAAAACATCAAACTCGGTTCATTATTATCATCAATAAGCTTAAGGTTGGCAATAGTAAAATCCAAATTATCAAGACCATAAGAAATATAAGCAAGTTCCTTAGCAAAATCTTTATCTTCTTTTATTTTTAAAAGTATTTCCTTGGCAGAAGATAAATCTTTATTCTCTATATATAAAAGCATTGCATTAATTAAAAACGCATTATTCCTAAGATTTAAACCTATGTTCTTAAAAATAGAAGCATCCTTTTCTTTTTCTATCTTTTTTAAAAAATCTTTAACACTTTTTAAATTATCATTCAAAGTTAAACTTTTAATAAAAGCTTCATCATACAAGTATTTATATTCTTCATGTTCAAAAAGATATTGCTGTGCAATATCACAAGCCTCTGTAACAGAGCCCACTTTTAATTTAGAATATACTTCAAGAGCCCTAAGCTTTAAATTGCCAGGCAAACTCTTAACTCCTAGCTCAACAATATCTCTCATTAATAAATAATCCTTAATTTTAAGAGAATAAAGCTTTACTCTCTTAATTAAAGAAATCCATTTAAACTCAGTATCCGCATAAGATGAAGATAATCTTATTACTCTCTCAGCACCGTATAAATTATTTTTCAAAAGATGATTATCAACTTCCACAATAAGCTCATTAAAATCTCTTTGACCCTTTAACATATATAAAATATATGGATTTGAGTTAAAATAAAAAACACCTAATACAAGAATGATTAAAAATGTAAAAACAAACATCAATTTTTTATTTATTCTCAAATGAACTCTCCATACTCTTTAATAAACCATCAAGTATTCCATTAACAAACTTATAAGAATTTTTACTACCATACTTTCTGGCAATCAAAACAGCCTCATCTATTATAGTTCTTTTAGGCACTTTCAAATCTTGATATTTAAGTGAAAATACACTCATCCTCAATATAGCAAGGTCTACCTTATCCATACGCTCCAAACGCCAATTAAGAGAAATATCACTGATTAATTTATCAATAGATTCCAAATTATCATAAGTACCATTAACTAAAACAGAATAAAATAATTTTAATTCTTCTATTTCTAATACATCTTCAAGGATAAAAATATCATAAATATTATCCTTTGCATTACGATTAATATCAATGCTGTAAATCTTTTTAAAAGCTAATTCTCTAACCTTATATCTCAAGTTCATAACTAATAATAAGCATTATCTCTATTTTAGATCAGAGTCCAATATTTGAACGTTAGCAGATTTATTAAGTTTATCATACATATCTTGCTGCACCTTAGCAACAATTTGTTGTTGCTGAGCATTAACCATATTATTCTTTATAGCATCCTTTACAGTCATATCCACATTAGGAGATATTTTATCTTTAAGTCCCAAAAACTTTTGAGAATACATTTCAGTAACTTTAATTATATGAAAACCCTCTTTTGACGATATTGGTTGAGAAATATCTCCCTTATTAAGAGCAAAAACTTCTCTAACAAAATCTGCCCCAAGTACATTTTGTGCATTCTGCTCACCTCTTGCCAAGAACCCAAGATCACCATTCTTAGCCTTAGACCCCTCATCCTCTGAATATTTTCTTACAGCTTCCTCAAAGGTAATCTTTTTCGTTTTTATCTGATTCGTAATATCCTTTGCCTTAGTAAGAACATCCGATCTCTTTTTATCCTTAGAAGAAAAGAAAACATGACTTACTCTTGCTATATCCGGATTAACAAACTTGGTTTTATTAGCCTCATAATACTCAACCACTTCCTTTTCACCTGGTGTTTTTATTTCTGAAAATTTAGGCTGAGCAACTTTTAAAACCAATTTTTGAGCAGAAAGAGATCTCTTCATTGAAGACAAAAGTTCATTCCAATTCGTACCTTGCTTTTCTATCATTTGTTTAATTTGTTCATCTGTAAAAGTCGTAAGTCCAAATTGAGTTCTAATCGTTTGCATAACCTCTGCTTCCTCAACTTTAATTCCTTGTTTTAAAGCCTCTTGACTAAAAAGAATATCAGCTATCAAGACCTGCAAAACCTGTTTTTTCTCAGCAATACTTAAATCTCGCCCCTGTGTTTTCTTTAAAGTATTCACTTTAGAATCAAATTCTGTTTTAGTAATAATTTCATTACTGTGCAAATTAACAATCACAACAGGAGCATTTTGAGCAAAAGAATTTACCATTACCACAAAAATCAACAGAAAACATAAAAAATTACGCATAAACCAACCTTACATCAATAATCAAAATTTTAGCAAAACATTAAATTTAAATCTAGTTTTAAAATAATCAACATACCTATCTATATAAATAAGAAGCTATTCCTTGCCCCCCTCCCACACAAAGAGATGCAACCCCCTTATGTTTGTT
Source organism: Borrelia turcica IST7 (assembly GCF_003606285.1). Taxonomy (NCBI): domain Bacteria; kingdom Pseudomonadati; phylum Spirochaetota; class Spirochaetia; order Spirochaetales; family Borreliaceae; genus Borrelia; species Borrelia turcica. The sequence continues at coordinate 111,225 of NZ_CP028884.1, forward strand.
ATTAATTTTCATAAGACGAGCCAGAGTTAATAAGATTCTTGCCCCACTAACCGCAAACGGATGCCCTAATGCAATAGCTCCTCCCTTAACATTAATATTACTATCTTTTATATTATACTTTTTATACAAAGCTTTTAAAACACTTAAAGCTTGAGCTGCGAAAGCTTCATTTGTCTCAATAAAATCAATTTCACTAGGGATTAAACTAAATTTCTTTATTATCTCATCAATAGCAAGATATGCTCCAAATCCCATATGAAGAGGATTAAGCCCTACACTTTTAAATCCACCAATATAAGCTAAAGGTTTAATGCCCATCCTCTGGACAACATCTTCACCTGCCAATACTAAAAAACAAGCTCCATCGTCTAAACTAGAAGAATTACCTGCAGTAACAGTTCCCCCTTCTTTAAAGACTGGCTTTAAAGTTGCAAGTTTTTCTAAAGTTAAATTATCTCGTATCTCCTCATCACTAGATATAATATTCTTAAGCTTTGTTTTCTTATCAACAACTGATAAAGGATATATTTCATCTTCAAAATATCCACTATCTCTTGCTTCCTTCGCCTTCATATGTGAATTATATGCAAACTCATCCTGCTCTTCTCTTGTAATCTCATACATTTCCGCCAAATTCTCTGCCGTAAGCCCCATAACAGTACCACTCAGAGTATCTACTAAGGCATCTTTATATATTGAATCTTCTATCTTAAAGTCTCCAAATTTTAAACCATCAAATCTTACACCTCTTGGCAAGAGATAAGGTGCATTACTTAAATTCTCAACGCCTCCAGATAAAACAATGTCACTATTCCCAAGAACAATAGAGTTAAAAGCAAGCTCTAAAGATTTAAGTCCTGAACCACATACCTTATTTACAGTATAAGCAGGAGTACTTTCACTCAAATTCGCTCTTAAAACAATTTGTCTAGCTATATTTTGCCCAAGTCCTGCCGATATCACATTTCCAATAATAACCTCATCGACATTATCAATATTATTTCTTCCAAGTAAAGCTTTAATAATGCCTGAGGATACATCAATAATGTCCATCCCCTTCAATACTCCTCCAAACTTAGTAATTGGAGATCTAAGTCCATCAACAATTGCTACTTTCCTCATTTAAAACCTCAAATAAAAATATTTTTCATTTATATAATAACAAAATATTACTATAAAAAAATACAGCTTAAATTATTCATAATAATTAACAGAAAGCATTTTAAATGCTACCTATTTAAACCTAAATATTATAAAATATTTCACTAAGTGTGCTTAACAAAATTTCATATAAACATAATAATGACAATCCTGACCATTAATGCTTATTCTTACAATTATTCAATAAAATATAAAAATGACAGAGTTGACAAATACCACTTTGAATCACTAAATGACGGTTTTGGATTCTCATTTAGCGACTTCTTTGATGACCTTAGAAGTGGTTCTCTTATATTTACCCACGAGTCAAAATATAATTTCATAATAAATGCAGAAGCCCACATGTTAACTTTTAGAGGATACAAAGATGACCCAGAACATCTTAGAAAAAGAGTTGATCTTTTTGAAATTGGCTTTATGTATTATTTTCCATTCTTAATTCAATCAGGAATAAAATATTTTGGAGAAATTAACATAGGCATTGGCATTAAAAATCTACTTTATGGAAACTGGGGTGGAAGATTAATGCAACAATTAGTACATTTTGCTCTAAGACAACACCGGCCATTTCCTAAAAATTATGACAACTATAACTACAGAGGATTCTTAAGTTCAGCAATAAACTATTCCTATATGAGATTCTTAAATCTTGAAACTTATTTTGACTTATCCTACTTTATGGATTATTTTGTTAAAACAAGTATTGGAATGGACTTTAGAAATGAAGCTATCGGGCTTGAAGTCCAACTCTTTTATCAAAATCAAAACAAAATACATGATATAGAAACATATGCAAAAGTACAAAAAGCAGAGAATGGAATCGGGTTTCAATACAGACTTTATTCTAAAAATCTTTTTACAACAAATAATCTAAATTTAACAAATTTTTCAAATAAGGAAGATTACTTAAGCGTGGGGGGTTTTGGAATAACCTTAACCCAAGAATATGAAAATAACTCGGACAATGTTTTTCATACTCTAAATCAAAATTTTTCTCTTGGTTATGAACTTATGATTCCAATACAAACAAGAAGTTTGATATATTACAAAATCATTCCTGAATTACAGTATTACTTTGCTATTGCAACAAATTATGATATTGATATAACTGAAACAAATAGTTTTGCAAATAGATTTTCATCTGGAATAAAATACGAATTATTTACAAAAGGCTTATTTGCACTATACATAAGCTCTGGAATATTTTTGTCTTATAATAAAGATAATAAAGACGTTAAATCTATTTACAGGCCGATAAAAATAAAAGATACACTTAACATAGGACTTGAATTAGAGCCTGGTGTATTAATAGAAACATTTAAATATAATAAAGCAATATACAATCTCAAAATATTTACAAAAATTAATTATTCTTCACTTGTTTACAACATAGGTACTAACAAATTAGATAAGCATAAATTAACTTTTCATTACATTGGAATTGGTGTGGAAATTAAAACTTAAACTTTTCTATATTCAACACAGTATATTAAATGCAATCTCATAACAAAATTCTAATATTCATTCTCATTATCTTTATTAACAAAGCTAACAACATGAGGCAAAAACAATATATCAACTCTTCCCGTTGGTCCATTTCTATGTTTTGCAATAATAACCTGAGTTTGTGCTGCTGGCGTCTCTTCGCCACCACTGCTTTTTAAATCTTTATCTCTATGAAGCAATATAACAATATCAGCATCCTGTTCCAATGCGCCGGACTCTCTTAAACTTGCAAGATTAGGCTCTCTTCCTTCAGTATCCCTTGTAAGTTGAGATAATGCAACAATAGGTATTTTAAGCTCCCTTGCAAGTTCCTTAAGCGCCTTACTAATTGAAGCTACTTGCTCATGCCTTGGTAGATTCTTAGCTTCAAGCGAAATAAGACTAATATAATCAATAAATATTATATCTACACCAGAAAATTTCTTGAGCTTCCTAGCTTGAGTCGCTAGCGCTAACAAACTCATATTGGCAGTATCTGCGATATAAAGCTCAGCATTACTAATATCGTTTGCCACAGCATTTAATGCCTGAATTTCACGCCCAGACAAAATGCTATTTTGAACCTTAAAACTATCAATATTTGCCATAGACGCCATTATTCTCTTTATTAAAGCATCTGAAGTCATTTCAAGAGAAAAAAAACCTACCTTATTTCTTTTATCACTTCTTAACGCAATATTTGATGCAATATTTAATGCAAAAGCTGTCTTACCAACACTAGGACGAGCACCTATAATAATAAAATCGCTATCTCTAAAACCTCCTATAAGAGCATCCACTTTTCTAAACCCACTTAAAATTCCAAAATTAGCCTCTCGCGTTTTCATGCTTCTCTCATATATTTCAGCATGTACTCTTTCAACAACAGCTTTTGCATGATGTAAATTTTTATTAGAATAATCTAGGTCAATTGAAAGAACCTGTCTTTGCGCTTCTTCCACAAACTGGTCAACTTTTTTTGTAGAATCATTTGCCAAATCATTAAGCTCTCTAGAAATTTTAGAAACATCTCTTCTAATGCGATATTCTTTTATAATTTTTGCATGAACATTTATTGTTTTATCTGTCGGAAGATATCCCGACAAAAGACTTAAATAATCTTGCAGTCCCGTTAAAGTTTTAAAATTACCTAAAAGCTGAGACTTAGGCGTTAAGGCAGATACTTCTTCAAAGACAGTTATTGGATCAATATTTTCCCTCTTTTCATAAAGAGAAATCATAGCCCTAAATATCATTTGATGCGTATTATTATAAAAGTCATCTGACTTTAAATACAGAGAAGCTTCTTCTAACTTTTCCGGGTTATAAAATATACTAGAAATGACTGCTTTTTCTGCCCCATCATTAAAAAAAAGCATAGGAGCATTATTTACAGAAGCAAAAGCCACAAGCTATTCCTTTTATTAAGCTTCCTTTTCAACTCTCTTAGACTTTTTAAGAGTATTTTTTTGCTCTTCCTTCTTTATCTCAACCTTAATAGTAGCATTAATACCCTCATAAAGCTTAATAGTTACATCATAGACTCCAAAAGTTTTTAACATACCATGATGTACATCGATTTTTCTCCTCTCAATTTCAAATCCAAGCTTCAAAAGTTCATCAGAAATATTTGAACTATTAATACTGTGGAATAACTTTCCACCCTCACTAGATTGCATTACAAATTCTAACTTAACAGAATCAAGCTTTTCTTTAAGTTCAAGAGCTACCCTTCTCTTAGTATCCTGTCTCTTAAGTATTGACCTCTTCTTCTGATTAAAAATATCAATGTTATGTTTATTTGAAAAAACAGCAAACCCTTTTGGCAATAAATAATTTCTTGCAAAACCATCCTTTACATCAACAGTATCGCCTTCTTTGCCAAGATTAATAAAATCTTCCTTTAAAATTACTTTCATGATTTCTCCTCAATTATATCTATCTCTTATCTCTTCACAAAAGGAAGTAATGCCATATATCTAGCTTTCTTTATCTCTAATGCAAGTCGCCTTTGATGTTTAGCAGAAGTACCTGTAATTCTTCTAGGCAATATTTTCCCTTGTTCCGTAATAAATTTCTTAAGGAAATCAAATTCTTTAAAATCCGGAACTCTGTCCATATCACAAAACTTACATACTTTTTTCTTAAAAAATCTAAAATTAGGATTTTTTTTAAAACCATCCTGATGTCCATCAGACCGTGAATCCCTCTGATGGTACTCTCTATCTTTATACATAAACTAAAACTCCTAAAAAGGTATATCCTCATTAAAACTGTCATCAAAGTCAATATCCTTAAACGTATCTGACTTTTTATAACCTTCAAATCCAACATTATTTGTATTCTGAGTAGCAGGTAAAGCTCCAAACATTTGAAGATCATCTACTAAAACACTAATCTTACTTCTCTTATCTCCAGTATTTCTATCCTGCCAACTCTCATATTTTAAAGAACCACTTACTACAACCTGCTTTCCCTTCTTAAGAAAAGCACTAAGACTCTCTGCTCTCTTTGAAAAAATAACACACTCAAAAAATTGAGCATGATCAATCCATTCATCATTTCTTTTCATTCTTCTGTTATTAGCTAACCCAAACTTAAGAATAGCCATTCCTGTTTCAGTGTAAGTAAGCTCAGAATCCCTAGTAAGTCTACCAGATAACACTAATGAATTAATATCTGCCATCTAAATTTCCTCAAACTTCTTTAAGCTCAGCATTAACATTAGTTTCTAGTGACTCCTTCTCTCTATTATCTCTAAATTCTCTATAATTTCTTCTCTTAACTTTCTTAGTATTAATCTTTTTATTAATCTTAACCAAGATCATATATCTTAACAAATTTTTAATAAGCTTCAATTGTACTTCAAGCTCTCTTAAATTATCCCCTTCCATTTTAAATTCTATTATTTCATATCTACCACGCTCTTGCTTCTTAATAGGATATTCTAATACTCTCTCCCCAAGAGAACTTTCAACAATATCACTAGCATTAAAAGCTACTAACTGCTTACGAACCTCTTCTAAAGCCGCCTTATATTCAAGTTCTTCACTCTTAAACAAAAAGCAAGATTCATACTTTCTTATCATCCTAACTCCTTATGGTCTTAATCGCATCACAAATCTTTACATACTTGTGATAAAGGTTATTTAAGTAGTATATAAGAGTGTTTAACTTTTTTCAATATTGAAGAAAAATCTCTTTAAAGAAATTTTCCAAAACAATTAAAAGACTCTCCTTTACTATTTTTGTTAATTACAATAAATAAATCTACTAAGAAATCAATATTTTAAATACATTCAACATAAATTTTAGTCATCATCTTCCTTATTAAGTTTATAAAGTTTTCCTGTCCCACCTTTCTTTTCAAGCTTGTCATCTTCTTTCATTTCAATATAAGCTTTAATTCCCTGTTTCACATGATCAGAAGCAACAACAACACTAGCTCTAAAAAGGCTTTTGGGACAATAATTTTCAATTGCTTGTTTTATATAATAAACATGAGTTCCATAAGCAATTCTAATCGTATTATCATTTGTAATAATATTTAAAGCTCCTGTTTCTTTAAGTAAATCCTGAGATACAAGTTCTGGACTAAACACAACAAATCTTAGATCCGTTGATACAATATCAAGTTCTTGTATATTATCAAGACCTCCAAGCCCTTGTACTATAAGATGTGCCATTCCAATCCCTTCCACTTTTCCTTCATTTCCCCCAAAAAATGGCTCATCAACACCAAAAAGCTGAAAATCAAAATAATTATAAAGCCATTTAAAAGTAAAATAATATAAACCAAAAAACGCAACTCCTAAAGGCAATATATAAATCCAATTTGTCTTATCATGTCCTTGCAATATCCCAAACATACAGAAACCAAAAAATCCAGTAGAAAATGTAGACCCAATTGCAATATTAAACATATTGGCAATTAGTAACGCAAGTCCCGTATAGATAGCATGAACAAAATAAAGTAAAGGTGCCGTAAAAACAAATAAAAACTCTAAAGGCTCTGTAATTCCTGTTAAAAAAGCAGTAAGAGCACCTGAAAAAAGAAGAGATGCAATTTTACTCTTGTCGTCATGAATAATTCCCCTATAAACCCCAAATGCTGCTCCAGGTAATCCAAACATAATAGAAAGATAAAATCCACTTCTATACCTAGCAAGACCTGAGTAAAATTTAGTAAGCTGTGGGTCTGACAACTGAGCATAAAATATATTTTGAATACCACCAATAGTTTGGCCATTAATCACTTCCGTTCCCCCCAATGAAGTAAAATTAAAAGGAAATGTAAGAATAGAATGCAGGCCTAAGGGAACAAGTATTCTGTTTAACATCCCATAAAGGAAACTACCAAAATAATTAAACCTAGAAATAAAAAATCCACAAGAAGTAATTACTTCATCAAGATTTGGCCAAATAAAAGAAAATATTATTCCTAATAAAATACAAAAGGGGAAAACTACTATAGGAACAAATCTAAACCCAGAAAAAAAACTAAAAGGTAATGGCAACTGAACTCCACAAAATCTATTATGTAAATACCCAACTAAAAGTCCAACTAGTAAAGAACCAACGATACCCGTATTTAAAGTTTGGATGCCAAGCACATTGACTTGTCCAATAGAAGACATCAAACTGGGATCAACAAGCTCTGAAAACATATCAAGAATATAATTTTCAGTAACACTAAAAGTCAAATATCCAATAAGTGCTGAAAGTGCAGCAGGACCCTTTTGAACTCTTGCAACTCCAACAGTAATTCCTACAACAAAAATCAAAGGAATATTTAAGGTAATAATATTCCCTGCAGTCTTCATAAGACCTAAAATACTCTGTAAAATACTATTATCAATGTAAAATAAATTAGAAGGATTTGACATCACAGATCCAATTCCAAGCATTAAACAAGAAATTGGCAAAACAGAAATTGGCAAACTTATTGCATTTGCAAACTTCTGTATCTTTGCAAATCTAAGAATTTTTAAAAAATTTATCACCTCAATCCTCTCCATTCAAAAATTTAAAACAATATCATTATATAACTTTTTTGGAAAAAAGTTATATTTTTACAAAAATTCAAGAATAAAATTACTTATACAAATGACAAAAACCTCAATGTTACCTTTCAACCAAACAGCTATTTTTATTTATGCTTTTCACTTGAATTATATTTTTTTTGAATTAATAATGACTGAATGGAATGCAAATTCACTCTTATAAAAGAATAAAAAGAAGGAATAGATTCATGTTTGTAAAAGATAAAATCCCCAAGTTGCATGGATATCAAGTGCCTCAAAATGAATTATTTAGTGCAATATCTCATCTATTTGGAATTATTTTATCAATAATAGGAACTACTATTCTTATTACTCTATCAATTATCTCAAAAAAGTATTTTTATGCAGTAGTATTTTTTGTTTATGGACTTTCAATGATACTACTATACACAATGAGCACTCTTTACCATATTTTCTTAAAGGGTAGTAAAATAAAAAAAATTTTTAGAAAACTTGATCATATCTCCATATTTATATTAATAGCAGGAACTTATACTCCACCTTGTCTAATTCTTATACCAAATATTTATGGAAAAATAATTCTTTTGACTGTTTGGTTACTTGCTATTTCAGGCATTATCTTTAAATCAATCTACATAAACAGTCCTGGCTGGTTTAATGGACTAATATTCATACTTATGGGATGGGTAATTATGTTTGGGTTCAAATCTATTTACAATGCTCTTCCTTTCAAAGGACTTTTATGGCTAGTTCTTGGAGGTATTCTTTATACAGTAGGAGGGATAATATATGCAATAAGTAAAAAATTTAATCCAATAATAGATATGAGAATACATGATGTTTTCCATATTCTAATATTACTAGCTTCATTTTCTCACTTTTGGTTCATGTTAAATTATGTACTGCCTATTTAAGTTTACCTTAAAATATTACTCACATCATTAAAAAGTCCCAAAATAAAAAGCCCCAATACCAAAAAAATACCAATGCCGTAAAAATAATAAATAAATTTTGCTTTAAATCTTTTTCCACGTAAAATTTCAATTAAGGCAATTAAAATTTGACCTCCATCAAATATTGGAATTACAACAAAAAATAAATTCATCCCAGCAACTAGCAAATTAAAAAGAGCAATAGTATTAAGCCAATATAAGATTCCAAGAGAAGAGGAGCTAGAAAGAATATTAATAATCCCAACAGGTCCTACAACATGTTTAGAGTTCTTTTTTAAATTCATTAATAATTCAACTATAGAATATAGAATATCACCTAAAATCCCTAAAACTCTATTAAAAGAATTTACAATAGCAATCCCAATATTATCTGTCTTAACTATTCTTTCCAAACTAGGCAAGAAATAAACTCCTAAAATTTTTTTCGTATCCTGAAATACCAATTTTGAAGCCAAAATCTCTCCATTTCTATCATATTTAATCTCTACCATATCAACATCAAGATTCATAATGAAATTATGCAACTGCTTATTATTACTTAAAATAACATCATTAATGCTTACTATCTTATCATATGCCTTCAAACCTGCAACTTCAGCTGGAGAGTTTGGTTCAACCTTAGAAATAACAAGATCTACCCAAGGGCTAACTTCCTTGAAAAACTTTTCTAGATTTAAATTTTCTTCAAAATTAACTTTTTCATTTTCCCTTAAAACCGTAAAAGCTACTCTAGCATCCTCCACAGGAATCACTCGCTTTAAATCGGAAAAATAAATTATATCGCTATTATTAACACTTAAAATAATATCCCCATCTCTAAATTTACTTAAAGCATTGTTATTTACAACAGTTATTTTGTTAGCATAATCAAGAGATACAATTCCTATCATATCTATTGCAATAAAAATAATAAATGCCATAATTAAATTAAAAAGAGGGCCTGCAAAATATATTAATATTCTCTTAAAATTAGAAATACCAAAAATAGAGTCTTTATCTGCCTCAATCTCCCTGTTTAATTTAAGCTCATTTTCTAAGTGTTCAGCTCCCTTAAGTTTGCAATATCCTCCCAAAAAAATAGGAGAAAATCTATATTCTGTATCCTTGATTTTAAACTTAAAAATGCTAGGGCCTATTCCAATAGAAAAAACTTCAACTTTAACCTTAAAAAGCTTTGCAAATAAAAAATGACCTAATTCATGGATGAATATTATTAAAGTAAAACCCAAAATACTAAGCAAAATATACATAAATTCCTCCAAAAAGCTCTATGCCAAGCATAAATAAAATATAGGACCCGCTAAAAGAAATGAATCAATTGAATCAAGAGCACCACCTCTACCAGGGATAATATTTCCAGAGTCCTTAACTGATGCACTACGTTTAAGGCCAGATTCAAACAAATCACCTACAATAGTAAAAAATCCCATTAAAATACCAAAAATAACAGCTTCTCCATATGTTAAACTTATTACTCCTAAAAATACTACAATTATTGCAACAAAAACGGAAAAGAATATTCCACCCAAAAATCCCATCATCGTTTTATTGGGACTAATAATTGTGGGTCTATAGCTATTTTTTCCAAAAAAGTATCCAACAAGATAAGCAAAAGTATCATTGCCACTCACCATAGAGAAAAGTATTAATAAAAGAATAGGAGCTTTTGGTAAAGTCGTAATAGCAACAATAAATGATATTAAAATACCAGGATATATAAGTATAAAAATTATTGAAGTGGCCTGCGATAAAAAATTAACAAGTTCATGCTCCTTAATGAAAGCTAAATTCACAATCCAATTGCTAAAAACCAAAGTTATAACTAAATAAAATATTATGTTGATACCTAAATCAAAAATATTAAAATGTACATATGTCAAAATTGGAGGCGATATTCCTAAAAAGAATGCTAAAGTATTTGAAATAGAAGAAGACTTAGCCTTAAGTAAATCATTAACTTCCTTAGCAGAAATCCCACTAAAAATAAAAATTAAAATATTAATAAATAAATAATTTTTAAACTCCAAAAATATTAAAAACAAAACTAAGGGTACAAAAAATAAAAATGTTCCAAGTCGCTTAATGAATGCTAACCTTCTAGCCTTAAGTTTAAACAAATTTCTATCTCCCAAAATTTCTTTTCCTTTTTTTAAAACATCTTAAATCTTTATCATAATGAGAAATAGAATACTCTGGCCATAAAATATTTGAAAAAATAAATTCACAATAAGCAACTCTCCATAAAAAAAAATTACTTATTCTCATCTCCCCTCCCGTACGTATTAAAAGATCAAGTTCACAAAGCTCTGGATTGTCTAAAAATTTTTCAAATTCAACTTCATTTAAAGGTCTAAGTTTTAAATCACTCTTCAGTATTTTTTCAACAGCCCTAACTATTTCATTTCGCCCGCCATAATTAATGGCTAAATTTAAAATAAGCCCATTAAAATTTTTAGTAAAATCAACAGCATCAATAATTGATTCCCTTACTCTCCCTTCTAAAGCCTCAATATCTCCGGAAACTACTATTTTTATATTATTTTCACTATAAAATTCAAATTCAGAGCTTAAGTAATTAGTAATTAAAAACATTAAATACTCTATTTCATACTTTGTTCTGTTCCAGTTTTCTGTAGAGAATACATAAAGGGACAAATATTTTATACCTAGTTTAACAGAATGTTTAATTATGTCCTTAGCTCTCTTTAAACCTTCTTTATGTCCTTCAAGTAAAGAAATACCTCTCTTTAAAGCCCATCGCCTATTACCATCCATGATGATTCCAATATGCATCGGAAGAGAATCTCTGTCCATAAATTTAAACTTCCATGATCTCTTTTGTTTTTAAATCTAAAATTTCATCTATTCTTTTAATATAAGAATTAATACCTTTTTGCACATCATCTAAAATTCGCCGTAAATCATCTTCCGTAATCTCAGAGTCTTTTTCTTGACTTTTTGCCTTACTATTTAACTCCTGCCTAACATTTCTAGCCATAACCTTATATTCCTCAGCTATCTTTTTTGCCTGTTTTACTATCTCTTTACGTCTCTCAACAGTCAACGCAGGAACTTTAATTCTAAGTACAGATCCATCATTTGAAGGATTCATAGAAAGGTCTGAATTAAGTATAGCCTGCTCTATTTTACCCAATAAACTCTTATCCCAAGGCTGGATTACAACAAGCCTTGCTTCTGGAATACTAATATTAGCAACTCTAGTTAAAGGAGTTTTTTCTCCATAGTAATCAACCAATACTTTATCAAAAAGAACACTGCTTATCCTACCTGTTCTTAAAGATTTATATTCATTCTCAAGAGACAAAAGAACTTTATTCATTTTTTCGTCCAATAAAGCCTTATATTCCTCCACTCAAGCCTCCTTAAACCTAAAAGGACAATATCAAATTATTACCCAACACCTAAATATTTAAAATCAATTATCTCTACCCTGCTTAAAATTAACTTTGAAATTTCTTCAACCTTTTCTTTAACAGTCAATTTATCGTCTTTTACAAAACTCTGTTCTAAAAGAGAAATTTCTCCCAAATGCTTTTTAAGTTTTCCAGACACTATTCCCTTAATTATATTCTCAGGTTTTCCACTATTTTCCATCTGTTTAATAAATACCTCTTCCTGCTCCTTAATATAATCAGGACAAATATTATCAACACTTAAATAAAGCGGAGCAAAAGCTGCCACATGCAAAGCCAAATCCATAGCAAGACCATTCAACCTCTCATCTCCTATTTTCACAGCATCATCAACTCTTAATTTAACAAACACACCTATTTTAGACTGTTCACCGTGAAGATAATTCTTAACAAGTTCATTAGATGAAATATTTGTAATATAAATCTTCTTTACTTGAATATTTTCTTTTATCGTAGCTGCTAAATTCTTAATTTCATGTTCTTGTTCTTCATTTAAAGAATCTTTGCCATTTTCAACTAAATTTTTTATTAAAGAATTTCCAAAAGCCACAAAATCACTATTCATAGCAACAAAATCTGTTTCACATGAAATAAGTAAAAGACCTGCTCTCTCTTTATTTGCATAAGAAAATACTCGACCCTCTTTCGCGTCTCTATCACTTCTCTTATCGGCCGATGCTATTCCCATCTCTCTAAGTTTTTTCTTGGCCAATTCAAAATCACCACCAGCAACCTCTAAAGCTTTCTTACAATCACCAAATCCAGCCCCAGTTGCATCTCTAAGCTTTTTTACCTCTTGAGGATTAACACTCATATTATTCTCCTTCTACTCTTCTATTTCTTTTTCAGTACCATTCTTAACTTCAATTTCATTCATCAAATCTTCTTCATTTAAATTCTCAACTATTTGAATCCCTACTTCCTTATCACTCTCAAGGATGGCATCAGATATGATTTTGGTAAATAACGCAACAGAACGAATTGCATCATCATTCCCTGGAATCGGACAGTCAATGACATCTGGATTACAATTTGTATCAACAACTGAAATAATAGGAATACCAAGTTTTCTAGCCTCATTAATAACTATTTGTTCTCTTTTAGGATCAATAATAAAAACCGCACCAGGAAGATCCTCCATATCCTTAATCCCCGTCAAATTCTTAGCTAATTTTAACTTTTCACGATTAAGTTGAGAAACTTCCTTTTTGCTAATCATATCAAAAGTACCATCAATTTCCATCTTCTCTAATTTTTTTAGCTTCTGAACTGATTTCTTAATAGTATTAAAGTTTGAAAGCATCCCCCCAAGCCATCTATTATTCACATAAGGCATCTCACTTCTTTTAGCTTCTTGTTCAATTATTTCACTTGCTTGCTTCTTAGTTCCAACAAACAAAACCTTCTTACCACTCTTTATCACGCTTTGAACAAGTTCATAAGAATCCTTAATTCCTTGCAAAGTTTTTTGCAAATCCAAAATATGTATTTCATTCCTCTCAGAAAAGATAAACCTCTTCATCCTTGGATCAAGCCTTTTTACCTGATGTCCAAAATGAACTCCAGCCTCCAAAAGACTCTTCATAGTAATAACTGCCAAAACAACCTCCTAAATCCTTCTCTTTTACTCACTACCTAAATAGCGGATATTATTTTTTCTCTAATAAGAATATCATAAAATAAACCAATTGGTAAGCCTATTATATTTGAATAACTACCATTAATATATTCAATTAAAATATCTGCAACACCATTCTTAAGACTGATTCCCCCCGACTTATTTCTCCAATATCCAAGTGCAACATAATGATGAACAACATCTGGAGTTAATTCTTTAAACTTAATAAATGAAACCTCACAGGCCTTGACTATTGTCTCTTTTACTGGAATAAATATACAAAAACTAGTTTCTATCTCAACAAGTTTGTTACTATATCCCATTATTTTACTAAAAGCTTCTTTTTCATCTTTTATTTTACCAATATAATCAAACTCATCTCTTAACAAAGTATCAACCGTAATTAAACACTTTTCCTTACCATATTTTTCAATGGCACTAGAAAGCTTAAGAGTAGCTATTTTCTCCGTAGCATCCTTCTCTTTACTTTTTATTATTAAATCTTCATCAACTTCAACACTAAGAGACAAAAAATTAATTTTTAAAGCTTCTAAAAACTCTGCTCTAGCAAGAGAATTCGATACAAGAACTATCTCAAAGTTCTCCTTATAAATCATTTTTATTTCTCTCAGAAAATCTTAATAAAGATACAAAAACTATTGAACCAATAATTGGAAATAAATAAAACAAAAAATCTATTTGTCTATTATAATAATCAGAATAAAAAAGAGATATAAAAAATAAAAATAAAATGCCTCCTAGAAAACTTATAAAATAAACTAATAAAAATCCAAACTTTAATACACCAAAAAAAACAACAAAAAAACTCACAACAAAAGATATAACAATATTAGTCAAAATTAAATGAAAAAAAAATGTTATCATGATTCACCTTTAACTAAGTCTCTAATCTAAAACTATCTAAGCTACCTATATTTAAAATAACACTATAAAAATCATCTTCTATAACATTACCCACTGCCATAACAAAAATTACTAAGTTATACTTAGGAGAAACATCTCTTGTGAAAAAATCATTGCTAATATGCTTAAGATCCAAAGGCCTCTGATCAACATCTAAAACTTTACTCTTTTTAAGAGCTTCAGAAAATTCAGCATATAAGCCATCAACAACATAAGATCTATATATAGTTCTAATATCAGAAATAAGAGGTGCAGAAGAATCACTACCCTTCCTTATACTAATAAAAGCTGACCCAGGAGTGCTTTTTCTTAAATCTTCAAAATTAAGTTCAAAATATAAAGGAAATTTTCCATCAATCCAACTTTTATCTAATTTCACAGTTGGTCTCCCTGAAAAACGCTTATCATGTAAATTTATCTTATAAAATCCTCTATTATTAAACTCAGTGACATTATTAAAAACTCCCTTCAAAGCATCAAAATCCTTTTGAACCGTCTTTGAAAAACTATCAGAGTGATAATTTGACCCTTCAGGATAAAATTTATAATAGATATCAAATCCTCTAACTTTAGAAGTATTTGGTTTATTAAAATATCCAGAAGGTAACAAAAAAGCAAGAGTATCCCTAGATGCTCTACTATCGACCTTAATAGGAGAGTCAACTATCGCAATATCCTCGATTCCACATCCTAAAAATAAAAAAAAACTTAATATACTCCCAAAAATTTTTATCATTTTACAATAAATAAAACTGAATCATTTAAGCTGTAAAAGCTTATTCTTAGCTATATTCACATATAAATTATTTTCATAAGAAAATTTAGAAATTTGATCATATATATCTATAGCCATATTTTTATCTCTACCTTCAACTATTAAAGCTTTACCAAGCAAAGCTTTAACCTTAATAAATTCAAACTTTGTCTGTTTAATAATGCCATCATACACCAACAAAGCATCCTCTATTTGTCCCATTTTCTCATAAATTACAGCTTTATTAATATAAGCTATCTCTCTTTCAATCCATTTTGACTTAAGGACAATATCTAAATCATCAAGAGCTTCCTTATATAAATTCTTGCTCTGAAAATAAGTAGACCTTGCAAGATAAAATCTTGGCAAAAATTCATATGCAACATCCGTTACCTTATTTATAGATTCCTCTATTCTAAGCTCTATCTTATTTTTTCCCTCACTATTTTTTTCCCTTAAATAAAGATTTAAATCACTCTCAAGCTTTTCTACTATTTCTCCTCCTGTCTTAACATAATCCACATCCATAGAACTATAAAAAACAGCTATAATACCCACAAAAACAATAACTGCAAGAATTCCTATAAAAACCCTACCCTTAAACATCCGCATTCCTCTTCAGTAGATTTTCAAATGGCTTATAAGACTCCTCGTCATCTTCCTTAAACAAGTAAGAAGAAATTTCTTCTCTTGATTTTTGACTCTTATATTCCCTATAAGAAAGCAAAACCAATTTATTCTTAGAGTCAATATTTGTTAATATAACTTTAAGTTTATCTCCAACATTCAAATTGTCAAAAGTATCCATGCTAGATTCTTTAGTATCTCCAAGTTGTATTTTACTAATAAATCCCATTATTTTATTATAAACTCTTACTTGAAGTCCCTTCGATTTTTTCTCAACAACTTCTACCTCAAGAGAATCACCCTTTTTGTAACTCCTAGCAAAATCATCCCAAGGATTCTCTTCCAGTTGTTTAATTCCCAATTTAATGTTTTGTTTCCTTGCATCAAACTCAATAACTTTTCCACTAATAGAGCTTCCCAATTTAAAGTAATCCTCAGGATTAATGTCATCTACCCAAGAAATATCAAATTTGCTAATATATGCATCTATGCCCTCTTCAATATTAACAAAAGCACCTGTCTTTGTAATATTCTTAACAACACCTTGAATAACTTTTCCAACAGAAAATCTCTCATCCAAATTATCCCAAGGATTTCCATTAACTTGCTTAATACCTAAAGATATTCTTTGATTTTCCTTATCTATCTCTAAAATCTTAACTTCTATAATCTGACCAATCTTAACCACTTCTTGAGGACTCTTTATTACTCTTACCCAAGAAAAATTACTTACATGCAGAAATCCCGATACCTCACTATCAAGCTCAACTACAGCACCAAAGGGTAATATTTTGACAACCTTTCCCTTTACAATGCTTTCAACCTTATATCTAGATTCAATAGAATCCCAAGGATTTGTCTTTAAAGCTTTAAGAGACAATTCCATCTTTGCTGTCTTCAAGTTTAGCTTGATGATTTTCAATTTTAATTTATCACCAACATGAACAAAATCCTCAATATTTTCAACACGAGTAAAGGCAATATTCCTTTTATTCAATATTCCTAAAACAAATTCATTAACCCTTATGATAGCTCCATAATCTATGATTTTCTCAACAACCCCATCAACCACATCGCCCTCATTATAAGAACTAACAAACTCCTTCCTCTTTTCAATCTCTCGTTCCCGTTCTAAAGTCCGCCTATCAAGTATAAGTCTCAAACCATCAGTCTTACTTGCCTCAATAACATAAAATTCAATAATTGAACCCCTCTTTAATTTCTCGTCTCTAGACTTAGAACTTAAATACAATGGCAGAAATCCAGTAGTATTTTCATTAATCTGAATCTTATATCCACTTGGCATCTCAAATAAAACCTTACCCTTAATTACTTTTCTATTTGTAATATATTCGTCAACCTTGTCTTGAAAACTCAGAGAGTCAAGCTTTTCTACACTAAGAATCAAGCCCAATTCTCCCCCTATTCTAGTAACCACCGCATCAATCTTATCTCCAATATTTGGAATATTCTCAAATTCATCAATCCTAATAAAACCTTCAGATTTATAACCAATATCCACAAGTACATAATCTTTCATAATATTTACAACAATACCAGAAACATTACTTCCAAGATCCACCCTTTCAAGAACCTTCAGATAATTTTCTTGTAAATCTTCTTGATTTTCCATGCTCACCTCTCTATACATTTTTTCAAATTCAAAGTCTTTATAATACTATCACATACATCATCTAAGGATTTATAACTTGTATCAATATAAAAAACATCTTTAGCTAATTTCAATCTACCATACTCTTTATTCTTATCAATTTCATCTCGTCTTTCTAGTGCATGCTCTAACTCATTCAAAGCCATATCTCCATTTCTTTGTTTATGTCGCCTTAAAGCACGAACTTTAACAGAAGCATCCACATATATCTTAAAATCTGCCTCTGAAAAAACCACAGTAGTAATATCTCTACCTTCTATTATATAATTATCATCCCCTAATTTAACTATTTCTCTTAATTTTTTATTCACAATCTTCCTAACACCTATATAAGAAGAATAAAGTGAAACTTGCAAATCTATCCTCTCATTAAAAATATGCTTTACAACACTTTTATCATTAAGCAAAAAATCAACACCATCAAACTTGATATCATTTTGAGAAATAAGTTCTAAAATTTTGCTCTCACTAAGTAAATCGTATTCATTTAGAGTAAACTGTTGAGCAATTAAAGTTATTATTCTATAAAGATAGCCAGAACTAATAAACTTAAAACCTAACCTCATTCCTAATTCTTTTGCAATTGAACTTTTCCCTGAAGCCGAAGGACCATCAATTGCTACAATCATTTCACACTCCTTAAAAGTTCCGTCTTTAATTTATCAACTTTAATTAAAGGAATAATTCTAATTTGTCCCTCTTTTAAATCATTTAATTTAATATTCCCTATTCTAATTCTATGAATTTTTTTTAAAAAAATATTTCTACTTAAAAAAACTTTACGAATTTCTCTATTCTTACCTTCTGTTAAAACCAATTTAGCAGAATTCTTATTAAGCATTACATAAGATTTTAATCTAAAAGTTTCTCCGTCTATTCTTATTCCACGCTTAAAATCAATAAGTAAATCCTCATTAATATCCTTTTTTGACTCGATAACATATTCCTTTTCTACTGCATTTCTTGGATGAACAATATTATTTGCAAACTGCCCATCATTAGTAAAAAGCAAAAGTCCAGAACTCTTAAAATCAAGCCTACCCATTGAAAACAGCCTCTCCTTAAATAAAGGCTGAACCAAAGATATTGCCAATTTTCTTCCACTTGGATCAAAATTAGAACATAAATAATTCTTAGGTTTATGAAGCGCTATATAAAGTTTACTTTCAATTCTGGATTCTTTAAAAATAAACACACGACCCTTACACTCTACTCTATCTCCTAAAATTACTTTATCTCCAAGCTTTGCAAGCTTTCCATTGATTTTCACAAAATTTTTTCTTACAAGATCTTCGCAACACCTTCTTGAATCTACTCCTTTTCCCGCCAAAAAAACATGAACTCTAAGCTCCTCAATCCCTACTGTCAATACTTTCCTCATTTAAAATTAAACTTTCTATTTAACCATATAAATCAATATGTAATAAAGATACCTTAAAGAGGTCTCAAAAAAATCTCTTTAAGATATCAATAAAAATTTAAACTAATTCTCTTTTTCTTGCTTAACATTCAATTCTCTAACTCCAAAAGAATCTTCAGTAAAATTTTCAAAAATTATCTTTCTAAGCTTACTATCAAGTTCATTAACTAGATCTTTTTCTTTAACAAGATAATTAACAACACTCTCTCTTCCTTGTCCTAATTTATCATTTCCCATAGAATACCAAGAACCCGTTTTTTGTATCAAACCATATTTAACTGAAGCGTCTAATATACTAGCTTCACGAGAAATACCTTTCCCAAAATAAATAACAAGCTCTACTTTACGAAACGGAGGAGCTACTTTATTCTTAACAACTTTAACTCTTATTTTATTGCCAATAACATCATCAGAAGAATTTCCCGTAACTTGATCAATTTTCCTAACCTCAAGGCGAAGTGAAGAATAAAATTTTAAAGCATTACCTCCAGTAGTAGTTTCTGGATTCCCAAACATAACACCTATTCTCATTCTTATTTGATTAATAAACATAATACAAGAATTAGACTTAGATAGTATTCCCGTAATCTTCCTTAAAGCCTTACTCATCAACCTCGCTTGAAGTCCAATATGAGCATCGCCCATCTCTCCATCTATCTCTGCCTGTGGTGTTAAAGCTGCAACAGAATCGATAACAATTAAATCAACTCCTCCACTTCTAATTAAATATTCAGCAATTTCGAGCGCCTGTTCTCCTGTATCGGGCTGACTAAGCCAAAGTTCATCAATATTCACACCCAAAGCTCTTGCATAAGCAGGATCAAGAGCATGTTCAGCATCAATAAAAGCCGCTATACCGCCACCCTTTTGAACTTCAGCAATAGCTTGAAGAGTTAAAGTAGTCTTACCAGAAGATTCAGGCCCAAATATCTCTACTATCCTCCCCTTAGGATATCCTCCAACACCCATCGCCTCATCAAGCAAAATAGAACCACTCGATATACTTTCTATTCCCCTGCCCACAGGAGATTCTCCCATCTTAATAAGACTTCCCTTTCCAAAATCTTTTTCTATTTGAATCCTAGCAAGCTCAATAGCTTTCTCTTTATTCAACTTATCACTACTCATACCATTCTCACTAGCTTCTCTTTGATTCTTTAACTTTGACATTTTATCTCTTCTAATTTATTCTAGCAGCCTCTATTTTTTTTACACAATACCTAAAATGAGTATCATTTATCACAAAATCAAGATGGTCGCCTTCCTTAGCATCTAATAAATTTTCGCCAAAAGGAGACTTATAAGAAATAATACCCTCATCTGGATTTGACTCCCAAGGTCCAAATATTAAATAAGATTCTTCCTCCTCTGTATCCTTGTTAAAAATGGTAACTTTTGTTCCAAATCCAACAACAGAGCTTTGAAGCTCCTTAGTATCAATAACCTTAGCCACATCTATTTCTAACATAAGAGAATTCATTTTCTTTGTTAAAAATTGTTGTCTTTCCTTTGCAGAGTGATACTCCGCATTTTCCTTCAAATCACCAAGTTCACGAGCTTTCCCAATTTCTTTCGAATTTTCCGGTATCTCCACATCCTTTAAATATTGCAACTCCTTTTGTTTTCTATTTAAAGAGCTCAAAATAGTTAAAAACCCTACTTCAACTTTATCCCCTGACACCTGAATTTTCTCATCTTCAAATTCAATATCATCAAACACAGTCCTTATTGCAGTCTTAATGGCTAAGAGATCCTTTGGTGGAAAATCTTTTATATAAAAACAAGTCATATATAATCTCTTAGCAAGTTCTTCATCCATAATTTCACTTAAAACTGTACTAAGATATTTATCCTTAATCAAAAGATTAATTACCATCTTATAAGTTCTCTTATTAGCAACAGAATTATTTTTATTATTAATCTTAATAATACTATCTGTTAAAATCTTAACTAAATTTATCAACAGCTCTGAATCAGTATATTCTAAATTAAGAGAGTAAGAACTATGGTGTTTTAAAAGCCAAATGTATGCGTCTTTGTGTATTTTATAATTCTTTATAACATAATTAAAAAGTTGTTCCGCCTCTCCTATATCTTCCTTATAAAGAGCATCAATTAATTTTTTGTTAACAGCATAAGGAAAAAGTCTTTTATAATAAACAACCCAATTAGCCAACTCTTCCTTAATTAAGGATACTAACTCTCTTTTAATTTCTGCATTTAAAATTGAATCAAAAAGATCTACTATATCCTTAGAGTATTCCCTTAAGAGAACCTCCAAATTAATATCCTTCTCAATATTAACCTTCAAAGCAAGTTCACTCTCAGAATTTTTTAAAGACTTAAGTATTACATAAGAACTTATAACATGATGATCAACTTTTGTAAAATTATTTACATAAATTAAAAAATAATTAAGCATTTCCTCCTCAACATGTAAATTCCTTTCAACACCACTGACATTGCAATAGTTCATAAAAATTTCATATCTCTTATAAAAATCCTTCTCTACTTTAAATTTATCATAAACTTTTTCATTAAAATTAGAAGCTCTCTCGTTATATATATAACAATCAATTTTGCCAGATGCCATTACAAAATGAGGATTATCTTTTAAAATTTGCTTAGCTTTAATACTCCAAGCATTCCACACATTTTGAGTCATTAAACTTGGAACAAGCTCTTTTTTTATTCCCTTAAGATCGATTGATTTATAGCTTTTAATAATAACCCTTAATGCCCATTCAACATCTCTTTTAATATTTTCTATAAGTTCTTCCTTTGGCTTAATAGCCTTTAAAACTCGTATATCTTCTTTTTCAAGGGGGGACAGAGCAGATATAGCCATATCAAAACTAATAAAATGCCCCCGCTTAGATACAAAATCCACCACAATACCCTGTTCATTTACTTCCTTAACTATCCCAACAGACCAAGTTTGATGATATACAAAATTGCCTTTAGCAAAAAATAAATATTTTTCAAAATCAGAATAAACATCAACAAAATTTTTATCTAAGTTTTCAATATCCGACTTTTCAAGATACTCCTCAATATTTTTAATATCTTTATACTTCTCTCTTAAAAAAATAACTAAATTTTCTCTTGCTTTCTGATTTTTATTGTCAAGCTTTAATATTCCCTTTAAAATTTCTATTGTCTCATCCACTTTTCCGCTTGCAGAATAGTGCTCATATAAATCTTCATAAAGAACTACAACTTTTTTAAAGCCAAGTTCTTTTTCAACCTTTGCCAGTATAAGAAGAAAAGAATCAAAATCATCAGATACATATCGAGTTAGTTTAGTCCATACTTCCCTAATTCCTGACATCTGTTTTTTTTCAATAAAACGATAAATAGCTTTCCTAAAAAAATATATAGATTTTTGTAGATCAATATTTTCATAATGAGTAGCAAGTTGTCTTACAAAAGTAGTATCATCAACATCAGCCTCAACAATACGAACCCAAATATCTGGAAGTTTATCATTTTCATTATTTTGAGCATATATCTTTGCAAGAGTATAAAGCGCATGTTTATTCTCAGAAATCAAAAGCATTTTATTACATATATGCTCAACAAGAGACCACTTTAAATTCTGAGAAAATAAATCTACAACCGTAAGCAAACTCATATCATTAAGAGGCCTCCTACTATATATAAGCATACCCGAAACATAAAGACCAGCAATACTCTTCTTAACATCTTTTAAATGCTTACCACAAATATCTAAAGCCTCTTCTGTTAAATTCTCAGAAATGATATCTTCTATTAACTCATCTAATTCCTTTATCTTGGTAAGCGAATAATTATTAACAACTATTCTTGTCCACTTATCTTCCTGCAAAACATTATCTAATTTTTCTATAGTAATATTAGACATTAAACTCTCCTAATATCAATTTTATTAAAACTAATTTACATATTGCTGATATATTCCTATATCTATTTCTTTAATATAAGATAAAATTTCATCAATTCGAGCCCGATCTTCTTTTATCCTCACGTAATGATCAATCAGCCAAAAATACTTATTAATAAGTCTTGGAAGCAATATGCTCTCATTTATTGACCTATATGACTTTGCTTTAAGTTCATTGCGCAAACTATAAACAGACTGTTTCAAATGTCCAAGTTCAATAGGTCTTAATTCTCTTTTTATATTAAAAACACCATTCAATGTCCCATAAACAGGTATCCATTCCTTAATAAGAGTATCGGATACATTTCTCTCGCCCTTAATAGCTTCTATTAATTTAAGTATCATCTCAGATTCAAGCGCATCTATATCTATCTTTTGAGGATTAATAAAAAAAGCTTCTCTAAACAATACTTTAGCTTCCTTAATCTCATCAATAAGAGCATAAGAATCTGCAAGCTCAGCCACCACATCTGAATTTTCTTTAGCGTCTCCTAGTATTTGCAAAAAAACGGCTATAGCTTTCTCATAATTGCCCATCCCCTTGTAAGATTTAGCAATCTTTATTAAAATGTCTAAATTTTCTGGTTGTAATTTATATATATTTTTATATATTTCTAGGCACAACTGAAATACAAAATACTTAATTGAATTACGCCCTTGAATAAAATCAAAATTCATTTTCTTTAAATATCTTCTTGCAAAATTGTTCCATTCCCTTATTAAAAACTCAGCTTTCTCATAATCCTTACCTATTCTATCAAGGCTTTCAACCTGACCATTCCAATATACAGAACTTTTTAGAGCTGTTAAAATTTCAATATTATCAAAATCAAGAGAATGTGCTTCTTCCGATTTCATCAAAGCTACCTTAAAGTCACCTTTTCTGAAGTTTAAGTAAATCTCCTTAATTAATTCCGTGATTTTTTCTGATGACACATTCCTACCACTTTATAATTTACATAAATCCCAAAAGAACTTATGTAAATTATAACATTAATCAACCTTTAGTCAAACCTGCCTTTTTTAAACAAAACACAATATTTTATTTATTATTTTTTTAAGATAAAATCTATATGTAATGATATTAAAAATAAAATCATGAGGGTAACTTCTACTTTATGAAACCTAATAAAATTATTAATAAATCTATTTACTATTACAACTCTCATAAATATTCAGAAGTAGTCAAGCTCTTAGAAAAGGAAATATTCTTATATAAAAATTACTACTTTTATCATTATATTTTAGGAATGGCTTATCTTAAAATGGGCAATTTAACAAACGCCCATACATATCTAAAGAAGGCCTATACTTTAAATCCAACAGAACCAGATGTCAAGCAATCAATTGCAATACTATTAGTAGCTCAAGGTAAAGAAGATAAGGCCATACGGATATGGCTTAAAATGATAGAAGAAAATCAAGAGATAAAACGGTCAGAACTTTCTTTAGAAACTATCAGAAAGAATCCAATTCAAGGAACATTATTTTTTAACAAAAAAAAAACATACGATAAACTATTTCCAGAAATAAAAGCAAAAACAGGAGAAAATTTATTTAACTCAATAAGAATAGTATTAACAACAGTAGGTCTTATATCCTTAGTGTTAGTAATATTCTTATTTATAAATTCCAAAGAAATAATTACATTGCAATTCAGCTCAAAATCAAAAAATAAAAAAGCTATCAACAATATCACAGCATACATTGACGACATTAAAATAAACGACAAAGAAAAGATCGAAAACGATGAAGGACAATTTGTATTCATACTAACTGAAACTGAAATTAAAAATTCATTTCAAAAAATAAAAAATCACCTAAAGGAAAATAAAGATAACTTTGCAAGAATTGAAATAAATAAAATACTAAATTCAAACGCATCAGAATCAATTAAACTAAAAGCTAAAAATCTTGCTAGTTTTATCTCAAGGCCAGATTTTATTACATTTGACGATTATTTAGATTTAAAAAAAATTAAACAAACTCCATTAATTTATTCAAACGCATATGTAAAATGGGAAGGGATTGTAAATAATATTGAGAAAAAAGACAACATAATTTATTTTGACTTTTATGTAGGGTATAATAAAAATGCTCTTGAAGGTATCATCACAACAAAAACAACTTTTGATATTGACATTGATTTTAAAGACTCAGTCGAAATTCTTGGACAAATAGATTACACTAAAGGAAAACTTACCTTAAATGCAATTACAATTCGAACAATAGAGAAGACAAAAAGTTAATTTTTTATGCTACTTTATTAAAACAAACTTAAATTCTTTTAAATTAAAAAGGTGTGCATAAAAATTTATCATTCCCCTTAATAATTTTTATAGCCTCACTGAAAGATAATAACAGTTCTTCCTTTTTAGTTAAATCTCTTACTCTCATTTTATCTTCTCTATACTCTTCTTGACCAACAAAAACTAAAAACCTTATATCCTTATTAAGAGCATATTCAATTTGTTCCTTAATATTTTTGCCCTCTTTGCTTCTTGGGTACACCTCACAAGCAATATTATTCACCTTAGAATAATCATGTCTTCTAAACCTATCCGCAAGTTTATAGTAATAATTTTCTAAACTACTCTCTATATTAACAATCAATACTCTAGAACTAGCTTTAATAACAAACAGTTTGATATAACTAAATTTTTCATGCTCAATTATATCTTTAATCCTATCAACTCCAAAAGAACCCCCTACGCCTGAAACCTTTTGCAAAGAACTAGAAAATGATGAAATTAAATTATCATATCTTCCACCACTACAAATACTTCCCATATTAATCCCCAACATCTCAGCTTCAAATACAAGACCAGTATAATAATCAAGCCCGCGTACTATTTTAAGATTAAAATTAAAAGAATATTGAATCCCTAGTGAACTAAGACGCACAAAAACATTCTCAATTCTCTTAATGGCATCATTATCCCCTAAAATATTTCTTAAAGCTTCCATTTTATCCCAAAAAGTTCCTTGCAAGGTTATAAATTCTAATATCAAATTAACATGATCTTCACTTAGTTCTGTAAGCAAACTTTTCTTGACATTTTCAATTCCAATTTTATCCAACTTATCCACATTTCTTAAAATAAAGATACTTTTATCCTTTAGTCCTAACTTATCAATATAAGAATTCAATATTCCAATATGAGAAAAATGTATAATAAACTTTCTATCAATACCTTCTATAAAATTTAAAAAAACCTCCTCAAGTCCACAATAAACAATAGATAAAATTTCAGCATCATTTTGAAAAGTGTCCTCACCTACTATATCAAAATCAAATTGCATAAATTCTCTATATCTGCCCTTCTGAGTATTCTCACCCCTAAACACCTTTCCTATCTGAAATCTCTTAAAAGGAAACTTAAGTTTAGACCTATTAGTAGTAATAAATCTTGCAAAAGGAACCGTTAAGTCAAAACGCATAGAAACATCTCTATCACCATTATCTTTAAATCTATAAGTTTGCTTTTCTACCTCATCTCCACCTTTTCTAAAAAGAAATTCAGAATATTCAAGAATGGGGGTATCTATTAAATCAAAATTATATGACATAAGAACACTATATATTTGCTTTATCACATGAGTACGTATTAACGCTTCCTTTGGTAAATAATCTTTAAATCCTTTTAAAGTTCTAACATCCACTATATTTAAACCTCTATCAATTTCAAATTTAATCTTTTCATAATATAATATTATAAATACTAGAAAAACTTAACATTTAAATTCTTAACAACTAAATGTTTATTATATGCAAGGAGTTGCTAACAATATTTAATGTCTAAAAATTCTACTAGCAAATCAAGATTAAATATAGTTCTTATAACTTTCTTAATAATCACAATAATACCAATTTATAAATATTTTATTCTAATGTCTTTTAAAAACACCACTTATTTCTCTCAAAATATAAACAATACTTCAAAAAGAGGAATCATTTATGATAGAAATGGCAAAGTAATGGCCTTTTCCTCACAATCATATTCAGTTGGAACGGATATAAATAGAATAAAAGATATTGTAAATATCTCAGAAACTCTTGGCGCAATTCTTAAAATTGAACCTAAAATACTTAAAAAAGAATTATCCGAAAAAAAAGGATTCATGTACATAAAAAGAAAAGTAACAAGAGAAGAATCTGATTTAATTAAAAGAATTCAATCAGAAGGAAGATTAAAAGAAATTACTCTTTACCCAGACTATACAAGAATTTATCCTTTCAGAGAGCTAGCAAGTAATATTACAGGATTTGTAGGAACTGACAATATTGGACTTAACGGGATTGAATTATCTCTAAATAGTACACTAAACGAAGACCTCACCAAACAACAATCTATAAACGAATATTTAAGTACAAACAATATATACCTGACAATAGACATAGATTTACAAAGAAGCATAAATCAAATAGCTAAAAAATACTTTAAAGAGAATAATCCTGAAAGTATGATTACTATGGTAATGGATGCTAAGAATGGAGATATTCTATCTATGCTTCAATTTCCACAATATGATGCCAATTATTATTCAAAATATCCTAAAGACATATGGAATAATTTTGCCTCTTCTTTAACTTATGAACCTGGAAGTATTAATAAAATTTTTACAGTTGCAATTATATTAGACAGTGGGCAACTAAAACTAAATGAAAAATTTTTAGATAACGGCATATATCAAAAAAAATTTAAATCGGGGGAGGTAATCACAATAAAAACCTTAAATCCCCCCTATGGGTATATTGATTCTAGTGGAATTTTAATTCACTCATCAAATGTAGGAATAGCTCACATTACAGACAAAGTAAGTAATGAATATTTTTATACAAAGCTTCTCGATTTTGGATTTGGTGAAAGAGTTGGCTTTCCTTTTCCCGGAGAAACAAAAGGACTTTTAAAACACTACTCTAAATGGTCAGGAAGAAGCAAACCCACAATCGGATTTGGACAAGAGATAGGAGTATCAGCTATTCAAATCCTGCAAGCTGCTAGCATACTAAGCAATAATGGAATTATGATAAAACCCAAAATCATAAAAAAAATCAGTAATGAAATGGAAGATACAATTCAAGAATTTCAAAAAGAAGAAACGAGAAAAGTAATCTCTAGTCGTACAGCACAAGAAGTTTTAAAAATGATGAGAGAAGTTGTAAATAAAGGTGGAATACCAAGACTTAAGATAAAAAATCTAAATATCTCAGCAAAAAGTGGAACTTCACAAGTCATTGATCAAGCCACTGGAAAATATTCAGAAGAAGACTATACCTCATCAATATTAGTCATATATCCCACAGAAGAACCACAATACATTATATATATTGTATACAGATATCCTAAAAAGATAATATATGGTACAAGAATCGCTGCACCAATGGCAAAAGAAATAATAGAATTAATTGAATATCGCAACAATAAAGATAAATATAATAAAATTAAATTTCCCTCAAAAATTAGTTTACCAAAACCCACAATAAAATATGACAAAACAGAATATCTACCAAACCTTATAGGAATTTCTAAAAGAGATTTAATGAAAATACTAAAAAACTATACAAATATAAAAATAAAGGTAAAAGGAAATGGTTTTGTGTATAAACAATCACACTCCCCTAATACAAAACTAGAAGATATAGATAATCTTGAAATAAATCTCAAATAAATTAAGAAAACAAATTTTTTATTTCATTCCTATAAAGATTTAAAATATAATTACGCTTAACATCCATCTTAATTGACATCTCTTTACCCACCTCAAATGGCTTTTCTAAAAGAGTGAATTTTAATATCTGTTCAAAAGGCTTAAATCCATTGGCTTTATTAATAAGCTTTTTTATCTCGTCATTAATAGCCTTAAGCACAACATTATTAGCAATAATTTGACGCCTATTGTCATAATCAAGAATCTTCTGACCCATACTTTCCAAATATTTATTTATCTCTTCAAAATTAGGAAGAATTAATGCTCCTAAAAATTTTTGGTCTTGTCCCACAACAACAGCCTTTTCTATTAATAAAGACTCTTCAAGTTTAACTTCAATTGGAGCAGGCTCAATATTCTCTCCATTATTTAACACAATAGTATCTTTTTCTCTTCCAATAACCTGAACAACATCATCCTTTGATAACTTAACAATATCGCCCGTATTTAAAAATCCATCAGAACCAATAACTTGCCTTGTAGCCTCCTCGTCTTGATAATATCCAAGCATAATTTGAGGGCCCTTAACAAATAAAATACCCTTACCTGGTTTCTTAAGTTTATTACCATCCTCATCTCTAATCTCAGCAATAGTTCCAGGCAATATTTTACCACAAGTTCCAAGTATTGTTTTCCCATGCTCATTAGATGCAACACCAGGAGATGCTTCTGTTAACCCATAAGCATTAGCAAGCTCAATCCCAATTGAATTAAAAAATCTAACAACAGATAAAGACATGCTACCACCACCAGTAATGCCTACAACAAAATTATTACCTAAAACTTTCTTTATCTTTTTAAAGATAATTGAATTACCCAAAATTTTAAGAGGAAATAAAATAATTAAACCCAATACTCCTAATATTTTTTTTATAGGTATTAATAAATTAAATCCATTATCAGGATATAGCCCCAAAGTTGTCCGATAACATATATCATTCAAACAAGCTACACTAACAAAAAATTTAAATAATAACTTTGCTAAAAATGATTTCTTTGCAACTTCTTTATAAATATTTTGTCTTATTGCAATCCAAAGTCTAGGTACAGCAGCAATATAATGAGGATTAATACTTTTAATATCATCAAGCATGTTTCTAGGTACAATACTTGAAAATAAACAAGTCATTCCTTTAAGAAAAATATTGTAAGAAAACGACCTCTGAAATGAATGCCAAATTGGCAAAATACACATAAATATTTGACCTTCGATAGTATTAATCATCCGACTAAAACTAGATACCTGGTAAAGAAAATTGGAGTGCGAAAGCATTACCCCTTTAGGATTTCCTGTAGTACCAGAAGTGTATATTATAGTCGCCATATCATGAATATTAACGCTATTTAAAGCCTTAATAATAGACTCATCTTTCCTTGTCTTATCTCCAATTGCAATACATTCTTTATAAGAATAAATCTTAAAGTCACTAAATTTCTCTCTATCTTTATCCGACAAATCATCAATAATAATAATTATAGGCTTTACCTTAAACTTAACTTGAGAAATTAAATTAAGAAGATTCAAACTCTCAACTATTACTATATTGGACAAAACAGAATTAATAATTACTTCAGCTTCAAAAAGGGTAACATCAGCCCCCTTAGGTACATCTACAGCCCCTAAAGATAAAATTGCAAAATCTATAACAGTCCATTCAATTCTATTCTCAGAGCAAATAAATACCTTATCCTGATATCCTAAATGCATCTCTTGTAAGAATGATGCAAATTTTAAAACATCATTTTTTAAATCTTTATAAGTAACCCTAAAGTAGCTCTTATTGCTCTTATATATTTGAGCAATCTCATCGCCACGCCTATCGGCAACTTCAAAAAATGTTTTTACTATTGACATACAATCTCACTCAACACTCATAGTGTTATATTCTAAATTATACCATCTTAAATTATTAAATCACAACTTCATTTTTGAACCATTTTGTAACATAGAATGATACCATATAAAATAATCATTATTAACAATTTCGGACAAAAAAAGACAATAAATTTAATAAAAGCTAGTACATATTATTTTTAAAATCTACTCATTACAAAAATACCAAGATATCAACCCAGGACAAAAATCCTAATTCCTTCTGTAGGATATTCTTTATCCAACATCTCCACGGCAACTTTTAATCTTTCCATAACAATTAAGTTATCAGTATAAACTATAAGAATAAAATTCTCCTCAGGCCAAACTCCATTGGCCTGTTTTTCACCCTTTCTTCCTTTCCCATGAACATTATATATCTTAGAGTAATATATAGGCTCACCTAAATCTTTTTCTATTTCATGCATACATTCATAAAGATCATGCTCTAAAGATAAGTTGGAAATTATTTCTACTCTATACACAAAAACTCCTACTAATCCTCATCATCTTCAATAAAAAAATTATTAAGATTGTCATTGGCCTTATTATTCTTAACATCACTAGTGTTTACCTCATTCTTCTGTGAAGAATTCTTACTAGCAAATTTTAATGATTTTGAAAAGATGAAATTTTTTATAGATATTTTAGAAAAAATTTCAAAAATCATAGGAATAAAAAGTAAAGTAAGAAATGTACTGGCTGTCATTCCACCAATAAAGGTAATAGCAATAGGTTTTACAAGAGCACCTCCACTAGATTCTGAGAATGCAATGGGAATAAGCCCTATTATTGATGTTAATGCAGACATTAAAATGGGTCTAAACCTAGATCTTCCACCCTCAAGTACTGCCTCTCTGAGGATAAAACCCCTCTTAACTAATAAATTAATATAATCTACTAACACAATACCAGTATTAACAACAACTCCAACAAGCATAAGCATACCAATACCTGTAAAAACAGAAATATCCTCTCTTGTTATAAAATGAATAAGTACAACACCCACTACAGTTAATGGAATTGTAAAAAAAATAATGAATGGCTTTAAAAGAGATTCAAATTGTGATGCCATTATTCCAAATACAAGTAAAATAGCCATAAAAATTATCGACTTAAATTGTTCCATATTCTTAGTAAATTCATTATACTCTCCTTTAAAATCAATCAATATGCCATCTCTTTGGGGAAATTTATTAGTTACAAAATCCGTTACCTTTGATGTAATTAAAGCCAAATTTTCACCTGGAGGAATACCTGCTCCAAGACGAACTACTGAGGATTGATTTTCCCTAAAAAGAGCCCCAACTCCCTTTGTCTTCTTTAGCTTAGCTACTGAAGAAAGAGGAATTTTAACTCCCGATGTATTTTTAACAAAAATCTTATCTAAGTCCTTTAAGTTAGTAATGTCACGTCTATCAAGTCTAAGTAAAATATCATAATTTAAACCACTCTCAGTATATTTCCCTGCAGAAATTCCATCAATATTAGCCTTAATCTCTCGTGAAAGAGTATTCATATTAATTCCATAAGAATAAACTTTGTCTCTATCTATGTCTATATCAATTTGAAGTTCTTCATCTTTTACATTAAGTACAGGATTTACAAGCTTAGGAAATTCCTTCTTTAAAGCATTAACCAATAAGTTTCCATAATCCCTTGCGACCTCAAAATCAGAAGCAACAATCCTAATATCAATGGGAGAACCTTGAAAAAATCCCCCTCCTCCCGTAGAAGCTTTAGTATTTAAATCAGGATAAAGCTCTCCAATACGATCATAAATTCTATATTTAAGAATTTCCGGATCTGTAACAAATTTTTCACTTGTTTCTTCCTCTGAAAGTAATCTAAAATGAAAAATCACTTGATTTGAATACACTTCAGTAATGACACTCTTGTAAACCTTAATTTCGTCCTTCATAATTTCTAAAAATTTATCCGCATAAAATTTTGAACTCTCTAAATCTATCTTATTAGGGAACTGAAAATTAAAGCTAATTTCAGGATACCTCACACTAGGCCCAGAAGATACATTTAAAAATACAAACGAAAATATACTTAAAATAAAACTAAAGATAATAATGAATGAAAAAATTATTTTGTGAGACAAAACATATTTTAGCAACTTAACATAAAATACTTCTCCAACATAATAAACTCCATAAAAAAAATCATCAACTCTTTTAATAAATTTATTCTTGATAGGTTTTTGAAAAGTAGTATAAAGTCCAACATAATGAGTCGCAAGAATAGGAACTAAAAAAATTGCAACAAATAAAGAGGCTACTAAAGATATAACAATAGTAAAAGCAAAATCTCTAACTATATCGGCAATAAACCCAACTTCAGACCTAAAAACAAGAACAGGAGCAAACACACAAATTGATGTTAAAGTTGAGGACACAATTGGAAGCATCATTTCTTGAGTTCCAAGAATCGCAGCTGGAATAAGTTTTGTTCCCTTCTGTCTATATTTATATATATTATCTATTACAGCAATAGAACAATCGACAAGCATACCAATACCCAAAGCAAGTCCTGAAAGACTTAACAAATTCAGTGAAATATTTGCAAAATACATTAAACAAAAGGTAATAACCACAGCCAATGGTATTGAAATTCCAATAATAATTGTTGCCCTAAAGCTTCTTAAAAAGAAAAAAATAATACATACTGCAAGTAATGCCCCATAATAAGCTGAATCCTTCACAGAAGAAATAGAGTCTTTAATAAATTCAGAAGTATCTGATACAAGATCTAAAGATATATCTCTTGGAAGTGAACGCTTGATTTTATCAATTTCTGCATTCACTGTATTGGAAACTGTAATAGAATTTGCATCGCTATGCTTCTTCACCTCCAAAATAACAGAGGGCTTACCATTATAATAAGTATAATTTTCTAATTCTTTAAAAGTATTCTTAATGTTTGCAATATCTTTAAGCGTTACCTGAACAAGAGAAGTATTACTTGAAGAATAAGTATTTGGGTTTCTATAAGAAACAACTACATTTTCCAAATCACTAATTGAAGCAAATTTTCCAGACACTTGTGCCAAGTACTCTATTCCATTATCTATTATATTACCAGCCGACATTTCAAAATTTTGAGAAGAAATTGCTGCTGCTATCTCTGACAAAGTAAGCCCATATGATTCTAGTTTATTTTGAGAAATTTCAATCAAAATATTTCTATCACTACCACCCAAAACCTCTACAAGACCAACCCCATTAAGACTTTCTAATTTAGGCTTGACAATGCTAACGGCATATCTTCTAAGCTCTGAAACAGACCTATCTGAATAAATAACAAATTTCAATACGGGTATATCACCTGAACGAAATCTCATAATCTTAGGTGAACTAGCTTCTTTGGGTAAAATATCTTTTAAGGATTCAAATACGTCTCTTATTTCATTTAAAGCTAAATCTAAATTAGATCCATGATAAAATTTAATAACAATAATGCTTACCCCTTTAGAAGATGTGCTATCTATTTTCTCTACATTCTTTACCGAAGTAAGACCACTCTCAAGAACACTAGATATTTTTTCTTCAACCTCCTTTGGAGAAGCTCCTGGATATGCTGTATATATAGTAAGTACACTGTTTTCCATTGTAGGCAATAAATCTATTTTTAGCCTTGTAAAGGTATAAAAGCTTATCATAGTTATTAATGAAAACAATATTAACATAGTTATTGGCTTATCAACGACCCTCTTTACTAGCATACCTTTCTCCAATAAAAATTACACATTATCTTCACTTGTAAGCCCTTCTCTAATTTCTACTATATTCACATAAGCTCCATCAGAAAGAGGCGACATGCCCTCAATAACAATTAAATCATCTTCATTAATTCCATCCATAACAGACACAATATTATCTACTTCAAAATCTATTACAGGAAATAACATCTGTACTGTTTTCGTATCTTCATTTACCCTAAAAACGAACCTCTTTCCTTCCCTCTCTACAAAAGCGCTACTTGGAATTTTTATTACATTTTTTAAATGATTAGTAACAATTTTGACTTTTGCAAACATCCCAATAACCATCTTTTTTGCATTATTTCCCACAGGTTCAAGATACACTTCAGCTGCACGACTCTTAAAATCAAGTACAGGAGATACTTCTGAAATTTTCGCTTTAAATTTCTCACCAGGATAAGATTCAATCTCAATAACTGCATTGTTGCCAGGTTTAACATCCAAAATATACCTCTCAGATACATAAGCCCTAATTTGAATTGTATCTACTCTACCTATTAAAGCAATACTCGTTTGAGGTCCAACCGTTTCACCAATTTTACGATTAACAGCTAAAACATATCCAGAAATTGGAGCTTTTACTGGGCTCTTTAAATAAAGCGCGCCTGGCTTTGAAGGATCAAGTGTTGCAATCACTTGTCCCTTATTTACATAAGTCCCAAGTCTTACATTAAGAGTTGTTATTTTACCTGTAGCATCTGGAAATACATCTGTTTTAACCTTGGTATCTATATCACCATTTAGCGCAATATAATTACTTAAAGTTCCTTTTCTAGCTTTCATAGCAATAACTGGAAATTTATAAGGTTCATTAGCATCATTCCCAGTCATAGCTTCTTGAGTCTCTTTTCCAGAGCTCCTATTACATGAAAAAAGAAGTAACACACTTAAGCACAATAAATAATACTTAACACTAAACCTAATACTAAAAATTAAATTCATAAAACATCCCTATTAGTCTAATGCATTTATTAAATCTTTATATTCAAGGATTGCATTAGCATAATTTAATTTATCTCTTATAAACTGTAAATCACTCTTTTTGTAAGAAACTTCAATGTCATTTAATTTTAAAAGATCTATTCCACCTGAATTAAAGGCATCAAAAGCCATTTGATAATTCTTTCTAGACAACTCCAAATTCATCTTTGAAGCATCTAAAATAGATTTATATCTTCTTACATCTTTACGCTTATGCACAATACTAGATTTAAATTTGCGGATTTCATTTGAAGCTTGATTTTTTAATATTTCTAATTGATAGTCTTTATCCCATATATTTGTAAAGTTACCTGAAAATGGTAACATTCCCGTTAAATTATACTGCAAGCCCAATGAAGCAGAAAACCCATTCTTTGATAAACCAACTGAACTACCACTAAAAGGAATAGACGCAGAATAGGAGATTCCAAAAGAAAAACTTGGCAAGAAAGTATCTAACCAAATAGCATCAAGAGATTTTTGTATGCTCCTAGAAGAATTGTTTAGAGCTCTGATATCTGGCAATTCGTTTACATCTATGACTTCACTAAGCAATGAAAAATCTAGTATTTCGTCTGATAATTCTCCTACAGTCTCAAAATCTTGCAGAACATCCAATCCTATTAACAATTTAAATGTTTCTTTTAATTTTTCAAAATTAATAATTTGTTCATCTAAAGCGGGTTGGGACTTATCATACTTAAGCTTAGCATCAAGATAATCTAACTCAGATAAAAGTCCATTATTATACGCAATGCTAGCTTGGTCATATTTAAGTTTACTATTTTTAAGCTGGCTTTCCAAAACTTCTAAAGTAATCTTTAAAGCTATCAACTCATTATACATTTTAAGAACGCCCAGCCTAATATTCCTAATAGCCTTCTCTCTATCTATTTTAGCCCTCTCATAATCAAGAATGGTAAGTTGAAGTTTCTTAAAAACGGATGGGTTTAATGCAAGGTTAGCAGAAGCTCCAAGTCCCACGCCCCAATAATCCTTCTCTTCTGAATTAGGCATGGAAGAAGGTACTCTTGAAAGTCCCGCATTAACACCTAAGCTTGGAACAAAAACATTCCAAGCATTATCTTTATATAATCTTTTTATCTTTTCTCTATACTCGGCATTCTTGGCGTCTAAATTACTGTCTAAAGCCATACGAACAGCATCTTCAGGAGATATTTGCATAATTTCTGCATAAGACGAAGATACTAAAACAAAAATTAATACCAATCTTTTAATGTTATCCCCCTAAAATACAAAAATATAACTATCCTATTTTACATACACTACTTATTACTTAAGATCATTTATTGAATAATAATAACATAATATAATTTTAAACATGTGTATCTTAAAAAGATTTTTCCTGATATTTAATCTAATAGCTATCTTATTAGTTATAATATATCAAAAAACTTTTTCCAAAATTGTTGGTTTTCATTGCATATATGAAACTAGTTGTTCAAATTATGCATTAGAATGCCTAAGAAAATACAACATTCTAACAGCATTATTTTTAATCATACTAAGACTACTGCGATGCAATGCATTATTCAAAGGCGGATCCGAATCACTACCAACCGAAAAACCAATATTAAACTCATTAAAGGAATTTAGAAAAAGATTAATCAAATAAATTTTTATATTTATCCGGTACCCAGCTTTTAACAAGTTCTTTATTTTTATCAACAAATTCAATAGCATTCTTATATTCTCGTCCGGGCTCTTTATAGTTTTTATCTATTAAAGGCAATACTAAGCTATCATCCCAATAAAAATTATCAAATAGATAATATGCATCAGGATCATCCTCTTTAAGTTTAAGTCTCACAAGAGTATGAACACTTTCAGATTTACCCATTGATAATAAAGGATCATCTAAAAATTTAACATCATATTTAGCAAATGCCCAATGGGGTTTCCACAAAGGAACCACAATCCACTCATTCTTCTTAATAGCAGACTCTAAACTTGCAAGCATTACACTCTCACTTGAAGGAATAAGCTCATATTCTTTATCTAATTCATAACGCTTAAGAGTTTCTTCTACAGAAAGTTGAGTACCTGACCCAGCATCTATGCCTACTATCTTATTCCCAAACTCAGCTCCTCTACCCTTAAGCTCAGCAATGCTAGAGATTGTAACATAACTAGGTACCACAAATCCTTGTAATGTCCCCTCATAATTAGCTCCAAGATCAATAAATTTATCCTTGAGCTTTTCATAATAAAATTTATCCGCAGTTGGAATCCAAGCAGATACCATCCCATCTATCTGACCTGATGCCAAATACTGATACATAACAGATGCTGTAACGGGGAATATCTCCACCTTATATCCCATTCTCTCAAAAACAACCTTAATAACATTAGTAGCAGCTGTCTCGCCTATCCAATTAACATACGCAATTTTGACTGTTTTTGAAATTTCCAAATCATCGTTTTTGTCACAAGAAAGTAAGGTAAAAATAAAAATTATTAAAATAACGATAAATAACCTTTTCATCAAAAAAACTCTCCACCTATTCACACAAATAATATTATTTATTATACATTTCCAAAAATCTCTTAAACTTATTTTCTTTCTTGATTCCATAATTGTCAGTATTTAAATAACTAAATTTAATAAAAATGGTTTGCATAATCCTATCTAAAATAATAGCTATTACAACAACAGCTAATCCCGATATTAAACCTTCACCAAAATTCAATCTTTCAACAGAATATATTACAGTCCTACCTAATCCTGATGATCCAACCATCGCTGCAATAACTATCATAGATATTGCCATCATTATCGATTGGTTAATTCCCTCTATTATACTTTGAAGAGCCAATGGTAACTGAATTTGGAAAAGAATACGAAAATTACTACTCCCAAAAGATTTTGCAGCCTCAACTACCTCCCCTGGTACCTGCACAATTCCTAATCTTGTATATCTAATAACTGGAGGCATTGCAAAAATTATTGTAGCAAAAATAGCCGAAGATGTTCCCATGCCAAAAAAAGGTATAGCCGGTATTAAATAAATAAAAGGAGGCATTGCTTGCATTAAATCAAGTATTGGCTTTAAAAATACATAAAACTTAGAATAATATCCACCTAAAATACCTACTGGAATTCCCAAAATTACGGAAAATAGCACAGACACAAAAATAATTGATACAGTATCCATTGAAACTTCCCAAAGATTAAAATATAAAATGAAACAAAACCCTAACATAATCAACAAAGCTAATCTTTTCTTTAAAAATAAGACACTAAAAACACAAATAATAACAATAAAAAGAATAGGATTAATAAAAAGAAATAAATTTTTTAAATTTTCGTAAAATAAAAGAACAATCCTTGAAAATCCTATACCATTCGAATCCGCAAAATTGTCAACCAAAAAGTTAAAAAATTTATCTATACTAGATACTACAAAATCTCTATCCATAAATCACTACTTCGACAACAAGCCAGTAATTTCCCCTAAATCAATATATCCAATAATATTGTCTTGATCATCAGTTATTATTAAATAATTTAATTTATTTAAATATTGAACAATACTTTTTATCTCATCATCCAACCCTAATTTCAAAGAAACAAGATTACTATATCTTATTTTATTAGTTGTATTGTATAAGCTAAACTCATTGTCTTCTTTTTTAATAATAACATTAAATCCATCAGAATCCTCACTAATAGCAAAATCCATCTTAATAATATCTTTAATCTTTAAAATGCTTAAAACAGGAAGATTTTTAATAAAATTAGCTATAAAATCTGTACTAGGATTTTCCAATATCTCCAAAGGGTTCCCTACTTGAATAATTTCTCCATCTTTCATAAAAGCTATTCTATTACCCAACTTAAAAGCCTCAATTAAATCATGTGTAATAAATACAACTGTCTTCTTTAATTTATCTACCAATCTTAAAAGTTCATCCTGCATTTCTCCCCGGATTAAAGGATCAAGAGCTGAGAAAGCCTCATCCATTAAAAGTATATCTGGATTAACCACCAAAGCTCGTGCTATGCCCACTCTTTGTTTCATTCCACCTGAGAGTTCATTTATATATTTATATTGAGCATCTTCAAGTCCTACAAGTCTTAAAACATCAAGAGCTTTCTGTATTCTAACTTTTTTACAAATACCCTTAACTTCAAGTCCATAAGTCACATTTCTTAAAACATTCATATGTGGAAAAAGTCCAAAATTTTGAAATACCATGGCAAATTTATCTTTTCTTAAAGCAGAAAGATCCTTTTGATTAATATCATTCATCTCAATATTATCTACCAAAATAGACCCAGAATCTATTTTATATATACCATTTAGACATCTAACAAAAGTAGACTTACCACAGCCTGACATTCCCATAATAACTAAAATCTCATTTTCATAAACATCAAGGCTAATATTAGCATTTGCAATAAAGATGGAAGACTCCCTATAAATTTCTGCTCTATCTTTTCCCGCCTCATAACTATTTATTGCTTTAACTATTTGCTTTTTATTATTACTATAAGAAAATGTTTTATAAAGGTTCCTGACTCTAACGCTAGCCTTATACAAAGCGCACTCCTAATGAAAACATTGTAATTAAAATACATTAATATCAATTATACTAAAACATCAATATTTTCCCTGATGTAAGCAAAAAAGAAAGGGTCTTTATAAAGACCCTTTCTTACTTAAAGAATCAAATTTATCTAAGAAGTGATAGTACATACTGTGGAACTTGATTTGCTTGTGCAATCATCGCCATAGCAGATTGTGTTAATATACTATTAGTTGTAGATGAAACAATTTCATCTGTCATTGTAGCATCTTTAATTTGAGCATAAGATGCTTTTAAGTTTTCAATAGAATATTCAGTACTATTCTTAATAGACTCAAGTCTATTTTGGAAAGCCCCAAGATTTGCTCTCTGATCGCTTATCATCCTAATAGCATTTTCAATTTTTGCAAGTGACATGTTAGCATCAACAGTAGTTGTAACATTAACCGGAGAATTAACTCCCCCCTGAGCTGGAGCTGCCGCTGCCGCTGGTTCTTGTGCCCCCTCTTGCTGAGTTCCTGCCTGAGCTGGAGCTGCCGCTGCTGTCTGTGCACCCTCACCGGCAAAAAGATTAGGAACATTAGCTGCATAAATATTAACAGCAATAGCCTCATCTTGATTTGCACCCACATGCACTCTCAATGTCCATGAAGCTTGCGCTCCAGACAATGATGCTGGTGTATTAATTTTTGCAGGTTGCATTCCAAGCTCTTCCGCTGTTTTTACATTTTGAGCAGCAGATTTGTTTGATAACATGTGCATCTGATTATATTGAGACTGATCAGCAATTCTATTAATTTCATCTGTAAGTTGCTCAATTTCAATCTGAATAGAACCTCTGTCTGCATCTGAATATGTACCATTACCAGATTGAACTGCAAGCTCTTTCATTCTTACCAATACTTTTTCTACTTCATTCAAGTTCCCTTCTGTTGTTTGAATAAAATTTATAGCTTTTGAAGTATTCCTAGATGCCTGAGACAATCCTCTAATTTGAGCATTAATCTTCCCAGCAACACCCATACCAGCAGCATCGTCAGACGCACGATTAATTCTATACCCACTAGAAAGCTTCTCTTGAGTTTTACTAAGATTACTAGCATTAATGCCATTATTTCTTGAAGCATTAATAGCTGAAGTGTTATGATTTATGATCATATATCATTCCTCCATGATTATATTCTATAATTTTGGCAAATCCCTTCGCCTTTTAAAAAGGATATCACAAAAACAAGAAAAAAATAAATAAAACACCAATTTAAATTAAATTCATTACTTATTTTGTCTCTGTAAATCAAAAGATTTAAGAACTTCCTCTTGCTCCTTCATTCTCTTGACAGTGAAATCTAAAGTATTAAGTTCTCCCTCAACTTTTCTCTCTCGTTCCTCATATTTCTTCCTATAATCCTCAACCACATTCTTTTGATTAGGAATCTTAAGATCATAACTCCTTACTTTATTGTAAATAAACCCTCCAGAACTTACTAAAGGAAACAGATAGTCCCCAAGTATCTTAGCAAGTCCATCATCATAAAGTCGGTCCTCATTAAGATCAAACGCAAAAAGTTCTCTTACTGAGCTAATATTATTTTGTATTATTTCATTAAATTTTTTTTCATCAAGTTGCAAATAACGAGAAAGCCCACCAGAAGAAGATATAGAATTAGTAAATACTCCTATTTGGCTTATTATTGAAAAATTAGGATCATTAGTCCTATAACTATTAAATATAATTGACTCTAGTCTTGCCTTAAGATTTTTTAATGCAAATTCCGACCTAAGAATCCCCAAATTCTTGTATGCCTCTTCCTTACTCTCCTCACTTAAATAAGTCAATTCCTCTAGCACATCTGACTTTTTACCTTCCGTATTATCTTCATTGGAACTTACAATATTAATCTCAGCAAGAACTTCATTATAAGCCACAAGAAAATCTAATAAAAGTTTTTTAATTCCCTCATAATCAGGCTCAACCTGAGCAATAATAACTTCTTCCGATGCTTTCTTCAAATTTAATGTAACATTAGGAATTAAATCATTAATGGTATTTGAATCACGCTCAACATCAACTCCATCAAATCTTACCTTTGCATTCTCAGCAAAGCTTTTTGCATTTATTGGTAAATAACCATCTCTATTTCTTGGATCAAAAATCTCAATATTACGAATAGTGAATACCTTGTTATTAACTTTATTTTCAATATTTATTTCTTTCAAATCCAAAAGTGCCCCAATTTCAACCTCAACTTTTTCAAATTCACTTGAAACATTTATTGGAGGTAATTCCAAAGAACCCGAATTACCGTGTATTTTTACCATATTCATTTGAATATATTTTTTTTCCCTTAAAGGAGGTTTATGATCAGGGCCAAGATTAATTATGCTATCTTCACCCTCAACCTTAGCATCCTCAAATGTAGCCTTACCGGGGTTAAAAACAATTTCATTTAAAACCCCTTCATCATCTGTGTCATGATATTTAATCTCAAATTTAATTTTACTTCCACCGCTAATCTCAATATTTTCTGGAATATTTATTGAAATTTCTGAGAGAGGTTCCATTGTAA
Source organism: Borrelia turcica IST7 (assembly GCF_003606285.1). Taxonomy (NCBI): domain Bacteria; kingdom Pseudomonadati; phylum Spirochaetota; class Spirochaetia; order Spirochaetales; family Borreliaceae; genus Borrelia; species Borrelia turcica. Next base: position 153,672 of record NZ_CP028884.1, read on the forward strand.
TATTACCCTTATTAAGAGAAATATTATTGCTACTATTCTGTTGACTATTAATAATTTCTGTAAGATTTGGGGTAAAATTTGTTTCAAGTTCACTTAAAATGCCTATTTGTTTAGCAAGTTTTAAAGCTTCATCCTTCATAATAAGTTTATTAGATTCACCTTCCTTCAAAGATTGTAAAATTAGTCTACTATTCCCAGCATTATCACTTTTGACAACTTTTGCAGTTAAAAATCCCTTACCGCGATTATTAAGATCTCTTACAAGAGATTCAATATCTCCATTATTCTTAAACTTAATCTCTTTAGTACCAACTAAAAATGTATAATCTCCAGCAGGAATGGTAATCTCTTTTTGTTTAAAATTTGCAGATAAAAAAACATCTGAATTGGCTATTTGATTAACATTAATCCTATAAGTTTCATTCTTAGCTCCATAACGAGCAGACATAGAAAGTACATCATTATCACTAGACTTCCCTGACATGTGATTAAAAGGACTGTTAAGAGATGTAATTTGCTTTGCAAGTGAATTTAGAGTAGAAACCTTCCTATTAATCACCTGCCAAGCGATCTTTTCCTGTTCTAAGTGTTCAAGCTTCTTTAAGGATGTATCTATTTTAGCCTTATCACCCTTAAGCATCGATTCTCGTATTTCTTTCGTATTATACTTACTATCTACACCTGGAACAAAAAATCCAGAAGACATGAAAATACCCCCTGTACTAAAAAAGTTTAACACAGAAGACATGAAAACATTAATAATAAAGCTTAACTAGAAAACCAACAAAGTGGTTAATACATAAAAATCAAAAACATACTTAAGAAAATAAATACCTTTAAAAACACAACTGCTTATAGTAAAATTTAAGTTCATAGGAGAGTAAATATGGCAAATTTCTGTTTATTCAATTCAAAATCTGTGCTGACAGGAAATGATAAAATAGAAAATTCAGCTGTCCTTATTAAAAACGGTAAAATTTTTGATATCGTAACAGCCGAAAGACTTGACAAAATGGATCTAAAAGACTATGAAATGATTGATATTAAGGGAAACTATATAACGCCAGGTCTTTACGATAATCACATACATGGCTTTTGTGGCTATGGAACTGACCAATGCTCAACAGACTCAATAATTAAAATGTCACAGCATTTAGCAGAGTATGGAGTAGTAGGTTTCTTGCCTACACTTTATCCCCGTCCAATTGATGAAATGATTGAAACTATCAAAGCATGTATAAACGCTATAGGCAAAGAAAAGGGTGCTAAGATTTTAGGACTTCACCTTGAGGGACCATTTTTCTCTCCTGAAAAAAAAGGGGTTCATCCTATCTCTTATCTTCAAGAACCAAGCATCGACATCATGAAAAAATTCATAGACGCAGCAGGTGGTACTTTCATAGATTCTTTTGGAAGAAAAAGAACAAATATTGCTACAATGACAGTTGCACCTGAGCTTAAGGGAATGAGAGAGCTTGCAATGTTTTGCATGGAAAACAATATAACACTTCAAGCAGGACATACCAACGCAAAATATGAAAATATGATTGAGGCTTTTCAAGTAGGAATACTTCATACAACTCACTTCTTCAATGCAATGTCAAAACTTGACCATAGAAATCCAAATGCAATAGGAGCAGTCTTAATTCATGGAGATGTATCTTGTGAAATTATTGCTGACGGATACCATATTCATCCAAAACTTGTCTTAATGCTTAGAAAGCTTAAAGACATAAGCAAATTGATTCTTGTAACCGACGGTTTAACGCCAACACTACAGACAACTGGAAAATTAATCGCTAATGGAGATGAAGTTTACCTTAAGAGTGATGGTTTATTTCACACAGTAGAAAATGATACAATAGCAGGTTCATCTCTTACAATGATACAAGGTGTTAAAAATTTAGTAGAATTTGGCTATAGCTTAAGCGAAGCCATTCAAACAAGTTCATACAACCCAACAAGAATAATTAATCTTGAAAAAAAAGGATTAATATGTCATGACTACGATGCAAATATAAATGTCCTTGATAAAGACTTAAACTTAAAATTAACGATGATAGAATCAAAAATAATTTTTAATAAACTTTGATTTTAATCGTAAAAACAAGGAGATATGTATAAATGAGATTAATCATTAGACCCGACTATAAAGATATTTCAAAATGGGCTGCCAACCATGTAGCCATGAGAATAAAAGAATTTTCACCAACAAAAGAAAACCCATTCGTTTTGGGGCTTCCAACAGGTAGCTCACCTCTCGGAATGTATAAAAACCTAATTGAAATGAATAAACTTGGAAAAATTTCATTTGAGAATGTGGTTACATTTAATATGGACGAGTATATAGGACTAGATAAAAACCACCCTGAAAGCTACCATTCATTTATGTGGAATAATTTTTTCTCACATGTAGATATAAAAAATGAAAATGTAAATATTCTAAATGGAAATGCTACTAATCCTTACAAAGAATGCGAAGACTACGAGAAAAAAATTAAATCTTATGGCGGAATTATGCTCTTTGTGGGAGGAATTGGGCCTGATGGTCATATTGCTTTTAATGAACCAGGGTCATCTCTTCAATCAAGGACAAGAATTAAAACCTTGACTCAAGATACAATTATTGCAAATTCAAGATTTTTTGATAACGATATCACTAAAGTTCCCAAAAGTGCCTTAACTGTAGGAGTAGGTACCATTATGGATTCAAAAGAAGTTCTAATTATTGTAAATGGACATAATAAGGCAAGAGCACTAAAACATGCTATTGAGAGCGGAGTTAATCACATGTGGACAATTAGCGCCCTTCAACTACATAAACAAGCAATTATCGTCTCAGATGAAGTTGCAACACACGAACTTAAAGTTGGTACAGTAAAATACTTCAATGACATTGAAAAAAACAATTTTAATAACGATATATAAGGTTACTCAATTTCAACTAACAATACATAAACTAAACTAGGCTCTACAATTAATTTCTGCCTAGCTTGGTTTAAATTTTTTAAAATAATATTATTCTATTATCTCATTATATACTCTTGAAACTTCTTCCCAGTTTAAAGCCTTAAAGAACGCATCAAGATAATCTACTCTCCTATTTTGATATTTAAGATAATAAGCATGTTCCCATACATCAATACCTAAAATAGGGTCATAATCTTCCATTAAAGGACTATCTTGGTTTACTCTTGTTATTATTTGCAATTCCCTTTTTCCATGAAGAACTAACCATGCCCAACCACTCCCAAATATCTTCATAGCTGAGTCTTTTAAAGCCATCTTAAGCTTATCAAGATTTCCAAAAGTAGTATTCACATGTTCTTCAAAATTTTCTAAAATATTATCTTTATTTCCAGGTCTCAAGATTCTAAAATACATATTATGGTTAACATAACCACCACCATTATTTCTTATTGGTGTTTGCAATTCCTGAGGAAAACGCTGGATATTTTTTAATATACTTTCAATATCTTTAGAATAATTTATTTCTGTCTTCTCAAGGGCAGAATTTAAATTTACTGTGTACGCATTATGATGCTTGCTATGGTGAATTTCCATAGTTCTAGCATCAATATATGGCTCTACAGCATCATAAGCATAACCAAGTTCTGGCAACTTAAACATAAAATCCTCCTCTTTAGCCTTTTCCATGGCAATTTTTATATTTTTTACCACTTCCACAATGACAAGGCTCATTTCTTCCAATTTTTGGGCTACTTCTAACTATTTGTATTCCTCTAGCATTATCTCCTTCTCCAGAAACGAAATCTGTAATCTTTTTATGAGTAGCATTTATTTTCTTAAGAGGTTTATTTTTATAATCACTAGAATCAACATCAACTTTCATCTGCAAAGTTCGTCTTAAAGTCTCAACCTTAATATCTTTAACAAGTTCACTAAAAATTGCAAACCCCTCTTCCTTGTATTCAGTAATAGGGTTCTTATTAGCATAAGATCTAAGATAAACAGACTCTCTTAAAGAATCAAGATTTGCAAGATGTTCTTGAAATTTAAAATCAATATTTCTTAAATATTCATATCTTAAAAATTCATTTAAAAGCTCAGGTCCAATTAAATCTTCTTTTGCACCTAAATTGGCCTTTGCAATTTCCATTAATTTATCTTTTAAATCTAAAATACTAATGCCCTCAACAGAACCAATATTCTCCATCATGTAAGCAAAAATTGAATTTATTTCACTCAATACAGAACCCGTAACCACATCACCCTTAACCTTATCAAACAAAAAATCAAGATACTCCCTTAAAGAAAGAAGAAGGCGCTCCTTAATGTTATTATCAGCAAGTATTGAATCTCTTTGAGAATAAATAAACTCTCTATGTTTTGTTATAACATCATCATATTCCAAAAGATGTTTTCTAATTTCAAAATTTCTATCTTCCACTCTCTTTTGTGCATTAACCAAGGATCTTGTTAGCAAGGAATGTGCAATAGGCTCTCCTGTAGCCATTCCAAGTTTTCCCATTAATGACCTTAAACTGTCGCCTGCAAAAAGACGCATCAAGTCATCTTCAAGAGATACATAAAACCTTGAGCGTCCTGGATCTCCCTGTCTTCCCCCTCGCCCTCTAAGTTGATTATCTATTCTTCTTGACTCATGTCGTTCACTACCAATAACATAAAGTCCACCAAGCTCTTTCACTTCCTCATAATCTTTAAGATATAGCTCCCTTTCTTCCCAAACAGCCTTTTGAAACTCTTCAAGACTTGCTCCTGTTCCAATTTTCTTACGAACTCGGTGTTCAAGGTTACCCCCAAGCTTAATGTCAGTACCTCTACCAGCCATATTAGTAGCAATAGTAACAGAATGCTTTGCACCAGCTTCAGCAATAATTAAAGCTTCACGGAAATGATTCTTTGCATTAAGCACCTCATGTCTAATTCCCTTATTTTTAAACATGTTTGACAAAATCTCAGATTTCTCAATAGATACCGTCCCAACAAGAACAGGCTGTCCTCTCTTATAAGCCTCGTAAACTTCTTCAGTAATCGCATTAAACTTAAATTCTTCAGTATAATAAATAACATCATCCTCATCTATCCTTGCCACCAATCTATTTGTAGGAACAACTACAACATCAAGGTTATATATTCTATGAAATTCCTTAGCCTCCGTATCAGCCGTACCTGTCATCCCAGAAATCTTCTTAAACATTCTAAATAAATTCTGAAATGTAATTGTTGCCATAGTTTTATTTTCACTAGCAACCCTAACACCCTCCTTAGCTTCAATAGCCTGGTGTAATCCATCAGAATATCTTCGTCCCGTTAAAATACGACCCGTAAACTCATCAACAATCTCAACTCCAGATTCTCCTACAATATATTCCCTGTCTTTTAAAAAAAGCAAATGAGCTTTTAAGGCTTGCGTCATATAGTGAACATAATTAAAATTAGAGTCAATATACATAGACCCCTTAATTATGCCTCTTGAAACTAAAATTTTCTCAAGATTATTTAACCCATTTACCGTAAAAGATATTCTCTTACTCTTCTCATCAACCGTATAATCTCCATCAAGGTCATCAATCTCTAAAGGATAATCCCCAGTTTTTGGATCCTTAGAACATTCCTTTAAAAGAGATACCAAAGAATTAACTTCAAGATAAGCCTTAGTATCCCCCTCAGTAGAACCTGAAATAATTAAAGGGGTTCTAGCTTCATCAATTAAAATAGAATCAATTTCGTCAATAATACAATAATTAAAATTTCTTAAAGATTTCTGCGCTAAATCAAAGCGCATATTATCTCTTAAATAATCAAATCCAAGTTCATTATTTGTAACATAAGTGATATCTTTGCCATATTCCAATTTTCTTCTATCATAATCCATGTTAGAAAGCACAACACCAACACTAACTCCCAAAAGCTCAAAAACTGGTTTCATCCAATTTGAATCACGCTCAGCAAGATAATCATTAACAGTAACAATAATAACACCATCACCCGTTAAACTATTAAGATATGCAGCCTGTACGGAAGATAGAGTTTTACCCTCTCCCGTCTTCATTTCTATTATTTTCCCCTGATGAAGTGCAAGTCCTGCAATAAGTTGAACATCATAAGGTCTCTCCTTAAGGCGCCTCCTAGCAGCTTCTCTAGAAAGAGCAAAAGCTCTCTCTAGTATATTTTCTAAAGTTTTACCTTCCTTAAGTTCACTTTTAAATCTATCTGTCTCTCTACTAAAGTCTTCGTCCGACAAAGAAAGTGCCCAAGATTCAAGCTTATTGATATTTCTTAAAGCAGGAAGATAATTTTTCAAATCTCTCTTGCTTTTCGAACCAATAGCTGTCTCAAATATCGCTTTTAACATATTAGGTATCAATTCTCCCAAATAATTGACTTTTAACCATTTAAAATAATACCATCTAAAACATGAGAAAGTTTTATAAAATTTACATACTAAGTTTACTTTTTGTAATTATATCATGTAACCCTAAAACTTTAAACGAACTAGGAGAGAAGCAATTTAAAATACCATTTGGAACACTACCCGGAGAAATTGCACCACTTGAGAACAAATTTAACAATTCAAGCTTTGATATTAAAACATACAACGGACTCGTGTACATTGTAGAAGCAAAAGCAAACAAATTAATGATTTTTAATTCTTATGGGAAATTAATTCAAGCTTACCAAAATGGAATATTTAAAACAAATCATGACCTTAAAATCAAAAAAGTAGATTTTGAAAACATTCAAGCCATCTATCCATCAAAAGATTTTATTGTAGTGTCAGATAAACTTGACAACAGAAAAGCTAAATTTGATGAGAAGGAAAATATTGCATACTTTACGAAAATATTTATTTTAAATAAAGATTTATCTGTAGAAGTGCTAGGGCAAGAGGGCCAAAATGGAACACCATTTCCACAAGTTTATGACATAAATATTGATGATGGAAATCATATAGCAATAATAACTATATATAGTGAAGGGTATATCATATATTCTTATGATAACAATTTATTGCCTCTTTACAAGATTTATATTAATAAACATATGCTACAAATACCTGAAGAAGAAACTAAAAAATATAACATATCAATAGATAAAGTATTTTTTGAAGTAAGTAAAAAAATTATTTATGTAAAGACAACCTATTATGAAAACATTGGAACTAATGAAAATATTAACGATCTTGGCGTAAGGATTAAAAATCAATATCTCCACAAAATAAGTTTAAACAACAATAAAGAATTTGAAATAAAGGACAAAATTATCTTACCCAAAAATTTATTAGACGACCAACAAGAAAGTTTTATCAATATCATTGGAATTCAAAAAGATAAAATAATAGCATCTACTAACATAAAAAATCTGCTTAATACTTTAATATGGAGCTTGGATAACAAGGGACAAATTAAGGAACAAATGGTTTTAATTGAACCTCCACACCTTACATTTCTTGCTGAAAGTCTATCTAGGGATGGAATACTTAGCATACTTTATGGAGAAAAAAGTGGGGCAAGTGTTTATTGGTGGAATTTAAACACCTTGCTTAAATTATGACCCCTATTATTAGATTAACATCTATGCGAAACAAAGATTGCATAACAAAAAAACAAAGAAAGTACAAACAAAGATTAACTAAACACTTAATTGTCGGAATAATTTTTGTCATAATGCTATTTATTATAAAAATAGCATTAATTCCCGCATTTACAAAATCTGAACTAAGTTATAAACCTGTAGTAGTAATAGAACACACAAAAAAAAATAAAACTTTACATCTTAAAATCAATATTCAAAGTCAAAATAAGGACTTAGGAAAAGCTAGCTTAGAAGTATACTTAGATAATAAGCTTATTGAAAATAATATGATTTACATAGACAAGATTAACTATACATTATATACTAATGTTGCATATAGAAATGAGAGTTTATTAAATGTAATCCTAATAAATCAAAAAGGAAATAAGGCTTACTTTAGTAAAACACTAGATTTTGGAGGGTGAGCGATGTTGCAAATGTATTTTATATCAGTCTTACTTAATATATTGGGAGGCATAGTACTAGCATTCCCATTTTTAAGAGAAAAATTTAAGTTTTTCATTATATTTGAAGAATTTGTAAATTTAATTAATGATAACAAAAATATAAGAAGCATTTTCGGATCAGTATTTCTAGTAGCTAGCATCTTTGAAATAATTACACCTTATAGTTTACCAATAATTGGAAATTTACTTCCTGCTATTAGTTTATTTTTTATAGGATTTATTTTTTTCTTAAGCCAAAAGATTCCAACAAACATTCAAAACAATAAAGAATATGGAAAATTTAAATCTTTACTTGAAAGCAATAAGAAATTAATAGGAGTCTTTTCAATAATTATTGGAATAATTCACTTTTTTGCAGCAAAAGTACCTTTACTATAATTCAAATCAATATACTATCTACAATTTTAATTAATTTCTAAAAAATAATTAAAAACATGTAATAATATCACTAAAAAATGATAACATTATTGGATAAATTTAAAATGGTAATATCATTATAAAAGAAGGAGAATATGTCAACTCAATTTATGCATGTGTAATTCCCATCAAATATATTTAACATCATTGCTTAAAGGTAGACATATGTCATAAAAGGAGAAAAATATTATGCCAAACAAAATAAATATAAAATTCTTCGTATTTCCCACGTTATTTTTTTTAATAGCAGGATGTGCTTTTTTCAGAAAACATCAGGAAGTTAAATTAAGTGGAGAAGTTGGGATACAAACAGGAAATCATACACTAGAATTCATCGATGGAGAAAAATACATAAAAGAATTACCTGTAATATCTAAAAGTGCAACTGTGTCTTGGAAAAAGACAAAAGCAATGCCAATTCTTGATAAACAAGGAAAACAAATTTCTGCTCTTAGGGGAAAGATAGGTTATTCTTATGTAGTTTCTCCTATTAAGATGAATGGAGAATTGAGTGATACTGTATCGTTTTTAATTCTTGTTGAAACAACTGCAAAAGGTGACTTAGAATACATAGTTGACGACCTAAAACTAAAAACAGCAGGTGATGACCTAGAGATTAAAAACTCTGTGTTACTCCCACCTGAGCCATCAAGGGAATACGGTTATGTAACATCCTATCCTTTTGGAATGCTAATAAGTGATGAAGTTAGATTGGCATTTGACCATACATATATAAATGGAGAATGGAACTATATGATTGCTGAACTAACTTTAAAAAACAAAAAAACTCAAAGATTAGAAACCTATGAAATATCTTTAAACTCAAAATTTGTACATGATCTATTAAAAGAAGTGGCCAGATTATATCCAGATATTAAAGAACTAGCTTTTGATTTATTTAATGACTTAAAATAATGTGCATAGCGCATTATTTTTTGTGCCCTTTTAGTTTCGGTATCGAAAACAAAAATCCATACTTTCTTTAGATTGCTTACATAATTTTCCATTCGATGAAATATTATTTTTATTAAACTTTATATACTCATATAATCCCATTATTAACTTATTATTTTTAAATAATAATTCAAAAAATTTATATCCTTAAAAAGCCAAATCCAGAAGATTTAGCCTTTAAACAAAAGCCATGAATCACTACTAGAGCTAACCTAATCCTTAAGATCATAATATTTATCAAAGTTTCTTCATATGATATAATTGGATAAATTTTATAATTTTATCTTTAAAATAACAAATTACTTAAAAAGGATACAAGTACTAGTGTCAAAAAAATCAATTTTATCTCTTCTCTTTATAGGATTAAGTCAATTCCTGTTTGCAACAGATAAAATAGACCTATTTCAAGGTACTAAATATATTGTAAAAGAAAATATAAAAGTAGATGTTAAAAAATTACAACAAAGTATCTTTTTTGTACCAGCTGAAGTAGCAGTTAGCGCACCTTATATGGAATTAACAAACCCTGAAGGTCAAAAAATAAAAGAACTTGAAGGAATAACTTATTCATTTGTAAATGCTTTTGTCATTATTGGTTCAGCAGCTACTATTTCATTTGATTTGTCGAATGAAGCTTCTCAAAAATATGAAATAACCCAATTAGAATTCTTAACTCCTGATGATGGAAATTTTATATATTACTTAAATAGCATGGCAACCGGCAAACAAAATTCACAAAAAGAAGGCTGCACGGATGCATATTCTTTTGGAGTAATAAAAACACCCACACTTGCAAAAACGATTACTGGATATTATAAGCATCCGCATTGGTACTATATCATTGCAAGAATAACAGTAAAAAATAAAAAAAATGGGATAGAAAAAAAATATAAGATAAGAATCAATCCCAAGATATATAACGACTTTCAAAAAGAATTAAGAACAGTTTATAAAGATCAAAATTTCAAACATTTCCCAATACCAGTAGAATAAATCAACTTAAAAACATAAAAAGTTTTATTTCAAACCCACTAATATATAATATAAAAAATGAACAGACACAAAGAAATCATAATAAACTTTAAAAACTTAGAACATAATTTAATGATAATCAAAAACCATATTCAAAGGAGAGAACTAATAGCCACTCTGAAAGCTGATGCTTATGGACATGGACTTATTGAAACATTTAACTTTTTAAAAGAAAAAGGAATAAATTACTTTGGGCTTTTTTGGATAGATGATGCCTTAAAGCTTAAAAAAATTGACAAAAATGCAAAAATATTACTCTATATTAACACAGATAAAAGTGAAATAAAAAACCTGGTAAAGTACGATATTATACCCTTTGTTGCTGATTCTCAATACTTATCATTAATAGAACAAGAATGCTTAAGACAAAATAAAAAAATAAAGGTTCACTTAAAAGTTGATGTTGGCATGAATAGATATGGCATTAAGATAGAAAATGCTTTAAGCTTAGCTAGACAAATTCAGAACTCAAAATTCATAGAATTAGAAGGGGTTTGTACTCATTTGCCTACAACAGAAGATATAAAAATTACTAAAGAACATACAGAAAAATTTATATGTTTCATAAATGAGCTTAACCAAAACAGCATAAACCCCAAATTTATCCATGCATCCAACTCAGAACACACAGAAAACTATACCATATGTGAAAAATTTAATATGGTAAGACCTGGACTTATTTTGTATGGATACCATTCAAATCCAAATAGATCAAAAAACAATTTACATCTCAAGCCTGTATTAAGTTTATATTCAAAAGTTATATTTCTGAAAAATATAAGTAAAGGAGAAAAAGTATCATACTCTGGTCTATTTACCGCAAAAGAAGACATACAAATTGGACTTGTGCCTGTTGGGTACTTTGATGGTATTCCGCAAAATACATCTAACAATTTTTATTTTCTAATAAAAGACAGAAAATGCCCAATTAGAGGAAAAGTATGTATGAACATAACAATAATCGAAATACCTAAAGATCTAAAAATCAATATAGGAGAAAAAGTAGAAATAGTCTCTGAGAAATTACCCTTAGATGAACTTAGTAGAGCATCTGGAATAAGTAATTATGAAATACTCTGCTCAATGGGAAAACACGAGAACAAAAAATATTTATATTAAATTACCCAAAGAATCAAATTTTTGAAAATCAACCAAATTCCCTTTACTATCATAGATCCATTTACAAATCGAAATACCTCCAATGTCATCTCTTAATCTTAAGTCCGGGCCGTGATTTGTCTTCTTAGCGATCTTCCCAAATTTATTATACTCATATTTATACATACTAACCCCATGAACATCATCTTGTAACTGACCCAAGTTTCCAAAATTTTTCTGACTAATAAGCCTATTTTGTTTATCGTACTCATAAGCATATTCAAAAACAGAACTAAGATCCGCAACCAAAACTCCATTCTTAGAATAATTACTCTTAAAAGTCATATTTCCATTAACATCATAAGCAAATTTATACTTAAAAACACCTTCAACATTTTCTATAGGATTATCAAAATCTCCATAATGCTCTTGGGTTGCAAGAAGACCATCCTCATTATAAGAATACTTATAAATCATAACACCATTTAAATCATTTATTAAATTAAAATTTTTATCAAAAAAAAGGCTTTCAATCAAATAAAAATTACTATCGTACTTATAACTATAAACCGCAATACCCCTGAAATTATCCATTATCTCATATTTTTCCTCATAATTAGCAGGAACATCACTATTATAATTTTTATTTATTTTATTACTATAATTTATTACTCTTTTTTCATTATTTTGTATATAAAAAATGGTTTTCTTCATAGCATAACCATTTTGACTAATAGTTAAATTATTATTAGGATCATAATTATATTCTTTATGAAAATAATCTTTTTCTTTTAAATTATAATCATACCTATATATTGCTACATTATTCTCATCAGGAGTCAGATTGTGCTTAAGATCATAATTTAAAATTTCAATAATCTTGCCTTCAACATCATAACGATATGTCTTTATTGCAACAGAAAAAGGATTTGCATACAAATAAGATGCCTGGTCTAAGTATTCTTCCTTTATAATATTATGTTCGCTATCATAAGTTAATCTAAACCCATATATTCCATTTTTAGCTTTTATATTATAGTTATTATCATCATAATACAAAACCGTTTTTGTACGAGCAGAATCATCATAGACAACCCTAGTATAATGCACATCATTTAAATCCTTAATTTGAAAACCAGCTTCACTAAACCTATAAACATCAAAGCTATTATTATCATGATAAACAAAATAATAATAAAAAACTCCATATTTATCCCTTATGATTTCATTAGATTTATTATAATTAAAAATATTCTTAATTCTGCCCCCTGGAAGATATTCTATTTGCTCAACATAAACATCCTTTGCATTCCGCACAGCAAAACCTCTATTTAAAAACAAACGCCTTTCTATATTCTTAGAATGTTCTATTTTAATCTGATTTGCACAAAAAAAAGAGGGTATTAAGATATTGAGCTTGCCAATATAATCTACAAATACAAGCTTGCCTTCATTATTATAAGTAAACTTATATCCACATTCTTCTTCAGCTTCTTCTTTACTTATCTTATATTTTCCTTTTATTTTATAATTAATATCATAATCAACAAATCTATAGTAAACTTCTTTGGAAAAAAGATTATACGCCATAAAAAACATTATAAAAAACATAATTATTCCTTGATAAATTAACCTTATTTTGATAAATTTATTATACAACAATTAATATCATGATGAGGAGTTTAAGATGGCAAAACTTTCCAAGAATGCTCAAAGAGGTGGTTCTAAGGAATTATTAAGTAGATGGGGTGGGAAAATTATCATGAAATCTAAATTTGAAAATGGTAAGGTAAGACATTATGCTGAATGCCAGTCTTCAAAGAACATAGCAAGAAGACCTAAGGATTTATTTTAGTTATTTTTTATTAAGTCTATCTCCAAACTTTGTCCAAGCTTCATCTTGTTCTGTTTTACTATAGTCCTTATTCAATTTTGCTTCCTTAGAAGTCAAATTTTCCTTCTCTTTACCTTTTCTAACATAAGAATTCCTAATCTGTTCTTTTTTATCTTCTCTTTGTTTTCGTCTCTTGTCCAATTGCCTTTGCATTCTTTCATTTGGGTCAAAAAGACCTGCACTTTTCACCCCCACCTTAATATCTAATCTAGATAAAGCCTCTTTATAGCTTTGATGTTTCCCTGTCAAGAACAGAACAATCTTTTTTAGCAAACCCAAATCCTTGTAAGCAGAATTTAAAATACTAGACAAGTCTATTTTATATATCCTATAAAGTGGTAAAAATTCATTACTATTCTTAAAATATTTAGCTGCCTCTGTTTTTATTATATCTTTAAGATGCGTCTGTATATTCTGTGTTTTAGAAACTCTCCTATAATGAGAGACAATAAAATCAAGAAATGAAACTTTATTTTTAAAACAGTAATCATTAATATCATAATTAGAAATAAACTCTCTTAAAGTTTTATCCAGTCCTTCTTCCGTAAGAATAGAAGAAGAATTTTTACCACTTTTAAGAATTTTAAACAATTCACTCCTTAATTCATCCTTAATATCAATTAAAATTCGATCAAATTCTTTTAAAAACATAGAATAAACACATGGTTTATATAAATAAATACCAGACTTAATGCTAAATACTTTAGGTAAAACATCCTTAATCTTGGATTCAAAAAAATATTCATTGGCAACTTTTAAAAAGTACTCAGGTTCCGATAATTCCTCAGAATGCTCTTTAAGAATCTTTCTAAATTCATCTATATTAATAAATCCAGGCCTAAACTCCATTGTTTTTTCAATTGATTTTAAAGTTTCATCTATCTTAATACTTTCTACAGTCTTAAGCTCTTCTAAATTTTTTTCATTAGAGATATAAATATTTAATATTTCTAAGAAAGTAAAGTAATTTTTAGAAATATTAACTCCCTTCTTATTTAGAATCTCATCCTTATTCTCCAAGATTCCCAAAAGAAGATTATAAACAACCCCAACACCACTTATACTATCTTCTAAAATTCGATCATACTCGCTAAGTTTTAAATTTTTAGCCTTAACAAAAATATCTTTAACCATACTATTGGAAGCAATGCTAAATAAAATTTTCTTCATAAATTCAATAAAATACAAAGCTTTCCCTGATGGAACTATTAAAGAATTTAAAACAAAAATCTTGTTTAATGAAGCATTTTCTTGAAAGTATCTTAAGTTGATATCTGAATTGGAAATAGTAACAAATTTTTCCTCAAAAGCCAATAAATTTGCATCTATATTCTTAACCGTAAGCAAATTACTAAAAAGTTCTATTCCTACATAATGTTTTAAAAATAAATCCTCAATAGCATAATAATAAAAATCATAACTCCCCTCTTCTGTTATGATCATCCGATAAGGCAAAAACTCCCCGTCTGGCGTTACTCTATTAATAATAATTCCTCTTCTCACCTCATAAAGCTTGCGAAATAAAAAATCAAGCTCTCCCTTAAGGCTACGAATCTTAACAGAATAATCCTCTATAAATCCAGCATAATCTATACCATTTTGCTTATGCTCTACAATAATTCTTAAAATCATCTTCTGAGTATCTGAAGATATTCCTATCTGAGATATTAAAATATCCAGATCTTTATCATTGAGATAGAAAATTTCTGGTAATTTTTTCATTTTATACTTTCAATCTCCTCATATGAAAAACAATAATAGCATATAATAACCACATTAACAAAATAATTAAAGGGAGTTAAACACCTACAAACAAAAACATGTTATATAAAGCATACAAAAATAAAAAAAGAATAGAAGGTCCCCTGCTAAAAACTCCTTTAAATTTAACTATTAATAATAAAATTAAAGATACAGAAACCATTATAATAAAGTCAACAAAATAAATATCACTCATCAATACTGGTCTTACAAAACTACTACTAGCTAAAATCAATCCAATATTAAATATATTACTCCCAATAATATTTCCAATAGCAATCTCTGTTTCTTTTTTAGCCACAGAAAATAAAGAAACAACAATCTCTGGTATGCTAGTTCCAAAAGCTACAAGAATAATCCCAATAACTTTCTCACTAACATTAAAAATATTGTTTGCAATATAGACTGAACTATCTACTAATAATTTTGAACCTAAATACAAAAAATACATGCTTAAAACTAATGAAAATGCATTTAAAAATAAAAATTTGACACCATAATTACAATTAATTTCTTCTGTTTCTTTTGAAACAAAATTGTACTTCCTTTCTTCTCTGTAAAATAAAAATAGATAAAATAAAAAGAAAATGAAAATTATTAATGAACTAGTCTTATAATAAGGCATTTTAAAAAAAGCTAAAGCATTTATATCAAAAGAAAGCACTAAAAGGAGAAACATTAATAAAAATAAAATTATAAAAGAAAGCTTAAGTCTCTTAAACTCCGTTTCAATACTCAAAAAAATCCCCGTTAAGGGAAGTGCAAGTAACATATTAATAATATTACTTCCAATAATATTGGAAACAATAATTTCATTTTTACCTTTAAAGGATGCTATTAAGCTTGTAAAAAGCTCTGGTGCACTCGTTGAGAACGATACTATAGTAACACCAATTAAAAGATTAGGAACTTTAAAATAAGTGGCAATACTTACAGAACTCTTTAAAAGATAGTCTCCACCAAGATACAATAAAAATATACCAAATGCTACATAAAAAAAATGCATGTATTCCAAAATAATCTCCTTTTAAAATCACATTAATTGGTTAAGAATTCACTTAAATCATTCTTAACCATATAGTAAATGTTAGATGCATTCCAAAGACTAAATCCATTGCCTAAGGACTCCTTAATTCCTCTTAACTGATTAGAAAAATATCCTAAATATATTTCCTTACTTACATATCGTTCTTGACCAAGCAAAAAAGCTTGTACATAAGGCCTAATTATAGTTTTATTGAAAGAAAACACAGCAGCTCTATTGCTCCCCTCCTTATAAATCTTATAAGCACGGGTAGTGTAATACAATTCATTATTTAAGAAATCATTAGTATAGTGGGAAGGATAAAACATTGGAGAAATAACATCAACATAATCTGAAATCATAGAAACATTTTGTCCAATACTATTTGTAATAAACCACCCATTATTTCCGTAAATATCAATCGAAATAGGAATAGAAATATTTTCTCTAGCCATAATTAAAAAAGACTCAAGAGCATCAATTGCTCTCATATTATGCTTATTAAATCTCGAAGATATAAGAGAAACAGGCCCATCCGTTGGGAATCTAATATAATCAAACTGAATTTCATCAACCCCAAGAGACTGAATTTCTTTTGCGATAGATATATTGTAATCCCATGTATCTTTTAAGAATAAATCTACCCAATATTCCTTTTGAATATATTTAAAAGAATCACCATCATCAATCCTTATTATATTTGCCCAAGGTTGATTATTTGTTTTATTCCAAAGAGCATACTCAAAATTATTATAAGAATAAAGTTTTTTATCTTTAAATACAACAACGCGAGCAATAACATATATGCCAAGCTCTCTCGCCTTCTTTAAAATATAGGGTACATCAATTAAATTTTTAACAGCCTTTATCTTATTTGGAAGGACCAGTTCACTTGAATAAGTCAGAATACCGGTATCATCTTTAAAATCAATTATAACAGCATTCATCCCTAATTTTTTTATAAATTCAAACCTAGCATCAACAGCAGACTTATCTTTAAGAGTATAAGCTGTTAAATAAATAGAACCTTTATTAGAAGCAAGATTCATTCTCTTTGACTTTTCAAAAGAATCTTCTCTGTAAACAGAAAATTGACCATCAAAAGTCCATTTACCATTAACATAAGAATAAAAATGATTATCATAAGTTCTAACCAACAATTTTTCGACTTTTGAATTAGACAAATCAATAATTCGAACTATCTGCTTTTTAAAAGGAAACTCTAACTTTTTAACAATTCCTAAAGAAACATTAATTAAAATAATATCCCCATAAATTCCATAGGAACAATATAATTCACCTTGATTGCGCCTAGAAAACTCTATTGCACTAATAATATCATAATAACCAGCACTCAAATAAATTTTAGAAATTAAAGAATTTAAGCTTTTAAAATTCAAATTACCATTCATACTCAAATAGATTCCGCTATTAGAAGTTCCAATAGCAACATGCTTATTTTCTCCTTGAGATAATGCACTTGACGTAATATAAGAATTTTTATTAAAGCTATCTCTTCCAAACAATTTTATAAAGCTTTTAAAATAATTATGAGAAAAATAAACAGAATCACTCGTTGTTAAAAGAGCATTTGATGAATAAAAATCCTCATAAACCGAAGTTATCCTTTTAGGAACAGGTTTTGCAAAAGGATACACCCATCTAGTCTCCAACCCCTCCGGCTCAACTTTAAATATTGTATTATTATGCTTCTTGTACAATGCACCTTTATGTACAAAAAATAAATCATTATTCTTAAAATACCCAGCGTCTAACGAATACAAATGAAAGCATAATAAAAAACAAAAAACAAAAAAATAAATCAGACAAAAAAATATTCTATATATCTCAAACTTCATACAAACAACATCCAACCTTTTTTAAAATAAGCACTGTTTCAAAACAAATACTATTTTAACAAATAATTGGAGTTGTTATTAAACTCTCCCATAAAGTTTTGTAATATCACTTATCTTCTTGCTTAAATTATCTGTCAAATCACTATTAAGCATTTTAAAAGTCCAATTGTTAAAAATTGTACCAGGTATATTCATCCTAAATTCAGCCCCTAAGTCAAGATAGTCTTGCATTGGGATTATAACACTATCTGCAACACTAGCCATAGCGCCTCTTATCATATCCCAAACAGCAGAATCTTCATTGGTATTAAAATAATCAAAAATATACCTCTTATGCTTATCATCAAGAGAACTAATAAACCCACGAGTAGTATTATTATCATGAGTCCCTGTATAGACAATACAATTCCTTATATAATTATGAGGAAGATATGGATTTTTAGCATCAGAATCAAATGCAAATTGCATTACTTTCATTCCTGGAAAATTAAAATAATCTCTTAATTTAAATGTATCTTCAAGATCCTCTCCAAGATCCTCTACCCAAATTTTCAAATTATTAATTTCGCCTAAAAGATGTTTCAAAAAATCTTTCCCAGGACACTTAACCCAATGCCCCTTAACAGCGGTAGACTCTCTAGCATCTATCTCCCAAGTCGATACAAATCCTCTAAAATGATCAATCCTAACAATATCTACATATTTCTGTAAAAAATCAATACGATTAATCCACCACTCATAGTTATCCTTTCTTAAAGCTTTCCAGTTGTAAGCTGAATTACCCCAAAGCTGTCCTTCCTTAGAAAAATAATCAGGCGGAACACCCGTTACCTTATCTTTACTTGCATCAAACTTTAACTTAAAATACTTCTGATGAGCCCAAACATCAGCAGAATCATAAGAAACAAAAATAGGAATATCTCCTATTATGCTAACCCCAGCAGCATTAGCATACCTCTTTAAAGCTCTAAACTGTGAAAAAAAGAAATATTGTAAAACTTGTTGTACTTTAATATCAACATCAAGATCTTCTCTAAGCTTAGCTAAAGCCCTATTATCTCTTTTAAGAATTTCTCTACTAAATAAAACATTAAAAGTCTCTGAAGATTCGGATTTAGAATAATACTCTTTAAAAACAACAAAGCTTGAAAAATCCAAAAGCCAATAAGAAGCAGATTTTCTAAATTTTTCAAACTTTTTCATCTCATCCTCAGTTGCCCTATGTAAAAAGTTTAAAGCAGCCTCTTTTAAAACAGCGTCTTTAACACTTCTAAGCTTATCATAATCAACACACCTATTTTCCAAGCATTCAAGAGTAGCTAAATCTATATCAATAAATCTACCAATAGCCTCTAAATCAATATAATTAATATTACCCGCAAATGCAGAACAACTGGAATAAGGAGACCCTACAAAATCCGTAGGAGCATAAGGCAATATTTGCCAATAAGATTGAGATGAAGCAGCTAGAAAGTCTATAAATCTATATGCCCCCTTACCTAAATCTCCAATCCCATACTTAGATGGTAAAGAACTAATACTTAGTAAAATTCCACTTTTTCTCATAATTTTATACCTCAAAAATAATTTGCTTTAATTAAACTTATAAAACAAATGTCTATATATAATTATTATAACCAAAAAATAGTAACATTAAAGCTTTATTAAAAAGATTTAATGAAATATTTTGATAATCAAATATCTTCTCAATTGTGGTATAATTTTTTAAATGAATTTTAAAATTATTATCCTATTACTTTTATTAACACATCTATCGTTTGCATTTGAAACATTAGAATTTAAATATGCTAAAGGAACCAAATTTAGAATAGAAACCACAGACAATCAAGAAATTTACCTAAACGGAACACTTAATGCAAAAACTAAAACCAATATTCAAGTTTCAAGCGAAGTAAAAGATGTAAAAGACAACTTTGCAGATATTAAATCTTATTTTAGGGTACTAAAAAGAGATGACGAGCGTGATGTCTTTTTGCTTAAGGAAGAATTTGAAGGAAATTTTAGCATAAATAAACAAGGTGAGTATAAAATCAATAATAATCAAAAGAGACCCTCCGTTAGAGGTATTCCAAGGTTCCCAAAAACATCCTTAAGAATAAATGAAAGTTGGACATATCCGGCAGAAGAATACATTCAGGCATCTACAATTTCAAACGAAATAAAAGATTTTATTGTAAAGTTTAATGTAAATTATGTATATAAGGGCAAAGAAAAAATAAAAGGAAAAGATTACGATATAATTCACTCAAATTATGAATCTAGATATAATGTAAAAAATATTGCATTCTCTCAAAAGGTTAACCAAATAATTTACTTTGACTCAATAGCAGGAAATACATACAAATACAATGATACATACGTATTTGAAATGAAAAATGATAAAAATAATATCAAAATGATTGGTAATTCATCTGGAGAAACAATCTCTATTGAATTGCAAAACGACAACTTAATAGAGAATGAAGTAAAAGAGTATATTAAAGATAAACAAATAGACTCTATTGATATAAATAAAAATGAAAAAGGAATTAACCTAAGCTTAGATATTGAATTTCATCCTGATTCTTTTCAAGTAATGAAAAAAGAATATAAAAAACTAAACCATATAGCCAAGCTATTAGAAAAATTCAAAGACAACAATATTCTAATAGAAGGACATACAGCAAAGTTTGGAACAGAACAAGAAATGCAAGAATTATCTGAGAAAAGAGCTCATTCAATTGGAAACTACCTATTAAAAATGAAAGTAAAAAACAAAAATCAAATATTTTTCAAAGGATGGGGTGCTAAAAAACCTAAGTATGAAAGCTCATCTCCTTTAGCATCAAAAAATCGAAGAGTAGAAATTACAATTCTAAATAATTAAATACATGTTTTATCTTCTGCTCTTTTTCTCTTTTCTAGTTTGACACCCTATACACAAAAATGCATAAGGAATAGCTTCAAGTCTCTCTTTTGCAATATCCTTATCACAAGCTAAACACCTTCCATAAGTATTTTGAGAAATACGATAAAGTGCTTGATTTATTAAATGAAGATTCTTTTTCTCAACAGAGCTTAAAGCTTCAAGATTATTTCCATCCATGTTATCAAACGCAATATCAAGTACATCCTTAAGATGAAGATCATTGCTAATAATTTCTCTCTTACTATCCTCAACAGATTTTATAGAATTCAATATTTCTTTTTTTGCTTCCAAAAGAAGATTTTTCATCTTCAAAACAAACTCATGCTCAAAATTACTTTTCTGCATGATCTTACCTCCCTATAATAAATTACACTCTTTAAAAAACTTCGTGTAATTATATAAACAATCCCATACAATGTAAACTAGCTCATTAATTTTTATCAAAAAATAATTGCAATGATATTTTTAATTGTGTACAATTTATTGTGTTATACAAGTAACAAGGAGGCATTTTGGATACTAAAGAAGAAGCTATTGAAACTGAGGGCATTGTTAAAGAATCTCTTCCTAATACAATGTTTAGAGTAGAACTTAAGAATGGACATTTAGTTCTAGCTCATTTGTCTGGAAAGATGAGAAAACACTTCATTAAAATAGTTCCTGGTGACAAGGTAAAGGTTGCTTTATCACCTTATGATCTTACAAAGGGCAGAATAATATATAGAGAGAAATAGCTTATCTTTACTACTTCTTATATCAAGTTATCCTTAACAGACGAGATAAAATTTCTATAAATCCAACCCTGGAGCCCATGGCTTGTTTGAATGAGCACAAAGTCATCTTTTCTATCAAGTACATAAACACTTACATTGCCCTTTATAAATTTCCAACTCCTTGAAAAGTTGTCAGGAACTTTATAAAGAGAAACTAAATCACCTTTAATTATTCCAATTTCAGACTGTTGTTCTACATAAAAATAATATGTTTGAAACAAAGTAAAACAAGTTACAGAACAAAGTAAGAATAAAATTATTTTCTTTAAATTTCTTGCATAAAATTTATAAGAAAGTACTATTATTAAAACATTTATTAAAATCAAACTAACAATGAAAAAAACATTAGAAAACACAAAACTATTATTTCTAATATTCTCACTAACTCCGCTCCTAGCTTCAATTAAATCAACAACTTTATAAAAGGTATCATTATTTGGCGAAGTGAAAAATGCTTTATAAGCCGAATAAATTGCATCAAACTCTTTCTCCATTTTACTCAAAATAAGCGCTCTATTTAACCAAAGTCCTGAGTAACTTGGATTTTTTTTAATAATATTATCTACTTTATTAAGTGAGTCATCATAATTTTTTGATTTATAACTTTCAATTAAATCATTTATACTCTCTTCCGAAAAAGAACCATCACTCATAGCATTAAGACTAACCCCAATAGTCAATATTAAAATAACTAATCCAAAACCTGAAGCAAGAAAAAATTTTTTATATCTAATAAAAATGACTAAAGAGAATAAAAATCCTGGGATTAAAATCAAGTAATAAACAGGTATAAAGAATAAAAAAGTTTTATTCTTATAATTTAAAATATCGTCATATGAAAGTAACTTAAAATCAGTAAATAAATCTTTAGTAGAATCATCATCACTTTTAAATTCGCCATAATATTCATATTTTAGTCGCTTACCTTCAAGTCTATAAACCTTTTCATCTTCAGGTTCTAGATAAGTAAAATCACCAATATTTAAAAATAAATTACCTCTATTATCCGGCTTAATGGTATAAATTTTAGATATACTACCCTTATATCCATCTTTTGAAGGCTCAAAATTATAATGTTCTTTCTTATAAATGACTCTTGAATTATAAGTTTCAATTTCTGGAAAACGAATATGTGGAAGATTTCCTTGTCCTGTTATTTTGATTAAAATAGTAAAAGTATCTTGATTAATTAAAGTTGAATTTGGATATTCATATTCAATTTTAAAATTGCCCACAGCTAAAGACTTAACCTCATCTGGAATAGGTTTGACTTTTAAAAAAATCTCAGGAACCACACGAGTAATATTTTCATCTACATTAAAAGAAACACTAGGGATAATAATATCTTTTGCCCCCCTAAGAGGAGTTAAAATAAAATTATAAAGAGGCACATCTAAAATTTCTTTACTATTGAAAGTTCTATACCTAATATTTCCAAATATAGGAGTCCTATCAATCATAGCATCCTTAACAGCACTAAAAGCACCAGTAACAAAATTTAGATTGCTATTTGTAAGCCAATTTGAACGTAAAACAAACCCAACACTCTGATACTCATAAATTTCTTTATTGCTAAAATCCCAATACAGTTCAACTGGTAAACCAAAAGACTGCATCTCATCCTGTCTTAAAATACTCACTTCATATTCTGAACTTAAATAAACTTCATCACGATAAATTAATTTTAATGAAGGAATTTTAACAAATCCTAACTTTTCAAAATAATATTCAACCTTTATTTCAATAACAAAATTACTCCCATCTAAAACTCTATTTATTGATGCAAGCTTAGTTTTATCATTCATATCCTTGCTTATTTCCAACTTTAATAAACTCTCGTCAAATTCCTGAGACAGATTTAATCTAATAATATGAACAACTTTATCCCCTTTAAGCACCTTAGTTGACAATAAATAATCATTACCAGATAAGGCAAAAATTTTAAAATTTATAAAAAAGAAAACTAAAAATATTAAAACTACCAATCTTCTTTTGGAGACACAATATCCTCCTCTGCTCTTGTTACCCATAAAATCCTCTCAAGATTTTCAATATACCTCAAAAAATTTTCATTATTCTCGATAAAATCTTTACTCTTATTAACACTTAAAGATTCCAAATTATCTGGAATGGTTCTTTTTTTAATTATTGCAAGTTCAAGATTATATTTAGCATTATAGCTTGCAGGATTAATTTTTAAAGCCTCCTTAAAGGCCATCTCCGCTTTTCGATAAAGTCCCTGGTTATAATATATTATTCCTTCATTATAATTTATACTAAAATTCAAAAAAACATCATCATCCCTTCTTGCATATGAAAACATACGAAGAGAACTCTCATATTCACCTAAAGAATAATATACAATTCCAAGGTTATAATAACCCCAAGCAGAACTCTTAACATCATCTACAAGATTATAATAAGTAGAAATTGCATTTTGATAATTACCTCTAATATATTCATAATTTCCAATGGCCATAAGAGACATAGATTTAACATTAGTACAAGAAAAAAAAGATACAAAAATAAAACCTAAGCACAATTTAACTAAAAAGTCTCGTCCCATTTAATAACCTTAACAAATATATACAACATCATAAATAACAAAGAAATGACTAAGAAAATTTTATACCTTAGAATACTAATAATCATAATATCACTTGAACTTTTTTTTATTATATCATTTCTTATTTCATTAATAACATAATTTGTACCCTTTAAATATAAATCATAATAAGAGCCCTTAAGAGAAGATGCAAGAAGATGTAGATTATCCTCATTAAGCAAAGCTTTAACTACCCCTCCCTCTTTATCTCTAACACTTACATTATTATCAATCAAAGGAGACGGGTTATTACTTCCAATACCAACTACAAAGCTCTTAATACCCATAGCATCAACTAATTTAGAAAATCTATAATAATTATTCTCACCCCACTCATCTCCATCCGTTAAAATTATTAAAAAATTATAATAAGAATCATCCTTTATTCCCTGTATAGCGCTAAACACTCCCTCACTTAAAAAACTACCAGGAAAACTTATTAAATTAGGTTCAATATAATTTAATATCTTCTGTAAACTAGCTTTATCCTTAGAAAAGGGTAAAATTAAAACTGGCTTGCCTTTAAAAATAGTAAGCGAATACTCAGCACTTTCAAAATTATTTAAAATTAAACTAATAACATCCTTAGCACTCTCAAGCCTATTAATCGACCTCCCTTCATCTAGACTTAACATACTACGAGATACATCAACAACAAAAGATATTCTTAAATTTGACCTCTCATCTTCAGCAACTTTATGTCCCCAAGAAATATTTAAAATAGAAAGAATCAAAAATCCCAAACTCAAGATGAAAAACAATATCATAAGTATTTTTTTTATGTAATAATTTTTTATGTATGCATTATTAGCATACATAATACTTAAATTCTTAAAAAATGGCTGATTTTTCTTAAAATTATAGATATACACAATAAGAATTAAGAACAAAACTATAAACAAGTAAAAAGCATAATAATTCCCTATACTCATAATACCTCTTTTAAAAAGACCTTAGAAAATATAAAATAAAGAACCAATAAACAAAATATTACTAAGAGAAATTCATTGTAAATATCTTTATTTTCGACAGAAATTTTAACTTTCCTCTCTACATTTTCTTTTTTTGAAAAATCCTGAATTGCAAATTTAAATGAAAAATCATCGTTTACAGAATAAAAAAGTCCTCCTGTTCTACTTGAAATCTCAAAAAGCATACTGGGGTCATAAACTTCCTTTAAAGTACCCTGATAAAACTTACCCGACCTCAATTTAAACTCAACACTAAGCTCTTCATTACTACCAATTCCAATAGAGTAAATTTTAACATTCAATCCTTTAGCAAGATTTATTACTTGATCCTTATACACTTCATCCGAATTAACCACTCCATCCGTTAAAACAATCACGGACTTTCTAGGAGCTTCTGAATGTTTTAAATGAGAAAGAGCAATTGAAATTCCAAGACCTAAAGCAGAACCATTCCCAAGATCCATTATGTAAAGATCATCTAATTTTTTAGCAAAAAACTCCCTATCAACTGTAAGTGGAACTATTAACGAAGCTTCTTTTGCAAAAGCCACTAGACCAATATTGTCATTCTCCCTTTGAAAAGCAAAATACTTAATTAATTCCTTTGCAAATTCAAGTCTATTCTTAGAGGAAAACTCAACAGCACCCATACTAGGTGATATATCTAATACAATAATAATATCCGCCCCATTGCTAAGATAAGACATCTTCTTTTTCGAAATAGAAGGTCCCGCTAAGGTCAAGACCATGCCTATTATTGCCAAATAAAAAAAAGAATAAGTTGTAAAATACAATACATTTAATCCATAATCTTTAAATTTCAGAGAACCAACATTTCCATAAAGAGATATTGGAAATTTAATTTTCCCCCCTCTATCTTTAAGAAAATGGCTATAATAAATTATTAAAGGAAGAATTATAAGTAAAAATAAATATAAGGGAGAATTAAATGTTAACATTATTACCCCTATTAAATTCTTCAAAACTAAGAGCTGCTTTCTTGAGATCCTCTAAAACAAGTGACAGATTTCCACCTAGTAAATTAACACCACTAAATTTACTAAAATCAGAAATCCTAAGCATATTAACCAAAGTTGAACGAATTTCATAAGGCACCTTAAGATTTTGCAAAATTTCAGAAATTTCAGTTGTGGTAATTGCATTAAAATCAAAGCCTGTTTTTTTTGATAAATAAACCCTTAAAGAAGAGTTTAATAAATTATAAAAAACAATTTGATCCTCTTCATTTTTAATATAATTAGATAAAATAACAAACTGTTTTTGAAAAATTCTATATGGCTTCCTCAAATTATGTCTCATTATTAAAAATGTTAATAAATTCCTTATAAGCTTTAAAAACTTAATAAAAACATAAGGAACCACCATAAGTGCTAAAACAAAAATAACAAGGTAAGTGCTTGTTCCTGGAAGAAAAAGGACACCCTCTATATTTTGTATCATAAGAGAATCATCTGCCGCTATTAGCTTACTTGTATTTATTTTTATATTTTTAAGAACAACTTTGATTGATTTATTATTCTTGCTAACATCTCCAACATAAATGAGTGGAAGAGTATTGCTTCCAACATAAAATGAAACAAACTGTATTATTATCTCTCCTCTTTCTGGTCTGTAAATAAGTGAATTAACCTCAACAAACTCATTCTTAATTTCCTTAAAATCAGCAGGAGTAAAATTTTCATCCTCACTAAGAACCAAAGAAAATTTAAGCTCAACAGTATCTCCAACATAATAACGAGTTGGAATAAATATTTCATTTTTTAACTCATACGAGAATAAATTAAGAGATAAAAAAGATACAAAAATAATAATTATATTTTTCAAACCTTGTTATCCTTTTTTAAAAGGGCTTTTATTTTTCTAAAAACATCATCTTTTGTGCTAATTTCTATAAAATTAATACTTCTCCTTACACACTCTTGCTTCCACCTTATTTTATCCAAAGTCCAATAATTTTTATAACCATTCACTATTGTTTTACTAAAACCGGAAGCTAAAAAATTCTCACCCGTTTCAATATCTTCATAAGTTAAAAATCCATACTGAGGAAGATTTTCATCAAAAAAATCTGTAAGCCTTATTGCAATAATGTTATGACGCTTACTAAGTACAGTTAAAGACCTAAAATAATCACTAGCCTTAAAATCCGAAATAATGATAATTAAAGACCTTTTTTTATAATACTCGGCTGTGTTTTTAAATATATAAGTTAAATTACTACCTCTTTGTAGTTTCCTATTTATTGTTTCATTTAAAATTAATCCTAAATGTGAATGCCCTTTTCTAGAAGGAATAAATTTATCTGTTTTACTTGAAAAAAAAGTTATGCCTATTTTGTCATTATTAAAAAATGCCATATGGGCAAAAATAGAAACTAAAAGATCCTGGATTTCTTTTTTATTAATAGTGCTTCCCAAACTCATTGAAAGTGAATTATCAACAAGAAGATGAAGATTCATTCCCTTATCTTCTTTAAAAACCTTTGAAAATATGCTATCTGTTTTAGAACTAACATTCCAATCAATAAATCTAGCATCATCCGTCTCTTCATAAGGTCTAAATTCATGAAATTCAAGACCAAGACCCTTAAAAATTGAACGATATCCACCAAAATTAAGTTCTAAAAGCATTTTTCTTGAAAAAAATTTTAAAGCTTTTATTTTAGTCTTCGTGCTAGTATTTAATTCATTATTCTCTTGCATCTTATAGCAACCCTTAAGGCAGTGCTACAGCTGAGAGAAGTATCTTAATAATATCATCTGTATTCATCTCTTCAACCTCTGCTTCATAAGATGGCGTAATCCTGTGTCTTAACACATTATAGGCTACAGCCTTAACATCTTCTGGAAGAACAAATAAGCGCCCCTCATAAAGAGCGTTAACACGAGCACATTTGAGCAAACTAATTGACGCCCTAGGAGATGCTCCAAATTCAATATATTTAGTAAATGGATAAGTCTTTTTGTCATTCTCACGAGAAGCTGCTATTAAAGTAACGATATAAAGCATTATTTTATCATCTACCTTAACCTTGGTAACTATACGCTTAAGATCCGACAAAGAGTAAGAATTCATTACCTTTGCAACTTTAATATTTTCAAGTCCACCTCCAACTGAAAATATTTTAAGAAGTTTTATTTCATCTTGAATAGCAGGATAATTCACATTAACTTTAAGCAAAAATCTATCAAGTTGAGCTTCCGGTAAATTATAAGTACCCTCTTGTTCAATCGGATTTTGTGTTGCAAGCACAAAGAATGGATCTGGAAGTTTATGGGTTTCATCTCCAAGAGTTACCTGACACTCACCCATTGCTTCAAGAAGCGCTGATTGAACCTTTGCAGGTGCCCTATTAATTTCATCTGCTAAAATAATATTTGAAAATATAGGACCCTTTCTTACCTTAAAAGTACCCGTTGTATTCTTATACACCATATTTCCCGTAAGATCTGAGGGTAAAAGGTCTGGCGTAAATTGAACTCTTTTAAAACCAAGATCAAGAACATCTGAGACTGTCTGTATTGTTAATGTCTTTGCAAGTCCTGGAACACCCTCAAGCAATACATGTCCTTCGGTCAAAATTCCCATCAAAATAGCATCAATCATTTCTTTTTGCCCAAGAATTCTACTTGAAACCTCTCTTCTAAACTTATTTATTAAACTTAATGCATTCTCTACTTCTGAATCTATTTGAAAACTACCTTTCATACTACTCCTATATTACTAAAGTTTATTTATCGTCAAAACAAACATAAAAATGATAATAACAAACATAAAATTACTATGCATAAAGCAGAAGTAAATTCCTTTCCTTTTCCCCATTAATTAATGATGGTTTGATTTCTATTTTTCTAAATAAGATTTCAATAGATTCAATTTCAAATTCAATCTTATTAAGCTTCCCCTTATAAGCCATAATCAAGCCTCCATCTTTTAAAACCAACCTCAAAATATTTGCATATTCCCTTATATCCCTAAAAGCCCTAAACGTAATAAATTCATATTCATTTTTTTCTTCTCTAATATCGTGCTCTAAAATTTCTACATTACCCAAACCAAGTTCTACCTTCATCATTCTCAAAAAAGTAGCCTTTTTATTGCTTCTCTCAAGAAGAAAATACTTTCTATATTTATCAAAAAGAGCCAAAACAAGTCCCGGAAATCCTGCGCCACTACCCACATCAAGTACTTGATGTGGGTTATTATCAATAATAACAGGAAAGCCTGCCAGAGAATCCAAAGCATGTAAAAGTATCGTATTAAAATTTTTATCATTATTTGACACTAAATTAAACCTATTACCAAATAACAAAATTCTTTCTATATAAATCTTTAATTTATCAATACTTTCTGAAGTGAAAGAAATTCCTAAATTTTTCATAGTAGATTCAAAAAAACGCATCATAAAGCCAAATTAAGTACTACCCTATTTTTAGGATTTGAAAAATATATAAGCAAAACTTGAATATCTGTATTCCTAATACCAGAAATTCTGCTTGCCTGTGCTAAGTTTGCTGGTTGTATTTTAACAAATTTTTCCCTAGCTTCTCTTGATAAACCATCAATTTCATAATTAAAATCAAGAGGCAACTTAATAAGTTCAAGATTATTCATCTTTCTAATTAAGTCTCTCTGTCTATTAATATAGCCTTCATACTTAATATCTAACTCAACTTGTTCAAGAACAACTTTTGAAAAATTAAATTTAGAATCTATCTTAACAAGATCCTTTAAATTAATATATGGATCCTTTAGTATATGATAAAAATCTTTACTAACATGCTTCTTTAACTGCAAAGTACTAGCTTCTCTATCCTTAAGACGCCTCTGTCGCAAAAGTTCCTTAATTTCTTCTATTTTTTGTTCCTTTAAAAGATATTCAGAATATTTTTCCTCCCCAACCAATCCAACTTTATATCCTAATTTAATTAACCTCTTATCGCTAGTGTCATGTCGTAAATTAAGTCTATGTTCAGCTCTTGAGGTAAACATTCTGTAAGGTTCCTTAGTTCCCTTAGTAACAAGGTCATCAATGAGTACTCCAATGTAAGAACTCGTTCTTGTAAGTATCATTGGTTCCTTGTTTTGAATTTTAAGTGCTGCATTAATTCCAGCCATCAACCCTTGCGCAGCAGCTTCCTCATACCCCGAAGAACCATTGGTTTGCCCTGCAATAAAGAGACCCTCAATTCTCTTAGTTTCAAGACTTGCATAAAGCTCAATAGGATTAATATAATCATATTCAACTGCATATCCAGGCCTTGTAATAATAGCATCCTCAAGTCCATCAATACTACGAATTAACTTTACCTGAACATCCTCAGGTAAGGAAGTACTCAGTCCATTAAGATACATTTCCTCAGTACTCAAGCCTTCAGGCTCAATAAATATTTGATGTCTATCTTTATCTCTAAATTTTACTATTTTATCTTCAATTGAAGGACAATACCTAGGACCATTTCCAATAATCTCTCCAGAATAAAGTGGTGAGAGATGCATATTGTCGCTTATAATTTCATGAGTTTTATTGTTGGTATAAGTAATATAACATGAGAGTTGAGACTTATCTATTAGATTATTTGAAAAAGAAAAAGGAACAATATCAGAATCTCCAAATTGAATTTCCGTTTTTGAAAAATTTATACTCTTCCTGTGTATTCTTGCAGGAGTACCTGTTTTGAGCCTCCCCATTTCAAATCCAAGCTCAAGTAAAATATTTTCAAGTCCAAAAGCCGCAGGCTCAGATAACCTTCCCATAAAAGCTTTATATTCACCAATAAATATTTTACCTCTAAGAAAAGTTCCAGTTGTAAGAACTACAACACGAGATGTAAATTTATTACCCCTTTCTGTAATAACTCCTTCAATTTTATTCTTCATAGAATTAAGCAAAAAATCAGTTACAGTATCTTGAAAAAGATCAAGATTACTTTGCCTTTCCAATGTTTCCTTTGCCTTGACCTGATACACCAACTTATCGGCCTGAGCACGTGGCGCCTGCACAGCAGGTCCCCTACTTTTATTTAAAATTCTAAATTGAATCATGCTAAAATCAATAATACGTCCCATTTCTCCACCAAGAGCATCAATTTCACGTACCATGTTTCCCTTAGCAAGACCACCAATTGCCGGATTACAAGAAAGTTTTCCAATCGTATCTAAATTTTGAGTGATTAAAAGCGTCTTAAAATTTAACCTCGAAAGAGCAAGTGATGCCTCAATACCAGCATGCCCTCCTCCAATAACAATAGCATCGAAATCCATACCTATTTTCCTAAACAAAAATTCTTAAACATATTACCAAGAACATCCTCATTAGTAACCTCACCCGTTATTTCACCTAAAAGGTTAAGAATCTCATAAACATCAAATGCCAACATATCATAACTTACTTGTTGTTCTATTTTATCTAGTAACTCAATAATCAAACTATAAGCTTTCTTTAAAAGTTCTGCCTGACGACTTGATGCAATGACAACATCATAAGAATTAATATCAACATAATCAAAACATGTAAATGCCCTTATTTTATCATAAAGAGAATCTATTCCAAATAAAGTTTTAGTACTAATTCTTACTAAATTTGATGAATTTATGTTACCTGAATTCAGAAATTCAACTGTATGTTTATCCTGTTTTAAATCTACCTTATTTATAACAAAAATAACCTTTGAACATCCTCCATAAGAATTAATAAATTTCAAATCATCATTTGTTAACTTTAAGCTTGAGTCTATAACATAAAGAACTAAGGATGCTTCTTCAATCAAAGAATTACTCCTATCTATACCCAACTTTTCAACAAAATCTCCAGTCTCCCTAAAACCCGCTGTATCAAATACATTAAATAAAATTCCATCAAGCTCGAAGCTTGCCTGAATATAATCCCTTGTAGTCCCCGCATAAGATGATACTATTGCCCTGTCTTCCTTTAGTAACAAATTAAAAAGAGAAGACTTCCCAACATTCACAGAACCGGCCAAAACCAATGTAATTCCATGTTCCATCTTCTTTGAAATATCATAAGAATCAATCAATAACTTAAGTTCATCTTTACTTTTTAAAACAATTTCAAAAGGAACTACAACCTCATGTTCATCTGTCTCATAATCAAGATGAACACTAAGTGCTGAGAGAAAATTTAAAATATCTTTTTTTATTAAATCTATTTTAGAAAACAAGGAACCCGAAAGTTTATTAACAGAAAGAGCATGAGTCTTCTTCGTTTTAGCAGCAATTAGTTCATTGATTGCCTCTGCTTTAGTAAGATCAAGTTTACCTGCTAAAAAAGAACGAAGAGTAAATTCACCAGGTTCAGCCAACCTAAAATCTACTTTTAAAAATAAATCTATAATTCTCCTTATACCAATAAGAGATCCATGCGCCATAACTTCTATTGAATCTTGTCCTGTGAAACTCTTTGGAGCTCTGTAAAGACAAACAACAACTTCATCTAATTTTTCACAAGTTTCGTTATCTACTATATATCCATAATGAATAGTGTTACCAGATGCCTCAATAAGTCGCTTAGGATTTGAAAATATTTTAGAAAATTTCTTAATCGAAGAGAGTCCACTACTACGAATCACACATAAAGCACTGCTCATAAAGGGAGTGGCAAGTGCAACAATGTCATCATCTCTTTGAAAAAGCTTGCTCATAAACTAAAATAAATTATACCATAGCATAAAAATTGCAACACTAAACTACAATAGTACTCTTAAATTATTAAACCCACTTTAACTTATCACTTAATTTGTAAATATTGTTAATTTAGCTTATAATCTATGCTATAAGATGAAAATTAAGCTAGAAACTGAGTTAAAAGATACTCTACAAGAAGAAGTTATTTTAGTAGAAGATATTTATGCTTTGTATCTGAGCATAAAAAAATATCTTGATGAAAAGAACGAAACAATGCTTAAAGAAACTGTTGCTAAAACAAATATCTGTCTTAGCAAATTTAAAGATATAGAGATAAAGAGAGATGAAATTTGGAAAGAATTCACAAAACATGAGATATTTGAATCAACCTACATGGCAATAGAAAAGTTATGTGCAGTTTACAAAAAAGAGATATACAATTATTTCCATAGATTAAGAATAGGAATGATAAATATTCAAAACTTAAATTATTTAATATCAAGTTATGTAGAAACATCGCTTGATATTTTGGATTTAATATTTAAAGATGCTCAAGAAAGTGTTGGAAATAACACTTATAGAAACCCTTATGGACCTAAAAACGGAAACTTAAATGAAGCATCTGTTTTAATAAATAAAAAACTTTAAGGAGTCTAGTATGGATTCAACATTCTCAGGAATAGAAATTGGAAAGAGAAGTTTATTTGCCCACAAAGATGCTATGAACACAACCGGTCATAATTTAACTAATGCATCAAAGCCTGGGTATTCAAAGCAGAGAATTATCATGAAAACCGAAATGCCAATTTACGCTCCTCATTTAAATAGAGCACAAAAAGCTGGTCAACTAGGCCAAGGGATAATGGTTCAATCTATCGAAAGAGTGAGAGATGATTTGTTAGATATAAGAATAGCTGAAGAATCACACAAACTTGGTTACTGGACTTCGAAAAATAAATTCATTTCTTTGCTTGAGAATGTTTATAATGAACCAGAAGAACAATCAATCAGAAAAAGACTAAATGATTTTTGGGAAAGCTGGCAAGATTTATCTAGGCAACCTCAAGGATTAGCCGAAAGAAATATCATATTAGAACGAGGAAAATCTTTTGTGGAGGTAGTAAAAAATAGATTTCATTCCCTTGAAAGAATATATATAATGGCAAATGATGAGGTAAAAATTACTACTGAAGAGATAAACAATTATCTTAGAAACATTGGTGAGCTTAATAAGCAAATTGCAAAAGCAATTGCTATGAAAGATCATCCAAATGATTTAATGGATGCTAGAGATTTAATAGTTGACAAGCTAAGCAATCTTATTAGTATTTCCATAGAAAACAGACAAGACCCCAATGAATTTTTAATTCATACAGAAGGGAAACATCTTATTCAAGGTACAATTGCAAACGAATTTATATTGGAAGCCTCTAATGGACCTACAAGAACTAAATGGAATATTTTATGGAACAATGGTGAGTTAGCTAATATTGACACAGGAAAATTAGGAGCTCTTATTAATGCAAGAGACAACGAAATTAAAAACGAAATCAATGAGCTAGACAACATGGCAATCAATATTACAGAGCTTATTAATGAAGTTCATATCTCAGGACATGGTCTTGATAAAAAAAATCGAAGAGTTTTCTTTGAACAAGAATACAAATTAACAGATGAACGTGGACGATATGACAGTAATGGAGATGGAGAATTTGATTCTGTTCATCTATTTAAAATAAATGGTACAAATGAAATCTTTGCAGAAGAAAAACTAGGATTTTTAGGTACATTGAGATTTGAAGCAATCAACAAAAACGAATTCATAGAAATAGCATATAATGCAACAGACACCGTTCAAGATGTGATAAATAAAATAAACAACTCTCATGCACAAGTCACTGCAAGAATCAATACAGAAGGAAAATTTGAAATTAAGGCAGTAAAAGAAGAAGATAAAGAAAATGTCATATTTAGAATCAGACACATTGAGGATTCTGGATTATTTTTAACAAGCTACACAGGGATTTTAAACGCATCGGGAGCTGAGGGTGCTTATAATTATCAAAATATTAATACAACTGATCAACTAGCAAATACATCTAGTTACTCAATATCTCCTTTAAAAAATCCATCAGCATGGCTTAAGGTAGCTGATGAAATTGCAGAAGATCCATCAAAGATTGCAGCAAGTCTTAAGAATCCTATAAACGATATTGCTATTGGGGACAATGAAGCAGCTCTACGCATTGCGTCTTTTGTAAACTCACCTATTATGATTGGAAAAAATTCTACATTAAACGACTATTTTGCAAACACAGCATCTAATATTGCAATAAAAGGACAAACAGCGGAAGTTACAAAAACTAGCCAAGCACAAATACTTAAAGATCTAACTGATTTAAGGTTATCAATTTCCGGTGTTAATAAAAATGAAGAATTGACCAATATGATAGAATTTCAACAAGCCTTTATTGCTGCAAGTAAGTTTATTGTTGTTTCTACAGAATTAATAGACACAATAATCAATAAAATGGGAGTATAGTATGATAAACAGAGTAAGTCATCCTTTAACATATGATAATTTAAAGTCATCTTCAACAGAACAGGAAGTAAAAATAACAAAACTCCTGGAAAGCCTATATAAAGGCGGAAAAAGAATTGGAAGCTTGAGAGATGATCCTACAGGAGTTACTCATGCAATAAGACTAGATAGTGATATTTTTAAGCTTAATACCTATATTAAAAATATCAACAGTGCTAAAGGAAAACTTAGATATACAGAAGGATATTTGCAATCTTTATCAAACATTTTAACTCGTGCTAAAGAGATAACTATTCAAGGAGCAAACGGCACTTATGGACTTGATGATAAGAAAATAATAGCAAAAGAAGTAAATGCAATTCTTGAAGATGTTATTGCAATCGCAAATGTAAAGGGTTCAGACGGATATAGCATTTTTGCAGGTACTAAAATTGATGCTGAGGCTTTTAAAATAACTAGAGAAAATAGAGTTAATAATGTCACTCAAGACAGAGAATCTCCACAAATAATAAGAATAGATTACAACGGTAATCAAGCAGAAAAAGAAATGGAAATATATAATGGAATTTATATTCCAACCAATTATCCTGGGAATGAAATATTTTTCTCACAAAATCACCATATAATATCATCAACAAATGTTAATGGGTTTATTGTAAAAGAAAATACAAAAATTTATATTGATAATATTGAAATAGCATTAGTAGCGGGAGATACAGCTGCTGACATCATTGCTAAGATTAATGAATCATCCGCTCCTGTTGAAGCCAGTCTTGATCGTATTTTAAATTCAATCGCAATACAAACAACTACACCGCACCAAATATGGATAACAGAAGAGGGTTCAACCGTACTACAAGATCTTGGCATTATTACTAAAAATAATGACACTAAATCCCCGCCTTATAATATTGCAGGAAATACTGAAGTTAGAAGCAGATCTATTTTTGATACCTTAATTGAACTGAGAGACAATTTAGAAGAAAACAGAGAAGAACTTGTTGGAAGTAGGAGTTTAGCTGAAATTGACGAGAGTTTAAATAAAATACTTACAACAATAGCCGATCTTGGAGCTAAAGAAAATAGACTTGATTCAAGTTATGAAAGAATTAGTAAAGAAGTAATGGACATGAAAGACGATATGGTTAATTATACTGATCTTGATGTGACAAAAGCAATAACAGATCTTAATATGACAAGTTTGGCCTATCAAGTATCTTTAGGAGTTTCTGCACGGATAATGCAAACAACCCTATTAGACTTTTTAAAATAAATGAGAGATGAAACTAGTATAAAGTTCAAATTTCCCGAAGGAATACTAGGCTTTGAGGATATTAAAGAATTTATAATTAAAGACTCTGAGCACAAACTCTTTTCAATTATGCAGTCAGTAAATGAGGAGATTAGTTTTTTAGTAACCTCCCCTTTTAACTTTTTAGAAGAATATTTACCAAACATACAGGAAAAAGACTGGCTAGACATTCAAGCAGAAAATGAAGATGAAAGAGTCATACTCTGCATAATAAACATGTATGTAAAAAACTACAAAGACATCACAGCAAATTTAAAAGCTCCTATCATATTAAACAAAAAAAAATTAATTGGAAAACAAGCCATATCTACGAATGAAGAGCATTATCTTAGATACAGAGTCTTTAAGGAAGAATCATGCTAGTGTTATCAAGAAAAGCAAACGAAAGCATAAGAATAGACTCTAATATTGAAATTTCAATACTTGAAATAAAAAAAGACAGTGTTAAAATAGCAATAAAAGCCCCTGAAGACATTAAAATACTTAGATCCGAAATTTACGATATCATTAAAGAGGAAAATAAAAAATCAATATTACAAGATAAACAGCATATAAAAAATAACATACATAAAATTAAGAGTTTATTTGATTATTTTATTAAATAAGAATTAATCTCTGCATCACTTCTTCTTGCATAAAAAGGACCAGATAAAATGTCATCTCCTTTTTTGTTTTTTAAATACTTACACTTACCAAGCTCCGTCAAGACTTCACCAAAAGAATCCATGTTACTAATAACATTATACTTATTTTTAAGCTTCTCATAAACAAATTCAATTCCATTTCCAATAATCACCAAATTAGAGTCAAGCTTTCCTAAATATTCAAATAATTCTTCTTCAGAAAAGCAAAAAACCTCATCACACAATTTAGAACACCTATAATATCCAAAGAAATATCTACCTGCCGTAAAACTTAAAGTAACGATATCTGAGTTTTGATGAACTAAATTAGCAAAAACATCAAAAGTAAGTATATTCACAAAAGGAATAGAAAGCCCTAATGAGAGACCCTTAATAAAACTTAAACTAATTCTTAACCCTGTAAAAGAACCAGGACCATAAGAATTAATAATTAAATCAAGATGATTTAGATTAATATTATTCTCTAATACAAAGTCTTTAAATATTTTTGGAACACTAAGGTTATTATTAACCCTATCTTTATTTACAACTAGAGATAAAACTTCATCATTTATCTTAAAGTAAACTAATAAAGACTTATATGAATAATCAACTGCAAGAGTATTCATTACTAATTTCTAAAATCCTAG
The DNA here is from genome assembly GCF_003606285.1 of Borrelia turcica IST7. Lineage (NCBI taxonomy): Bacteria > Pseudomonadati > Spirochaetota > Spirochaetia > Spirochaetales > Borreliaceae > Borrelia > Borrelia turcica. The sequence continues at coordinate 191,808 of NZ_CP028884.1, forward strand.
TAGTATCTCTTATTTTAAATTTTAAAAATATCAATCTGTTTTTAGGTAAAATATCAAGAATAATATCTGGCCATTCAATAGCTACGATAGAAGAAATATCTAAGAGAATCTCCACTCCACCAATAAGCTCAAACTCATCTAAAATATTTAAACGATATAGATCAATATGATAAAATTTAAAATCAACAAACTCATAAACATTAATAATATTATAAGTTGGACTTGCAAAAGAAGAAACATCAAGATTTAAGGCCAAACCTTTCAAAAATGTTGTCTTTCCAGCTCCCATATCACCACAAAGAGCAAACACCTTACCAATGGGCAAAGGATTAAAAAAAGACTTAGAAAAGTCTATCATTTTTTCCTCTGACTCAAAAGACAAAATCAAGGAAGTTCACCCTCAACATCAATCTCAATTATATGTCTTTTTATTGCAATCATTAAACTAAGCACAGGATAATCTAGTGGATCTATAAAATCAATAGTTATATGTTTTTCACCTAAAGGAGTTGTTTCTATTGTAAATTTAACCCGCTTAGTTTCAATAGAACCCTTATACTCATAAAGGACATCAGCAAAATATACATTCCTATAATAGATATAACTATCTTGTTTTTTAATATTTTCAAGAGAAATAAATTGCACAATAATATTCCTTTAAATTAAATCCCAAGAAGCCAACATAGAAACATTTCATTTAGCGCTATTTTAAAAGATGGAATTTTCATTCTTAACTTTTGATTATCCTTAAGAAATCATCCGTTAAAAAAATACTTAAATTCCCAAATTTAGTGAGATGTCGCAAAAAATAACTCTAATTTCTATAATTGAACTTCTCAGGAACTCTTTAATTTTTTATCTCATATACTATTTTTTTAAAAGTTTCTATATCTTCAATCGCTAAATTAGACAAAATTTTCCTATTAATCCTAATATTAGCGTGCTTTAAACCTTCAACAAATCTTGAATAATTAACTCCCATGCCTGTTAAAGCAGCAGAAATTCTTACGACCCATAAACTTCTAAATTCTCTCTTCCTATTCTTCCTATCTCTTGTAGCATACATCATACCCTTACGAAGAGTATCCTTAGCTTTCTTATAATTACTCTTCTTAGTTCCCCAAAATCCTTTGGTTTTCTTTAAAATTCTCTTTCGTCTCGCAACATGCACTGTTCCGTTTTTAACTCTAGCCATATAATCTCCTCAAATCAAACTAAGCATAAGGCAATAAGGTTCTAATCCTCTTAACCTCAGAACTTGAAAGCACACCTGCTTTCCCCAAGTGTCTCTTTCTCTTAGAAGACTTCTTTGTCAAGATATGTCTCAAATCTTGCTTTTTATACTTTACTTTCCCCTTTGAAGTAAAAGAATATCTCTTACTTGCACTTTTACATGTCTTCATCTTTGACATTCATATCTCCTTATTATTCACTTCCTAGACTTAGGTGCAACAACTAAAAACATCGTCTTGCCTTCCATCTTAGCCGGTGATTCTAAATTATAATTAACATCTCCAACCCTTTCAAGAACACTCTCCAAAATTCCATACCCCAAATGAGTATGAGCAAGTTCACGGCCCCTAAATCTTATAGTAACCTTTACCTTATTCCCCTCTTTAAGAAAGCCTAAAATATTTCTAGACTTAAAATCAAGATCATGAGTATCTATTTTCGGCTGCATTCGAACTTCCTTAAGTTTAATTATTCTCTGATTTTTCTTTTGTTCCTTTTGTCTCTTCTCCTGATGAAACTTATACTTCCCATAATCAATTATCTTACACACTGGAGGTGAAACATTAGGTGAAACTTCAACTAAATCAAGCTCAGCCTCTCTAGCTTGCCTAATGGCCTCTTCAATTGGTAAAACAGATTGAGTTCCATCTTCAAAAACAACTCTAACCTCACTAGCCCTTATTTTATGATTAATTTTTAATTCCTTTTCCCCCGACTTAATCCTATCTCTATTGGAACTCCTATTTATCATCTAAAAATACATACTCCTCAAACAATATTAATTGATAACTAATTTTAATATACCTTAATGAAAAAGTAAATTACAATACATCCTATTTACACACAATAACAAAAAGTACCTTGCAAACAAACAAAAATTAATTGATTAATGAGTAATTAAAAAGTAAAATTTATTTATTATGAATATATTTTTACTCATAAGTCTTCCTTTGGCTTTAAAAATTTACACATTAATAAAATATCCTCAGTTAAAACAAGTTAGACAAAATTATATATACTTAATGTTAATACTATTTGGAATGACTATTTTTTTCTCACTATACTTGACAGAAGAATTCATCTTATACAAAATATTAGAAACAAACTATAAAACAAACTTAAGTTTAGCAATCTCAATATTCATCAAAGAACACCTTTACTACTATATTTTTCCATTATTGATTTTTATATTCTTTTTCACATTTAATCCAAATTCACTACTTAAAAAAAATCCTATATTTTTAATATATTTCGCATTTGGACTTATTTTTTCTAAAAATTTAGAGCTAATTATTATGAATAGCAAAGTTTTTGGTACCTATGAATACATTAAAATACCTATCTTGCATATAATAGAATTGGTATCCACAGCAATGATATGTGAGAGAGGAATACGTATTTCTGTAATACACACCATAAATGGATATAAACTTATTTTCATCCCCCTCCTTTTGCTAGAAGTAATAATTACACTTTTGAAAGTATTAATTTTAATTAATATGGAATTCTATGCTTTAGTCATATCAATAACACTAATGGGAATTATAGTCTTAAACAAAAAGTCACTGGAATTTTAAACTAATGCTAAAAACAAAAATAGCTCTTATTGCCTTATTCACTCTGCTTTCTCTGTCTAGTTGCAAAGAAAACAAAATTATAAACAAACATTTCGATTATATCATCATTTTCTCAGATGCAACGGCATATTTCTTTAAAATTAAAAATGATCCATTTGTACAAGAGGATATATTATTCATAAATGAAAAAGACATTGAAATGATTAAAGACAAACTAGACAAGGTAAAAAAAATACTCTTAACACACAAATCAACTAATGAAATACTCAATAATAAAAGAAGAAAAAATCTTTTTTTCCTCTCTGATATAAAATTTTCACTAAAAAAGGCTATTGATTTTATATTCACTAACTCTCTAGCACACTTCACATCATCATTAATAATGAGAGACAACACCTTAAATAAAGAAGACTCGGAGTATTTAGAAAAAAGAGTAAAAGAGCAAAATATAAACATCACTACAATAGATAATCAAAATATAGAGTACTTAAAAAATTTCATTACTCCTAAAATAGAAAGAGTTATTCTATTTTCAATGAAAAATAATCATATCTATTTAAAAAGATTATCTAGCTCACCGTTTTTTAAAAAAATAGACTTTATTCTAATTGGAGATACTAGGAAAAATTTAAAAGAAATTAATTCAAAATACATAATTGGTATCAATGAATTAGATTTAATAGACATAATAAAAAAAATTGATAAAAATTTTTACTATGAACTAAACATCTATAAAAGATAATATAAATTTGTTATTCTAATATAATAAATAATATTTAGTTTCAGATTAGAAGGGTTTTAATATGATAAAGATTTTAATAATATTGCTTACTTTTATTAATATTTATGCATTCGCACAAAATGAAACTAATCAAAAGGATGATAATCAAGGACAGAAAGAATATATTCTTTCTGCGATGGAAGATCCATTTGATTTTCATTTAAGATTTTTTACTGAAAGGATTAATCCTTTATTTGTTAGATTTAAAAACAATAACAATGCAACTCAAGATAACAAATTTGTATTAGCACTTAGATATATTACTTCTAGAAGTGATAGTGAAATAAATCTAGAACCAGATAAACAGATGATAATACCTGGTATTGTTAGAAGTATATCCTTATGGGTAGATGGCAGAGAAACTAACACAGAAGTTTTTGTAATACTAAAAGATTCATCAGGAACTTTTCACTCAATCCCCTTTAAAGCAGAAGACGGTAGCTCTAAACTTAACTTCCTTGGATGGAAAAAACTAACAGCATACATTCCAAAAAGTTTTGTCCAAAAAACACATAAATTTAAAAAAGAAACCAGAGATTCAGAATTAATAAGAATAAGAATAATACCTGAGCATAGAATAAATCATGAGCCACAATATATATATTTATCAGAACTCAAGGCAATGATTGATGAACAAAGTACATCAACTACTTATGATGACAATTGGTAATCATTTTTAAATAAATCTTTAAAGTTGTGATACAATGTGGTTGAAATACTTTCTGCATCGCAACTTTTAATTTTTGCAACCTCAAGGCATGTATATCCTAAAAAAAGAGGAGCATTTATCTTACCTCTTAAAGGGACTGGTGCTAAAAATGGACTGTCTGTTTCAATCAAAATATCACTAATGTTTAACTTACTTAAAACCTCTCTTAAAGATCCTGCATTTTTAAAAGTTAAATTACCTGCAAAAGATATTTTAAACCCAAAATCAATAAATTTCTTAGCATATTCATAAGTACCAGAATAACAGTGAAGGATGCCTCTGCTTAAAAAATTGGAAGATTTAATAATATCGTAAACATCACCATAGGCCTCTCTAATATGTAAAATAACAGGCTTTTTATATTTACTAGCCAAATCTAATTGAATATTTAAAGTTTCAATCTGCTCTTTTTTATTATCTGATTTTAAGTAATCAAGACCAATCTCACCAACAGCAATAACATTTTCATTTGCCAAAATATTATCAAGCAATTCAAAGTCATCTTTTAAAGCATTATTTAAGGGATGAATTCCAGCTGTTAGTGCAATATTAGAATAAGCATCTAAAAGCTGTTTTCTCTCATAAAAATCACTAGGATGTAAACCAATATCAAGAAAATAAGAAAATCCACTCCTCAAACATTTATTAATAACATGATGAACATCTATAGAATTCTTCTTAAGCTCATTAAAATGAACATGAGTATCTATTAACTTATCAAAAAAAATAGATCTTTCAAATTCAAGGTTCATAAGTCCATCTTCTTCTTAAGCTCATCAATGTAGTCAATAACAGCAACATTTTTCATTCCTAACTGTAAAAATTTTGATAAAATATCTACAGCATTTTCAATTTGCCCCATTGCCTCATAGCATTCAGCAGCATTCATATATAATATTGAGTTTTTAGGATTATTTTTTATAAGGCTTTTAATAGCGGTCAATGCTTCTTCATATTGTCCCTTTTCTTTTTGCAACAAAGCAAGACCTAGTATAGCAAACATATCAAAATCAACATCGAGAGCTTTTTTATAATACGCTTGTGAATTTTCATAATCCTTCAAGTATCGATATATGTCTCCTACCCTTGTTAAAACCAAGTTATTCTTTGGATCTTTTTCTATTATTGCAAGCCAATATTTCAACGCTTCATGATAATCCTTATTCCCCCTATAACAATCAGCAAGCCCAAAAACAGCATAAAAATTATTTGGAGAAATTTCTAATGCTTTTTTGAAAAAATAAATTCCTTTACTATATTCCTTTAATTTTCTATAACAATTGCCAATTGAAGTTAGAACACGCACATCAATCTTAGTTTGATTTATTTCATACATCTTAAGCCAATATTTCAATGCTTCCTTATACTCTTTAAAGTCATAATATAAATGCCCAATACCAACAAGAGCATAATCATTTTCAGGAGCAAGTTCTATTACTCTTAAATATGCTTGTCTGGACTTTTGAAAATTTTTTAACTTTCGATAAGAAGCAGCAACTCTTGTCAAAACAGTAATATTTTCAGGGTCATACTTTAAATACTCCTCCCATATATCTGTAGCCTTCTTATAATCATCTAAACTTCTATAACAATCCCCCAAACCAAAAAGTGCATAATTATTACTCGAATGCTTAGAAAGACATCTTTGATAATAAACTATAGCTTTATCAAAATTCCTCTTCTTCCTTTCAATATCTCCAAGTCCAACAAGAGCATAATTATTATCATTATCCTTTTCTAAAATATCATTGAACAACTTCTCTGCTTCAGCAAGCCTATCTTCCTTTATTAACTGATACCCCCTTTTGGATTTCTCAGTAACATCAAGAAGTTTATTATCAGAAACTTGCGATATATCTTCAAGATCACCTAAAAGTTCCTTTTCTAACATAAATACCCCTTTAACTGGTTTATTAAAGATATAACTTCAACCCAATTCATATATGCTATTAAAACATATAAATTATATTTAGATATAAACATACTAAGATATTAATAAATCTTTAATATCCAATCTTAATAATACATATTATATAAAAATTTAAAAAAAATATACTTAAATTTACACGCTCAAATTTTTATTTAAACCCTAACTAAAACGCACCTATATAAAATTTAAGGGCAATTATAACAAAAAATTTAAAATTAAGATAAAATATTACTACCCATTAGGAGAAAAATTAAAATGTTTTTAAATAAACTAGATCCAATTGAAAACAAAATAAAAATGCTTGAAGATAAGTTACAGGACACAAATTTAATTAAGAATCAAAAAGAATATACAAAAGTAGTAAAAGAATATAATTATCTAGAAAAAATTAAAGAACAAAAAGACGAATATGAAAAAATATTACACCAAATTGAGGAAAATAAAAAAATCCTTTCTGAAGAAGAAAATTTAGAAATGAGAGAACTAGTAAAACAAGAATTGAATACTTTAAGTCTTAAAAAGGACGAGATTGAACATAAAATTAAAGTATTGTTATTACCCCAAGATGAAAACGACAGTAAAAATATTATTATTGAAATTAGAGCTGGTACTGGTGGGGAAGAGGCCGCACTTTTTGCCAATAATCTTTATGAAATGTATACAAAATATTCTGAGAAAAAAAGGTGGAAAACTGAGCTTATTAACTTTAATGAAACAGAACTTGGGGGGTTTAAAGAAGTAAGCTTTGAAATAAAAGGTAAAGATGTATTTAAAAAACTAAAACATGAAAGCGGAGTCCACAGAGTTCAAAGAGTACCCATAACCGAATCTAATGGAAGGCTTCAAACCTCTGCTGCAACTGTTGCTGTACTTCCCGAAGTTGAAGATACCGATATTGAAATTAATGAGAAAGACTTAAGAATAGATGTTTACAGATCTTCTGGTGCAGGCGGGCAACATGTTAATACAACAGATTCTGCTGTTAGGATTACACATTTACCTACAGGTATTGTGGTACAGTGTCAAAATGAGAGAAGTCAGCACAAAAACAAAGATCAAGCAATGAAAATCTTAAGAGCTAGACTCTATGAATTTGAAGATATTAAAAAACAAGAACAACGTTCAAGTGACAGAAAACAACAAGTAGGCTCAGGTGATAGATCTGAGAGAATTAGAACATATAATTTTCCACAAAACAGAGTAACAGACCACCGAGTAAATATTAGTCTTTATAAGCTAGAAGAAATTATGCAAGGAGAACTTGATTCTCTTCTTGACATGCTAGCTATGGAACTTCAAGAAAGAGCTTTAAAAGATAATTCAATATAATTTCTCTCAATGACTGTAAATGAAGCAATAAAAAGCTCAAAACAATATAATCTACACACTCTTGATGTATTATTATTACTTGAAAAAATTTTAAAGACGAGAAAAGAATTAATCCTCGCCAATAAAAATCAAAATCTAACAAAAAAAGCAGAGTATAAATTTTTGAATCAAATAAATAATATAAAATCAGGAATCCCGATACACCATATACTTAAAATCAAAGAATTCATGGGATTAAATTTTTATATCAATAAAGATGTCCTCATACCTAGAGCAGACACAGAATGTTTAGTAGAAGAAGCTTTAATGCAAATTAAAAAGAATAACTTAAGCAAAATTTTAGATTTATGTTGTGGAAGTGGTTGCATCGGGCTTGCAATTGCACATTATCTTAAAAAAAAGGTAATATTGTCAGATTTTTCTGTTAAAGCTCTACAAGTAGCATTAAAAAATACAAAAAGACTAAAATTAGAAAATTATATAGAAATACTATATTCAGATCTGTTAAAATGTATAAATAAAGAGTTTGACATAATAATTACTAACCCTCCTTATTTAAATGAAGACGAGCTTAAAATAAAGGAAAAGTTAGAAATAGAACCAAGAATGGCTCTTTTAGGATTTGGAAAAGATGGGCTTGAGCTTTCAAGAAAAATAATACAACAATCAAAACACAAACTCACACAAAATGGACTCTTAATAATAGAATTAGCTCCCTGGCAAATAGAACCCATGAAAGAGTTTGCCATACAGGAAGGTTTTTTATATCTTAAAACTCTACATGATCTTGAAACAAGAAAAAGAGCGATAGTGCTGAGGATAAAAAATGATACAACCCTATGAAATTGCATATTTAATGAAAATCAATGATATTGATAAAATAAAAAATATTTTCAAAACTACCATTAATCACATTTATAAAGATGAGATTCAAAAAAAATTAATATTTAAAGCTCTTGAAATATCAGAACAACTACACTACGGACAATATAGAGAAAGTGGAGTTCCTTATGTAATACATCCAATAATGGTTGCATTATTTCTTGCAAAATTTCAATTGGATTTTAAAACAACAATAGCTGGACTTCTACACGATGTACTTGAGGATACAAGTGTTGAGAAGGAAGAAATAATTAAAGAATTTGATGAAGAAATTTTAAGCTTAATTGATGGTGTAACAAAAATCCATGATTTACACAATAAAACAAGAGCAATCAAAGAAGCAAACACTATTTCAAAAATGTTTTTCGCAATGACTCATGATATTAGAATAATAATCATAAAACTTGCTGATAAGCTACATAACATGACAACTCTTTCTCACTTACCTAAAAATAGAAGAGAGAGAATAGCAAAAGATTGTCTTGCCACTTATGTACCAATTGCGGAGAGGCTTGGTATTTCATCTCTTAAAGTATATCTAGAAGACCTGTCATTAAAATATCTTTATCCAAAAGAATATAAAGAGATAAAAAATTTTCTATCTGAAACAAAAATAGAGAGAGAAAAAAAATTATATAAGGGAAAATTGGCAATAGAAAAGGAACTTAAAAAAATTGGAATTGAAGCAGAGATTACGGTACGCTCAAAACACTTCTATTCAATATTTAGAAAAATGAAAACAAGAACTAATAAGCTTTCTCAAATTTTTGATACCTTGGGGATAAGAATAATTTGTAAACAACAAAAAGAATGTTATGAAATACTAGAAATTGTACACAAAGTTTGGAAACCAATACCCGGAAGACTAAAAGACTACATAGCAATACCTAAAGAGAATAAATATCAATCTTTACATACCACTGTAAGAATACCAGAAGACAATCAATTGATTGAAATACAAATTAGAACAGAAGAAATGGACAGAATCGCTAAATACGGTGTTGCTGCTCACTGGATTTACAAAGAACAAGCTGAACTTAAAGCCGATGACCTTTCTTTTATTAATCGCATAAAAAAATGGCAACAAGACTCGGCAAATAAAAATCAATACTCAATGAATGACATACACAAAGAACTATTAAACACATTTATATATGTCTATACGCCTGAAGGAGAAATAGTAGAACTTCCATTTGGATCAAATTCAATTGATTTCGCATACGCAATACATACAGACATTGGAGACCAAGCACTTTATGCCAAAATAAATGGAAAAATTAGCTCACTCACAAAACCTTTAAGAAACGAACAAATTGTTGAAATATTTACCTCACCAGAGGCAAAACCCGATGTAATTTGGCTAAATAGCGTTAGAACAAAAAAAGCACGTTCAAAAATTCGATCTTGGCTTAATAAAAATGACGACACAATATTTGTAGACAATAATATAATTGCATATCTTATTGGAGAGTCTAAAGAACAAAAAAGACTTTTTAGTCTGTTTAAATCCTTAACAAAATCTAAAATAAAAAGAATCACCATATCTCCTGAGTGCAATCCGTCAACAGGAGAAGATATTATTGGCATAATACAAAAAGATGAAATAATAATACACAATGATAATTGTCAAGCTGTAAAACAATATAAAAAAAGCCATCTTGTTGAAGTAGAATGGGAGGCAACGCCAACAAGAAAAGTATACCACATTGTAATATTCCTAAAAAATTTAAAAGGTCTTTTCAATTACCTAGATAACATTTTTACAACTTTCAATGTAAGACTCATTAGTGAAAAAATAGAAGATTGTGGTAATGGATACGGTATAAGCAACATAATAATCTCATCAAATGCAAAAAATGTAGAAATGGTGCTCTCATCTCTTAAAGAAAATCCCAATATACTTAAAATAATGCAAGTAGAAGAAGACATTAAAAATTATGAGAATTAAGATATTATTCTTAATGCTAATTAATGTATTGATTGTACACAAAACAATAAAAGCAAACGACATAGATCCCTACAGTCAACAAATAAAAGAACATATTACAAAAATTAATAAATTAAACAAAGATACAGAAAAAATAACAAAAATTGAAAGCACTTATGACTACATAAAACAATATTTGACAGAAAACAAAATTCAACACAAAGAACATTCACTTCAAGAAATTGGATTTATTGGATATTTGCAAAAAACAATTCATTCAAAAATAAAAGGAATAGGTAAAACCACTTATAACATTATTGTACCTATAGAGATACAATATAGCTTGCAAAACAATCTTGCTATTGCAATTGCAATCACACTACTAAACGAATTAAAAAATATAAAAATTGAAAATACCTTAAACATATACTTTATTAAAGATGATTCATACAAACAAATATCAACAATAAGTAGCATATTACTTCTCAATAGCAATGCTCTTGAAAAGAATACAAGAACAATATACTTGATGCTAAATGAAGAAAAAGAAAATAATATAATAGAATTTAAAAATCAATCAAACATAATAAACTCAAAAACAGACCTAAGATTCCTAGAAGCACTCATTAAAAATTTTGAAGACAATAAAGTAAATTTTATTGTTTCAAAAATCCATGATAAGAACATAAATGAAATATACAATCTGTATCTAGAAGAAGAAATTCCGATTTTAATTATCAATAATAACAAAGAGATACCTCTTTTAAAATACTCAAAAAATAATAATCTTTCTGAAATTTATAAATCAATTAAAGACACAATAACATCTAAACAAAATGCCCAAAACGAAAATCATCTGCACTATATTATACTCAATACTCCATTTAAAAAATGGATAATCAATGAAAGTACACTCATCATCTTAATATACGCTATCTACAATTTTATTATATTGATGTTTATTAGAAAATTTACAAAAACTAGCATAATAATCAGAAAAGTTAAAGATAATTACTATAAAATAATAAGGCTGTTTTTTATACTATTCTTAAGCACATATATTTCGGTTATCATCACAAATAGAATACTTACAGAGTACCAAAACTCAATAGACTACAATATTATAAATCCGATCTATCTAGTAAATTTTTTCCTAACATTATTTAACTTTAACCTGCTCTCCTACTTCACATATAACTTTAAAATATATTTAAACTTTAGAGAACTTAAATATTTAGCAATAGCAATTTCCGTCATTGAACTTATAATGCTACTATATATTAAAATAGAATTTATTTTAATCATACTACTGAAAAACATATTAATATTACTTATCCCAAATAACAGAAAAATTATAAAAAAGATCATAGTAATTCTTATTTGGACAATAAACTTCATACTAATAACATCTCTACAAACAACTTCTCTTATCTCAAGACCAATAGCACTAAGCTATTTAATATCAATCTCACTTTTCTCGCCAATACTTACTAATATCGTAGAACATTTAAAGCATAGGACTACACCAATGTTACAAGAATTCAAAAAAGCTGAAAAGATCGAATCTATAATTTTTTTCTTAATAATCGCTACGATAATAATTTCAAATAACATAAGCAAAATTTCAACAATCAAAATCAACCAAATAATAAGCTTTCCAGAAAAAATAAATAAAATTAGCATAGAATACCTTAAAGAAAACAGAAATACAATTCAAATAGCAACAAAAGACTTCATTTTAAATTTAAAAAAAGGCAAAAAACAAGTGGAAAAGGAATTTAAAGTACAAAAAGATTTAATAAATTTATCTTTTCAAAAAATAGATATTGCTGAGAGAAGTATATATGGAATAAAAATTAATACTAAAAAGATTGCAAAACAAATTAATTTATCTTTAAAAAATGCATCTGAACTTATAATATATCAAAGCAATACGCCATATAAAATAGCGTCTAATAATATCATATTCACAGTAAATAACATTAAATCAAACACAATCAACATTGCTTTTACAGTTAAATCTCAAGAAGACATTAAATATGATATATTTGCTTATTTTGACACCAATGACTACTATGTCAAAATATATGACAAGGAAACTAAAGCAGAAGATAAAAACATAAATATTGATTATTCATATTCAATAAAATATTCAGGTACACTTCCTAAACCTGAAAAACATGATTTAGATGTTTTCTTTAAGCTCCAAGATGACAAAGAAATAGAAAACTTGAAAAATTTAAAATTAAACTAGTCTTCTAACTTTTCAAAATCAATCCTTTTCTTTCTCTTTTCATAACTATTAAAAGCAAAGTCCACCAATTTATCAACCAAAGACTCATAACCAACCCCATCATGTTCACACATCTTAGAAAACATAGAAATATCTGTAAACCCTGGTATTGTATTTATCTCATTAATATAAATTAAACCAGTATCTTTTTCAACAAAAAAATCAATTCTAGCCATACCCCTAAGTTCTAAATATTTATAAACCAAAAACGCATATTCTTTAATATCTAGTAAATGTTTTGTATCAAGCTGAGCAGGAATATTAAATACAATAGAATTTCCAGGAATAGTAGAATACTTAGCATCATAGTCATAAAATACAAAATCTTGTATAACAATCTCACCAGGAGTAAATACTTTAATCTGATCATTTCCAATAACAGAGCATTCAATTTCTCTAACTCTCATGAACTTCTCTATGATAATTGTTAAATCATATCTAAAAGCTTCCTCAATACACTTTTCAATCTGACTCTCGTCATATGCAATATTTATTCCAATTGAAGAACCCAGTATAGCTGGCTTAACAATAACAGGATATTTTAAATTTTGTTTTATATTATTTTTGATTTCTTCTTTATCTAGCAAATAATCATATTTTCTAAGTCCAATAAAGGGTACTAAAGGAATATTAAAACTCTTAAGCAAGAGCTTACAAAAATACTTATTACTAGAAATAGCACTTCCTAAAATACCAGGACCAACACAAGGAATATCCATTATTTTTAAAAGTCCCTGAACAGAGCCATCCTCCCCTGTTCTACCATGGACAATGGGAAATACAACATCAATTTCAAGGTCTCTATCTCTTACAAATATTCCACCACCAGGAACTAAACTAATAACAGAAGAACTATCCTTCTTGACAAATTCAGGATCAGCAGGAACGGAATCCAATAAATACCAAATTCCAGTGTTCTTATCAATAAACACTGAAAATACATTATACTTATCAAGCTTCATAAGAGCTGTATAAACACCATAAGCAGATCTACAAGAAATTTCATGTTCAAAAGAAACTCCTCCAAATATTAACATAAGATTTTTCTTCATAAAATTAACCCCTATTTATTAAACGTAAAATAATATCTTTAACAACACCTTTTTCATCCCAAGGAATACTTTTATCTTTATATATTATTGAATCTTCATGTCCCTTCCCAAGAGTAACCACCAAATCATCAGAATGTGCAAGGTTTATTGCCTTTTCAATTGCATCTTTCCTGTTAGGAATGAAAAATAAGTTTGCATCCCGCATCTTATCCGAAATTCCTTCTGCAATATCTTTAATTATATGCATGCTTTCCTCCCGTCTTGGATCTTCATCACAAAGTATTATTATATCTGCATATCTATCTGCAATCTCTCCTTGTAATCTTCTCTTAGAAATATCTCTCTCCCCAGCCGAACCAAAAACAGCAATTAATCTATTTTTTGCTAGTCTTCTAAATATAGGGAAAAGCTTAAGAAAAGCACCCGGAGTATGTGCATAATCGATTATCAAAGAAAAATTCTGTCCAAAATCAACATCATCCATTCGCCCATAAAGACCCCTAATACTTGCAAGGCTAGCAATAAGTTCTGCAATACCAATACTTGCAACTTTACTTACAACAATTAAAGCAGCAATCACATTCTCAACATTGAAACTACCCGTCAAATTAACTCTAGCATCATATTTAATATCTTTATTAAAAAATTCAAACTCCGTAAAACCCATTTGTTCATTAATTTTGCTTACAAAAAAATCAGCACTCTTATTCTCTAAACTATATGCATAAGATTTATCAATAGAACTTAAAAAGATAGAAGAATTTTTATCATCAATATTAATAACACCAAACCCATTATTAGTAGCAGTAGAAGAAAAAAGATTAAGCTTAGCTTTCAAATAATTCTCCATCGTGCCATGAAATTCAAGATGCTCATGACTAACATTAGTTAAAACAGCAACAGAATACTCAATGTCAACAAGCCTTGCTGTTCTAGGATCAAGCCCATGAGATGTTGATTCAACAATGGCATATTGAACATTATTATCCACCATTTTACTAAGAAAAAAATGAATCTCTGTTGATTCTGGGGTTGACTGCCTATAAGGATTTTTAATTAAACTTCCACTTCCATCGTCCAAAAACACTGTTGAAATAAATCCAACCTTAACACCTATAGACTTTAAAAGAGTATATATATAAAAACAAACAGAGCTCTTACCATCAGTTCCTGTCACTCCAATAATTTTAAGCTTTTTTGAAGGCTCATCATAAAAAATATTAGAAAAATTTGACATAAATCTTTTTATGTTGCAAGAATCAACTTTAATATATGTTACATTGGGAACACAAAAGTCAACATGATTGGTATGTACAATAACATTACTACCCCTTTGAATTGCTACTTCAATAAATCTTTGACCATCAAAATGAAATCCCGGAAGAGCAAAAAATACGAAGTTAGAATATACACATCTTGAATCATATGCAAGTCCCAATATCTCCACATCACAAGATCCTCTAATCTCTTTGACTAAATTCTTATCTAACTTAGCTAAAACACTATTAAGTCTTTTTTTTCTATTCATATTAATAAATTGTACAAAAATAAAAATTATTTTGATATAAAGCTCAAAAAGAGAACCTTGCAGAATTAAAATCCACTCCGCATTATCAATACTATCAAAGACTAAAAATGCTGTTTACAATTCAATCATTTTTTAATAAACTAACTATTGTTTAATGGCGCTGTACCCAAGTGGCTAAGGGAGAAGTCTGCAAAACTTTGATTCGCCGGTTCGATTCCGGTCAGCGCCTTTAGAGAGTCAGTAAAAGCCAATACAGTTTTTAACAGATATAAACTACAATAATAAATATGTTAGAGTTAACATTAATAATAGTATTTATAATACTCTCAGCAATTTTTTCAGCGTCAGAGACGGCATATACCTCATTAAGCTTAATACAACTCCAGGATATAAAGAAAAAGGGGAAATTAGGAACAGTTGTATACCACTTAGCTCAAAATCCATCAAAACTTGTCACAACAATTTTGATTGGAAACAATATTGCCAATATAACAACCAGTGTTCTTGCAACAAAATTTGTTCTTAATAAATATGGGAACAATGCTCTCGCTCTTTCAACAGGAATCGTAACAATAATAGTTCTTATATTTTCCGAAATACTTCCTAAACAAATCGCAATATTAAACAATGAAGGCATAGCCTTGTCAACCTCAATCTTACTTAAAACATTAACATTCATATTCACACCCATAATATATGTAATTAATGGAATGACTAAGGCCCTATTAAGCTTATGTAAAATAAAAACAAGTCAAAAAATGAATAAAGATAGCATAAAAAATATGTTATTTTTAGCTGAAAATTTAGGAATTTTAGAAAATGACGCTAGAATATTCATGCAAAAAATGTTAAACATAGGAGAGGTTAGAGCATCTGAAGTTATGACTCACCGTACAGAAGTATTCTCACTTTCAAGCACATCAAGACTAAAAGATAAAATTAAATTGATTAAAAAAGAAGGATATTCCAGAATCCCTGTATATAAGGGTCAAAACAGAGAACAAATAATAGGTATTTTAATAACTAAGGATTTAATTGAAATAAGCAAAAACGAACTTGAAAAAAGTATCATAAAATTTGCAAAACCCGCTGTCTTTGTACAACAAAACAAGAGAATAAAAGATACGCTAGCCATTATGAGACAAAATCAAAAAATAATGGCAATCGTTATTGACGAATACGGAGGATTTTCGGGGATAGTTACAATAGAGGATATAGTAGAGAAAATATTCGGAGCAATATTTGATGAATATGATCTAGAAGAAGAAAAACAATTTATCACTAAAGAAGGTGAAAACGTTTACCTCATACTTGGTGAGACCACCTTTGATGAGATTGAGGAAACCGTTGGAATAAAAATTCAACACAAAGATTACATAAACACAATGGGAGGATACATAATGGATTTACTTGATAAAATTCCTAAAGAAGGAGAACAAGTTAACACAGAACATGGAGAATACTTAATAGAAGAAGTACAGAATCATAAAATAAAAAAAATAACCTTTAAAAAATTTGAAAAGGAATAAAAATGTACAAAAATTTTTGTAAAACGATTTTTAATTTTTCAAAACCTAACTTAAACACAGAACATAAATTTAATATCAAAAAATCAAGAAGAAAAATCTATATTTCTCTTGGCGTAAATAAATAAAAAGGAGATAAAAATGCTGAATATTCCAAAATTTTTCAATAAAACATACGAATACACAATAATACTAATTGTATTAGTAATCATAGCAATAATAATCATATCAAATGTTTTTGTAGTTGGACCATCAGAAGAGGCTATTGTTCTTCGCCTTGGTAGGCTAAATAGAACACTTGAATCGGGAATACATATAAAAATTCCACTAATTGAGGAAAAATTCATTGTACCAGTAAAAATAGTACAAGAGGTTAAATTCGGTTTTAACACAGATAATAACAGAGGAATTAATGCTGGTGAAGATGAGGGAATAATTATTACTGGAGATTTAAACATAATAAATGTTGAATGGCTAGTCCAATATAAAATAAGCGATCCATATTCTTTCATGTTTAAAGTACAAGACCCAGAAGAAACAATAAAAGACATTGCAAAATCATCAATGAACAGATTAATTGGAGACAACACTATTTTTGAAATAATTAATGACAATAGAGTTGGAGTTACAGAAGGAGTAAAATCTTCCATGAATGAAATTATTAAAACATATAATTTAGGAATTGATATTGTACAAGTACAAATCAGAAATGCTATGCCACCAAAGGGAAAAGTTTATGAAGCATTTGAAGATGTTAACATTGCGATTCAAGACAAAAATAAATTCATTAATGAGGGAAAGAAAGAATTTAATCAAATCGTTCCAAAAATTAGAGGAGAAGCACTCAAAGTGCTAGAAGAAGCTAAGGGATACAAAGAAAGCAGAATAAACAATGCGTTAGCCGATACTAAAATTTTTAATGCAATTTTAAACGCATACATTAAAGACCCAGAAATTACAAAAGAGAGAATTTATAATGAAACGATGAAAGAAATTCTTGAAAATAAAGATAGCATTGAAATAATCGACAAAAATTTAAAAAACTTCCTACCCTTTAAGGAGGTAAAGTAAATGAAATATATGGTAAAATTTTTATTCTCTATTGCTAAGATTATTGTATTTACATTACTAATTAGCTTAATATCACTCTCTATAATGCAACCAATTTATATACTAAAAGAAAACGAAATTTCAATTACTACAAGACTTGGAAAAATTGAGAGGACTGAAAACGCAGCAGGTCTTAAATATAAAATCCCATTTATTGAACATGTACAAATATTTCCCAAAATCATACTTAGATGGGACGGAGAACCCCAAAGAATTCCAACAGGTGGTGAAGAGAAACAACTAATATGGATAGATACAACTGCTAGATGGAAAATTGCAGACATTAATAAATTCTATACATCCATCAAAACAATGGATAGAGCTTACATAAGAATTGATGCTGCTATTGAACCTGCGGTTAGAGGTGTTATTGCTAAGTACCCTTTACTTGAAATGATTAGAAGTTCAAATGACCCTATTCAAAGACTATCTCACGGAATCTTAACAGCTCAAGAGGCTAAAAATGACACAACTTATCAAATAACAAAGGGTCGAAAAATCATTGAAAATGAAATAATTGAAGTTGCAAATAAAAATACGAAAGATATTGGGATTGAAATTGTTGACGTTCTTATTAGAAAAATTAGCTATGACCCTAGCTTAATTGATTCCGTACATAATAGAATGATCTCAGAAAGGCAACAAATAGCAGAAGAACAAAGAAGCACAGGTATGGCTGAGAAAACAGAAATTCTTGGTAGCATTGAAAAAGAAAAGCTAAAATTACTAAGTGAGGCAAAAGCTGAAGCAGCTATAATTAAAGCTGAGGGCGATAGTGAAGCTGCACGGATTTATGCAAATGCATATGGTCAAAATGTTGAATTTTATAGATTTTGGCAAGCACTAGAGAGTTACAAGGCAGTACTTAAAGATAAACGGAAAATATTCTCAACAGATATGGATTTTTTCAGATACTTACATAACAGGAAATAAAATATATAAAGATCTGAAATACTAAATTTAATAAAAGTTTTATTTAAAAATAATATTAAAGATTTATTGTAGAAATTTTTTAAGCTTGAATGTGTTAATATAGTAACAGGAAGCCTATAAAAACATTATAAATCAACATATTAAGAAAACAGAGTAATTAAATTCATACACATTTAAAAAGCAATAACTAAAGAAAGGAAGAAAAATGAATATATATAAAAAGAAAAAAATAAGCAAATATTCCATTGTCATTACACTTGTTATCTTAGCAACGCTATCAATCTTTGTCTTCTTAAATCTCAATATATTGATGCCAAGTAGCTCAGAAAGTATCAATAAAAAAGTCAAGAATTTATTCTTAATAGAAATAACTAAACACAAAGGGAAAAGTCCAAATGATTACACAATAGAAAGTTATTACTCAATATTTAAAGACATTCAAGGCAATGAGATTGCAACAAATGATAAGGATTTTAGCAAAAGAATTGTCAGAGTTGATGCGTTAATTCATTATTATTATAGAGAAGATAAAATAAATACTAAGATGCACTTAGCTTTTGTAAGCTATGACATAAAGACAAATAGAATAAAACTTATTCACTCTGAATAATGATTATAAAACTCATCTTATTTAAAATTGTTTAATATGTACTTTACCACAGAATCATTATAATGATAATCTATGACTTCACAAGCCTTATCCTTAAGCGTGTCAATACCATTCTGAGGAGTAACTTTATGAATTTCATTTTCATTAAAAACAGAGATATCATTATCAGAATCTCCAAAATAAACAATATCTTTATAAGAAATAGATAAATAATCAGCCAAAAATTTAATCCCATTTATTTTCTCAGCATGAATACTTTGTACTTCAATAACACTAATTTTGTCATTAAATTCTATTCTTCCATATTTAGAAACTTTAAGTTCAGAATAATTTCTCATATTCAAAAAAACACCTTCAATTATCTCTCTTGTACCAATAACAGTAACAGATAAAACATCATAAAGAGAAATATCATTGATTTTATCTATTTTGATAATATTTGAACAACAAAAAGTTTGCTTAAATGTAAGATACCAATGTTCTAAAAAATTATTAATACCATCATAAGCATTAAATACCTCTCCATTATGTATTACTTTAAAAAATACAGAAAACCCATTATTCTTAAAATAAGAATAAATATCGCAAAGATAATCCCACCGTATATTTTCTACATAAAGAGGCTTGCCTTGATCAATAGATGCAACATAAGCACCATCATGGCTAATTAAAGGAATCTTAAAATCAAATCCCCTCAAAGGCGATCTCATAAGATAAAAATCTCTACCGGTTGCAACTGTAAATTTAAAGTCATCTCTCTTTAGAAGTTCCTTTAAATTATTTTTAGAAAAATCCGACAAAGACCCCTTTGCGTCAAGCAATGTACCATCTAAATCCGTAATAAACACCTTACTCAAATAAATATCCTTATATGAACTATATAAGATTAATTATACAACTTTAAATATAAAAAATAACAACTAATCTATACTACTCATGATGATTGACAAAAAAAAATGTTTATGGAAAAATAATAATGTTGTAAAACAAAAACAGCCGCTGTAGCTCAGTTGGTAGAGCATAGGACTGAAAATCCTTGTGTCAGGAGTTCGATTCTCCTCGGCGGCAATATTGGTCATTGATTTTATTGATTGCACTGAAATTCAAAGTTAGAAAAAGTAATTGTATTTTAAAGGTTTAACTTTTAGACTAATATCTAAATTTGCCGAATTTGTGGGATAGAAGAGTTTAAATCCTTTCTTAGGTAATCCTCTCTTCTTGAGGCAACCATTTAAAATTTTATTTAAGAGGACTCAAAATGATTCTCAAAGAAATAAAAAGAATAGAAGACTTAACAGAAAACGATATTATATTTTCAAATATCGGAAATTTATCTAAACTAAGCACACGAGTAAATGATAAAATCATTAAAGCTCTAAAGCAAGGAAATGTTTCACATATACCCGTAGTCAATAACTATACAAACATTCCACATGAAAAATTAATCAATATAATCAATGAAGAGCTTTTAAATAATGAAATAAATTTTTTAAAGGAAGATTTAATACAAGCTTTAAAAGATATATATAAACCATTTTCAGAAAAAGATAAAATATTTATAATTGCCGGCAAAAAAAGATTGATAAATTTAAATATACTCATGGAAGAAGATCCCGATCCCATTTACTTTAAAGAAATCATTGAGGGTAGCTTTAAGATCTTACCAACACACAAAATAATATCTATTCAAAAGCTACTACTAGAAATATATGATTATTTTGATTTTCAAAAAATTAGGAATAAAGATAGTCTTTCTAACACAAAAACAATAAAAAAATTACATCTACACTCAATCAGAAGAGATTGGGAATTTTTCAATGGAAAAGTAAAAACAACAGGCGATTCTGTTTTACTACATGCAATTGATACCACAATTTATTTTTTAATAACAATTGCACACCTCAATAAAGAAAGAGCAGCAAAAGATGCTCCACGCTCAACACTAAAGTTTTTTATCGACAAAGGACACTACACAAAATTTACAGAATTTTTCTACGATAATAATATAATAATACAAGCTGCACTTGGTGTACTTCTACACCCAATCGGCCTCATGCATGCCACTATACTACAGGAACTAAAAGACAAAATTAGCCTTAAAAACAAAGACATAGAAGAAGAATACAAACTTAAAATAGAGTATTTAGAAAAAAGCATTAATGTCTCTAAAAATTTATTTAGAATGAGAGAAGATATCTCTCCCATTACAAAGATGATAATAAACGGACAAAAAACCTACCTTAATAGTAAAAGTCATAAAGATATAAAAATTAAAAAATTTACTCACGAACTTATTAGAATTTTTTGTGTAATAGATACTTACGACGAAATGGTCAATCCTATTACAATAAAAGAACCTGTCAACCCTTTGGAAGCTATTGAATTTCTATTTCAAAATAGCGAAAAATACTATTGGGATACAGATAAACCAAATGAATATTTAAAAAACAAAAAATTTGATATAGAAATGCTAAAGATCTTCTTAACAATACTTGCACCCTTCGACTATGGAGAAATCCTAGACATATGCACAAAAGATTGCAATGAACCTTTATTCAAAGTAGTTGTTTTTGAATACAATATAGGCATATTGCCTATTCTATCTGTAATAAAGAAAAAGGATAAATCCTATAACATTGGAGATGTTCTTCTTAACCTTGAATCCAAGGAAATAATCATCAAGGGACAAAATGGAGAAATAAAGAAAAGTCCATTAAAAAATATTAATAAATTTGAATTAAAACGTAATATTGAAGAACTTAAAAGTAATGAATTTAATATTTTTACTCCCTTCAAAGATTAATCTTGAGATTTGTCATAAGAATCACATTTAAAAAAATCAAGCCTTGAATCGCCATATTTTCTAGAGTCGTATTTGGAAAGACCTAAAATACTTCTACTTAAATTTTCCCTAGAAGGATAATGGATAATAATCTTAGCATCTTTATTTAAACTCGCATTTTTTGCAACTATTTCAAGTAAGTTTTCTTTAAGAGAATAATCAAAGGGTGGGTCAAGATAAATAAAATCATAAAAAAGGTTACTCCTTTTAAGGAAAAATTCAGCCTCATTGAAAAAAAACTTGTAAGGCTCACTTACAAACCCAAAATTCTTAACCAAAACATTTCTAGAAGCCTTATTATAATCAACAAGATGAGCAAGACGAGCCCCACGACTCAAAGCTTCAAGAGACATTATTCCAGTACCTGCAAATACATCAAGAAAATTTGAATCTAGAATCTGATTAAAAAGAATAGAAAAAAATGCTTTCCTAACAACAGACATCACAGGACGCACACTACCAGCCCTAAGAAAAGCAACCTTTCTCCCCTTATACTTACCTGCACTTACATGCATAAATACTAATTTTAAATTATTTTAAGAAAATATTAAATATTTAAAACTTAAATTTTGATATAATTTTCTTTTAAGAGGAACAAACTATGAAAGGTATAATCTTAGCAGCTGGCTATGGAACAAGATTTTTACCCATAACAAAAACCATTCCAAAGGAAATGTTACCAATTCTAAATAAACCAGCAATTGACTACATTATTGAAGAATTTATTAATTCTGGAATAAAAGAAATTTTAATAATAACCTCAAGAAGAAAAGGAGTTTTAGATAATTATTTTGATAGAGAAATTGAACTTGAATCTACATTTACAAAAGAATGTAGGCAAGATTTACTAGATATTATTAAACTTAAAGACATCAATATTAGTTTCATAAAGCAAAATGAAATGATGGGAACAGGACATGCTTTACTGCATGCAAAACCTTGGATTGGGGTAGAGCCTACAATAGTTGCATATCCTGATGATCTACATATTGGGAATCCTCCCTTAACGGCACAACTTATAGAACTACACAAAAAAACCGGAAAAAATATATTATCTGTTATTGAAAATCCTAAAAATATCAACAGATACGGAGTAATAGAATTAGATAAAGACAATATTCATATCAAAGACATCGTAGAAAAACCAGCAGTTGGAAAAGAACCAAGCAGGAAAGCATCTATTGGAAGATTTTTATACACTTATGATTTTTTTAAATATTTAGAAGAAGGATTTAAACTTCACAAGAAGGGAGAATATCATCACATTTATGCTTTAAAGAAACTGATGAGTGAGGGCAAAGTATTATATAAGGAAATAGAAGGTGAGAGACTTGATACAGGTGATATTGAAGGTTACTTAGAGACAATAATCAAGATTGCTAAAAGAGATGATAAGTTGTCCCAAATAATTAAAGATTTAATAGAGGTTAAATGAGTACAATAACAAAACGCCAAGAATTTTATGATTCTCTTAGCATATTAAAAAAATATATAAATGAAAATATAGAAGAAAAAATTTTAAAATATAGTATTTTTTCAAAGCTTTATATCCTAAATGAAGAAGAGATTAAAAATCTTATAAAAATAAGCAGAGATTATGAACAAAAAAGAAATACAATAAACATTACTCTTGAAGAATATTATTATGAAAAAAATGAAGATACAAAAATCAAAAACTGGATATTAGAGATAATTAAAGGAAAAAATTCATTACAAATACAAAAAGAAACAAATCTTATTAGTAAAAGGCTTGGAATAACATATAAATTAAAATCAACTAATTTCTTAAAGTTAATTGAAATACAAAATAATCCAAAATACACTTTATGTAAAAAAGAACTGTATAAACAGCTAATACTAAACTTCTCCAGCAACATAAAAATAGAAAATTTAGAAACAACAATAGATATACTAGTAGCTGTAAAAAATAGAAACAAGGAAGAAATTAAACGCATCCTAAAACAAACCCAAACATTGCAAAGACTATTCAAATCTAGCTCAACCAAAAAAGAAAGTAGAGTAATCAAGCTACAAAAATTACTTATTTTAACATACTGGCCAGTAGGATGCTTATCTAGGTCACTTTTTAATAAAATTTTAATAAAAAACTATAGATACATGATAGATGAGATTTTAACTTTAAAATATGATGAGATTCTTAAATATTTACGAACAATAAAAACTTTAAGCCTTAATGAAATTTTTTATAAAGGGTCAAAGAAAAATATTAATTTTAATTATTTTTTCAGCGATTTTACAAAATATACCCCCAAAGATTTTCAAAATACACTAAAAGCTTATTTATCTTCATTTGAAAAAACTGCAACAAACAAATATTTAAAATGGTTCTTTAAAGATAAAGTACCAAACGAATGGGAAGATTTTACTTTTGCAATTGAATATATTGCAAAACATAGGTTACTAAATTTAAATGAAAAAATAGAAGATATAATTACAGCAAAATTTCAAGCAGAAGACTTCTTTGTATCTTTCGAAAAAATGAGCTTCAATCCATATAAAAGTTCTAACATATTTCAAAATAAATATATAAAAAGAACATTTTTGCAAAATGTGGTCAACTATATAAAAGACAATACAAAAAAGATAGACACCTATGGTTGGGTAGCATTCTACATTTATGCAGATAAAGATGATAAGGAAAATTTCTCACAAGACATAAAAACATTCTTTAAGAATAAAAATTTTGAAATTCAAAATCAAATACTCGTATACTTTTTATCCTTTTATCCAAATATTGATAAGAAACATTTTGAATTCATATCAGAAATAATACTCTATCTTGATGAGAGTAAAATTGTCATACCTAAAGAAATAATAAGAATGCAAAAGACCCACTCTCAGGAATTAAACTACTATAAATCATATATTTTCATTAAATCATTAATTCTAAGAACAAGAGTACTCAAAATTTTACATAAAAATATTAAACCAGAACTAATGTTAAACCTAGAAGGATTTAGAGATGAAAAATTACTACCTGCAATATGTTATATTGCTTATTATTCCAATCCAGACGTATTAAAAGAAGAAGAAACAATGTCTTCTTCACAAAAAGAAGACATAATGAAATTCATTGCATTTTTGGCTAAAGATCAAAATAAATTTATTTCTAAGACACTATGAAATATGGTAATATTTCCTCTAAAATAATACAATGTTAATAATAAAAAATATGAATACTCATTTGTCACTGCTCAAAAACTCGATACTCTTTGCTTTATTTTTAGTTTTGTTACTAAGCCCAAACTTAGCATATGCTCAAAGATTAATTCGAATTGGACAAGAAGAGATAAAAAATAAGAACTATCCAAAAGCAATAAAGATTCTAAGTGATGCTATTCAGAAATATCCAAAAGTACAAAACGGATACTATTTCCTAGCAATAGCTTATAGGGAGAACAACCAATTAACAGAAGCAGAAGGTGCTTTGCTTGATGGAATTGCAATTGGAGGAGACATCGACTATAAACTCTTTTTTGAACTTGGAAACATAATGTTTAAAAGAGGTGAAGGGTACTATAATTTAGCAATCAAATATTATTCCAATTCTGTTAAAAACATGCCTAATTACGACAAGGCACTACTTAACAGAGCAAATTCTTATGTAGAACAAGGAAAAGTAAATTTCAAGGAAAAGAACTATAAAGACGCATGGGATTCATATACTATGGCGATTCACGATTATGCCCAATTTATTACACTAAGATACGATACTGAAAAAAAAGACGACATTCTCTATATGATTGATCTTTTAAGAAATAAAAAAGCAGACTTAGAAGAGCTTGACAAAAGTCTAAAAAGTAGAAATGATCATACTCCTAAAGACAGTAAAGACAGTAAAGACAGTAAAGACAGTAAAGACAGTAAAGACAGTAAAGACAGTAAAGACAGTAAAGACAGTAAAGACAGTAAAGACAGTAAAGACAGTAAAGACAGTAAAGACAGTAAAGACAGTAAAGACAGTAAAGACAGTAAAGACAGTAAAGACAGTAAAGACAGTAAAGACAGTAAAGACAGTAAAGACAGTAAAGACAGTAAAGACAGTAAAGACAGTAAAGACAGTAAAGACAGTAAAGACAGTAAAGACAGTAAAGACAGTAAAGACAGTAAAGACAGTAAAGACAGTAAAGACAGTAAAGACAGTAAAGACAGTAAAGACAGTAAAGACAGTAAAGACAGTAAAGACAGTAAAGACAGTAAAGACAGTAAAGACAGTAAAGACAGTAAAGACAGTAAAGACAGTAAAGACAGTAAAGACAGTAAAGACAGTAAAGACAGTAAAGACAGTAAAGACAGTAAAGACAGTAAAGACAGTAAAGACAGTAAAGACAGTAAAGACAGTAAAGACAGTAAAGACAGTAAAGACAGTAAAGACAGTAATAATAAAATGCTTAAAGAAGAATTTGAACCTAATTTAAACACAGATTCTTTAATTGAGCTAGAAAAAATTAATTGGCAAGAGGAGTTAAACATAGATGAATAACAGAAAAAGCCTACCTATACTATTAACTTTAATATTTCTGCTTATTTCTTCATTTGCGTCACTTGGTTATTATGTATACAAAGATAGACTAAACAAACGAAACCAAGAAATAATGCTAAATGAAGTCAAAAATAGTGTTATGGATAGAAATTATAAAAAAGCTTATTCAATAACAAAAATGCTAAAAGACAAATATCCAAAAAACACAGATATTGCAATGCTTGAGAATACTCTGGCAGAACTTGCCAATAATAGTCCTTTTGAATCAAAAAATTTGCAAAGAGATACCGCTAATCAAATACTAGATAAAATACAGGGAAGAGAAAAATTAATGCCTATTAGCAATGAAAACTCTGATATTGCTTTTAATAATAGATATATTAAAGACAGCACAGCAATAGAAAACTATGCTGATAGAAAAGAAGATACTGGTATTGAAGACGAAGATATTTTAGAGTTTAGACAAAGTAAAGTACCTAAGAATTTAGGCGACAATAAGAGCAAAATCGAGGATAATAAAAAGCCAACCTTAAGCAATAAAGAATCTACTGAAAGCCAAAAAAATTTATTTAACTTAAAAAAGTTAAAAGACAACTTAAGTAAAGAGCTAAACAATACTAAGAATAAGCCGTTAGATAATCAAAAAAAAGAAATAGAAAAACAGGATAAACCTACCGAAAAAACTTTAAACAATTCTAGCACAGAGCAAACAAACCAAATTAAACACCCTAAAGAAAATCTTGAGTCTTTACCCCTAAAACCACCAATAAAAATAGAGCAGACAAATCCAAAAATTCTGCCTAAATCACAAAGTCAAGTAAGTGAAAAAATAGAGAGACCCTACAACTACTCTACAAAAAAAGAACTGTATGAAATATTAGATAATATTAATACTGGCAATCCTTCTATTGGCAAGGCAAGACTTAATGACTTAATTAAAAGGGGATTAAGTGATAAATTCAAGAAAGTAAATGATTTAATTGATAAATTAAAATATCAAGAAGCCGCCCAAATCTTGCTTAAATTAATAAAGCAAGATTTTGAATTAAAATCAGTTAGCCTACAAAAAGCTCCTTATTTAAAGGAGCTTTTTGTAAAAGAGCGACCTATGCAAGAAATTTTTGATACAAAGAATATTTCACCAGATAATAAAATCAAAACAGAAGAAACACACAAACCCTCTGTAGGCCCTACCAAGAATTCTTCAACAGATTTAAACTCCCTCAAAATGCTAGCAGTAGCAAATGAACAAAAAGGCAATTTAAAGACAGCTGAAGAAATTTATGAAAAAATTACAAGCATTACAAAAAAAGCAGAAGATTACTATAAAGTTGGACTAATTAAATTTAAACTAAAAAAATACAAAGAAGCTATTAAAGCTTTTGATGACACAATACTAATTGATCCAAACCACAAAAAAGCATACACAAATAAAGGAACAGTCTTAATTATATTAGATGAACCCAAAGAAGCAATTAAAGCCTTTGAGAAGGCTATTGCAATTGACCAAAATTATGACACTGCTTTCTATAAAAAAGGAATAGCAGAAGAAAAAAATAATGATAAAACACATGCCTTCTTAAGTTTCAAAAAAGCTCATGATATTGCTAAAAATCCTAATTACGCCATAAAAGCAGGAATTACCGCAAATCATATTGGAGACTTTCAAAGTGGTGAAAAATACCTAGATATGGTAAGTTTTTCAATTAAAGAAAAAAATGACATCATTCTTTATAATCTAGCAATAGCAAAATTTGAAAACGACAGTCTTAATGAATCACTTGAAGTCATAAATAAAGCTCTTACTATAAACCCAGAAAAGCCTGAATATCTATATTTAAAAGCATCCATTTTTCTAACAAAAGGAGACTATCATAAGGCAATAGAACTCTACAATAATGTAATTTTAAAAACTCCTGAAAATATTACAGCTCACATAAATTTAGCAAGAGCATATGAAAAACTAGGAAATGAACGCAAAGCAATTGATATACTTGAAAAGGTTAGCAATAAAAATCATTCAGTTGCATTAAATAATCTTGGGAAACTTTACAAAAAACAAGGAAATTACCAAAAAGCAATAAACATTTTTCAAAAAGCAGAAGCTAGCTCAAACCTTGAAGCAAAATATAACCTAGCCATTACATTTTTGGCTACTAAGGAAAACAAAAGAGCAATGGAAAAATTAATAGAATACATTAAAGTAGATTCAAACAACCCAGAAGCTCTCCATGCATTGGCCATAATAGAATATAATGAAAATGGAGATGACAAAAGACTGAAAGAAGTTGTTAAAAAATTTCCTAATTACGCACAAAATAAAAAAATAATAAAAATTATAGGACAATGAATAAAATAAAATTTTTAGACAAAAACTTAGTACAAAAAATAGCAGCAGGAGAAGCCATAGATAGACCTTCTTCTATTTTAAAAGAATTGCTTGACAATTCAATAGATTCTGGCGCAGATAAAATCGAAGTTTTCCTTGAAGAAGGAGGTATTCGAAGAATACTAATCACAGACAATGGTAGTGGATTAAGCCCAGAGGACTTAAAGATATGTTATCTACCCCACACTACTTCAAAAATCAATGCAGAACAAGATCTTGAAACAATTAAAACACTAGGATTTAGAGGAGAAGCCCTCTCTAGTATTGCAATTTGTTCTAATCTCATAATAACAAGTTCAACCACAGGAGAAGAAAGTTATCAAATTGAAGTTGAAAACGGAATTGAAAAATATTTAAAAAAACAATCTCCAATAAATGGAACCATAGTAGATGTTACAAACTTATTTCATAACTTTCCCGCAAGAAAAAGATTCTTAAAAAAAGATTCTATTGAGACAAAAATGTGTCTAAAAGTTTTTGAAGAAAAGGCAGTAGCTCATCCTGAAATCGACTTTAGATTAAGTATTAACCATGAATTGAGAAAGGTCTATTTTAAAGAAAAACTAATAGACAGAGTTCAAAGCGTATATGGAGAAATAATAGAGCATAATAAATTTGGAAAAATAGAAGCAGAATACGAGAATGTCAAAATGAAAATTTTTTTTGCTCCTCCTCATTTTTCAAGAAAAGACAGAAGAAATATAAAAATATTTGTAAACAGAAGACCCGTTGAAGAAAAAAATTTATCTGAAGCTATTATTGATGGACACAGTAGAATACTAACACCCAGAAACTTCCCAATATGTTATCTATTCTTAGAAATAGAACCCAAACACATCGATTTTAATATACATCCTCAAAAAAAAGAAGTAAGATTTTTCAACCTACCTTTCCTCCCTAAACAAATTTCAAGCAACATTAATGAATTTTTTGACAGAGAACAAAAAGAAATTTTACAAGACTACAACAACATAATAATAAAAAGACAATTAACGAATGATACTCACTTGTTAGAACCTGAGAGTGATGAATCACAAAATTCAAATTTCCAAGTCTACGAAATTACAAAAAATGAAGAATTAATATTAGAAAAACCTCAAAGCAATAAAATAACAAATATCATAGAAAACAAGGTCAATTTTGAAAGACACGATCCAGCTCAAAACAATAAATCATCCTTTAAAACCCACATCCAAAATATTTTCCTAAAAACTTCCACAATGCTAAATGCAATTAGTAAGCCAAGAGAGGAAGAATACAAATATAGATATATAGGACAATTATTTTCTGAATTTCTAATAGTAGAGAAGGATAATGAAGTCTATTTTCTAGACCAACATGCACTTCATGAAACGATCATATATAATAATCTCAAAAATTCAAAAAAGACTATACAAAATCTTTTAGTACCAATTGAATTTCAAGTAGATTGCGAAGATGCAGACAAAATACTTGAGAGTGAGATAGAAGAATATAAACAAATAGACATCATAGTTATTAAAACAAAGAACCAGACTTATCAACTTAAATCCATCCCAAATATTTGCAATAAATATGAAAATGTTATTATTCATTTCTTAAAGACAAGAAAAAGCAAAACTATTAATTCCTTAGAGGCTGATTTATATGCTACTATTGCCTGTAGACAAGCTATTAAGCAAAATGACACAATAAGCTCTGAATTTAGCAATTTTTTAATAAATGAATTTTTCAATTTAAAACTCAAACATTGTCCACACGGAAGAAAAATTTACTACAAAATTTCTAAATTTGAACTTGAAAAAAGTGTCGACAGAAAATAAAATAAACACAGAAGTTGTTTATGATAAAAAATCTTAAATCCCAAATTCAAAAACTAAACTTAGAAAGAGACAAAAAATTAACTGAGCTTGGTAAAACTCTTAAAAATAACAATGTAATAGAGCTGAAACAATTGGCCTCTTATACTTCTTTAAAATTAATTGAAAAAGAATTAACTCAACTTAGAACAAATTTAAGCAAAGCAGAAGACAATGAAAATAAATTAAAAGAATTATATAAAAATCTTAAAGACTGTAAAGTCAATCAAAAAAATATTATTAAAGCTTACAAAAATAAACTTATAAAGATTGTGGAAGCATTAATAAATCATTATCCAAAAAATTTACAATCAATTGTAGAATACAAACTGGACTTTACTAAATCAATGCTTGAAAAGCATGAATATAAAACAACCGAAATAACAAGCCCAAATGAAAATCCCAATTTCATTAAGAAGTTTATTACAAATACTATACTAACCATAAAGGATATCCTAAATAAAATAAATATAGGAAAAGTAGCAAAAGAATTTGAGAAAAAAATATTAAGAGAACATTTATCTACAGAAAACTTAGAAAATTTAGTCAATGATTTTATAGAGAATAAAGAGTTAAGTAAAGAGCTAATTGAAGAATTTAGATTAATGAACGAATCTCAAGCAAATTTAATAACAATAAACGACACCATAAAAGAAACAAAAAATAAAAGCATAAAAGATAAAATAAATAACAAAAATAAAATAGAAAATAAAATTAGCATTGTTGAAACAAATAAAGAGAATGTTTTAAAAAAAATAGCCGAAGAATTTATTGAAATGACAAAGACAGAAAAAGGATTAAGTAAAACCGGAGCAATTAATTCTTTATTACAACAAATAGAAAATTTAAATCAACAAATACTCAAACTAAATGAAGAAATAGCAAAAACAATTAAAACAGATGAAATAGCAACAATAAAAGCAAAAATGCAACAACTCATAAAAAACAAAGAATCAATTGAAAATAAATTAAATAAACTAAATTCAAAAATAGAAATCATACAAAATGAAATTGATGAACTTGACAATAAATAAAAAATAAATATAATGACTTAAAGTATGGAAAAGCAGTGGAAAACTATGTTTAATTCTTTTAGCTAGTCCTTTTAGGGCCCATAGCTCAGTTGGTTAGAGCACCCGACTCATAATCGGTAGGTCCCAGGTTCAAGTCCTGGTGGGCCCATTAATTTAGTTTAAAAAATAGGTTAGAATTTTTTCCAATATAATAAAATCCCATATAATTATCCAAGTTGTCGTCTGTTTGAATACTGGTTATATCTTCAATATTAGTAACTTCATCTGAAAAATTAATCTCATCTTTGGATGCCTTCATCAAATAAACTTTATTGCCACTTATTTCATTTAACTTAGACATATCCCTATGTTTATACACATAATCATACAATAAAGCTAATTCTTCTCTTGATAAATTTAAATTTATGACAATGTCTTTATTATATATTCTCATACCAGTATCAAAAAGATGTACTTGCGCTACAAAACTCTCAAAAGTTTTATCTGCAAAATTAAACATCAAATCTTTACAATAAAGAATATCTTTGCCAAGAGTAGAATCAAAGAAAGAGGAAGCATACTTATCCTTAGTAACCTCAATAAATTCCCTACTATCTATGTTCTCAACAACAAACTTAGTTATATCCTTAGAATTTAAAACTCTAATAGCAAAATCAAAAGACATAAAATAATCAAAATTATCCTTATTGAAATAATAATTAATGACATAATCGAGTTCTTTTATCTCAGGATAGCTTATTTCACAAGAACAGAAAATAACAAAAAATAACAGAACTATTTTAGTCTTTAACTCTTTCAGCATATTCCTTTGTTTCAGAATTAACCAAAATTTTATCTCCAACATTAATAAAAATAGGTGCTTTTACTATAAAACCTGTGTGAAGAGTAACATTCTTCATAGCATTAGTTACAGTATCACTCTTAACGGCAACCTCAGCATCTACCACTTCAAATGCAATTTTGGGTGGCAACTTAATGTCAATAACTTCATCTTCCCATTTAACAAGAGAATATACTTCTGCTTCTTGTAAAAAGAGAACCTTATCCTCAAGATTTGAAACCTCTCTTAAATTAACACTAAATTGATCATAAGTTTCCAAATCCATAAAAATAAGATTTTCACCTTCCCTATAAAGATACTGAGATCTTACTTCTAAAACTTCAATTTCTTCTGCTGTATCTGCCCCTTTTAATGTTTCCTTGATAACAGATTTATTTTTCAAGTTTTTAAGTTTCAGTCTTACAATAGACCCTCCCCTACCTGTTTTCGAAAATTCTCGTTCAAGAACAATATGCGGCATACCTTTAAAAAGCAAAAAACTCCCCTTTTCAATTTCTCCAGACTTAATTGTACTCATCTAATACCTCATCAATTTCTAATGTGCATAATAATTTATATCAAAAAACCAAAATATTTACTATTTGTTGACTTATCTAAAATTAATGATATTATATATAGTCGTAAAAGGAGTGAATTTAATGAGAAATATTAAGGTATCCTTTATTATTTCATTATTCTTTTTATTTATGAGTTGTACAAACAATAGCAATGAAAATATTATTCCTGTTGGTGGCTCTACCACTGCTACCTCTATTATGGATGAAATAATCTTAAGCTACAAAAAAGCAAACGATAAAATTAAAGTAACTTATGATGCTCAAGGAAGTAGTGTTGGCATTAAAGGATTGTTTGACGGCATTTACAAAATGGCAATCTCATCAAGGGATGCTACTGAGGAAGAAATAGCTAGGGGAGCTAAAGTCACAGTAATTGCTTATGATGCTTTAATATTTATAACAAGTCCTGATGTTAAGATTACAAATATTGCAGAGTCTGATTTGGCAAACATACTTAATGGAAATATTGAAAACTGGAAACAAGTTGGGGGACCTGATGCTAAGATTAACTTCATAAACAGAGATTCATCATCTGGGTCATATTCATCTGTTAAAGAATTAGTTCTTGAGAAAATATTAAAAAATCCCGAAGAAGCTCAATTTAGACAAGATAGTATCGTGGTAAAATCTAATGGGGAGGTGATTGAAAAGGTGAGTCTTACTCCACACTCAATTGGTTATGTTAGTTTTGGATATGCAAGAAATTCTATGGAGAAGGGTCTAAATACGCTTTCAATCAATACCATATATCCTACAAAAGAAACAATAATGCAGAATAAATACAATATAAAAAGAAGTTTAATTGCAATCACAACTAGTATTTCGGAGAATAAAAATACAATTAACTTTATTGAATTTATGCTAGGTCCAAATGGTCAAGATATTGTTGAAGAACAAGGGTTCATTGGCATTGCAAATACAACTTAGGCATAACTAAACAGTGATATGATAAACTTAACTAAGGCTTTTGGTAGATAAGAATTTTAATAAAATTCTATGAGGAATTCTTGTAAAGAATGGCATTAAATTTAAAGACAAAAAGAAATATTGTTAGCTTAGGGTTTAAATGCTTTATTTTTACATCCGCAACAATTAGCGCTTTATCCATATTATTGTTGATTTTATTTATTGTTAACAATGGGATTGCACCTTTTCTTCACAATAGAATTAAAATTTCCAATTTTCTATTCAGCACCAACTGGGATCCTACCAGTAATATACAAAAGTCTTATGGAATCTTATCATTCATTATAAATTCTGCACTAACAACACTTTTTTCTGTCTTGATTGCATTACCAATTGGACTTGGATTTGCAATTTATCTTTTTGAAAAAGCTAAAGGGATTTATCAAAAAATATTACAAACTATCATAGAACTACTAGCAGGAATTCCAAGTGTAGTATATGGCTTTTTTGGAAGTACATTTATAGCCACACTCATAAAGAACACATTCAAAAGAGAAGACAATTTAGGATATAATCTAATAAGCTCAGCAATAGTCTTAAGCATAATGATACTTCCAACAATAATTAGTGTCTCATACACAGCTCTTAAAGCTGTTCCTAAATCATATAAACTAGCCTCTCTTGCTCTAGCAGCAACAGACTGGCAAACAATATACAAAGTAATGATTCCTTCCGCTGGAAGAGGAATCCTAGCAGGAGTAATACTAGCTGTTGGCAGAGCCATTGGTGAAACAATTGCAGTTTTAATGGTTGGTGGAGGTTCCCCTTTATTTGTAAAAAACATATTCTCACCTATTAGAACTCTTACAATAAATATTGCAATAGATATGGGATATGCATCCGGAACTCACAGAGAAGCTTTATTCTCAACAGCTCTGGTTTTGTTACTATCAGTAATCATTACAAATTCAATTAAGTATTTTATCCTTTCTTCTTCTAAAAGGCTAAAAATCAAGTGAATACAGTTCAAATAAACAAACTGTTAAATAAAATATCATTTTTCATAATAAAATTAATCTCTTATGCTCTAATAGCACTATTAATCTTTTTAATATCTTATATATTATACAATTCACTATTCTTTTTCTCTAAAAAACAAACATTATTTTTAAATGAAACAAAACATTTTCTACCATTAACACTTAAGAACAAAACAATAAAAATTGCCTTTATTATAAATAAAAGCATTAAAATAGATGAACTTACCACTAAAGACATATATAACATATACAATAACAAAATCTCACATTGGGGCAGTATATCCGATCAAGTTACAGATATAGCTCCCATTGCAAGTTCAAAATCAAATTTATCTAGTAAAGCTATATTAACAACTTTTATACAGAATAATGAATTTAATAACAGATATATAAAAGTAGAAGAATCGACTGAAGAGATGATACAAACTGTCAATAAAACTGCGGGCGCTATTGGCTATCTAACAAAAGAAGAACTTGAAAAATTGAATTTTAAAAAATATTCGGAAGTTAAATCCATAAAAATCAAATCTATGTCCATTTTAGTAGGAAAAAAAACACTACAAAAGAGTGAAAATGAAATTATCAATACTCTAAGCCTAGAAATGACAGAAAAACTACTCATAGGCAAGAAAAAATGGAATGATTTAATCTTTAAAAATATCAACTCAAATGTTATAAAATACTCAACTTATAATCCTAATGCAATAAAAGAAGTAGAAGAACAAGAAGGCACAATTGCCGTTGTACCTTGGCACTCTTTTTATAAAAGTGATGCACCCTTTCTTAAGCTATACTACACAAAAAAAAGCATGCCTTTAAACCTAAATTTCATATTATCTACCCCAAGAAATTCTGGTGCATACGGAGGTATTTCTTATTTAATCCTTAATACCTTTCATGTAATATTATTAACAGCAATAATTTCAATTTCAATAGGAATTGGCACAGGAATAATGCTTGCAGAATACACTTCAAATAAAATATTTTACAAAACAATATCTATGAGCGTTGACATTTTATCATCAATTCCTGCAATCATTTTTGGACTATTTGGACTCATGTTTTTTGTTCCAATTCTTGGAATGGGGATACTCTCTGGCGCCATAACAAGTTCTTTAATGATACTACCAATGATTATTAAAACAACCGAAGAAGCATTTAAATCAATCCCTAAATCATATAAATACGCTTCCTTTGCTCTGGGTGCAAACAAAACAGAAACTATACTTAAAATTCTACTGCCCGCCTCTAGCCCAGGTATCTTAACAGGAATAGTTCTTGCAATAGGGCGTGCGCTTGGCGAGACAGCCGTACTTCTATTTACAATGGGAACAAATTTAGGTCTTGCAGGAAGCCTAAATGAGCCTGCAAGAAGTTTAACCGTACATTTATTGTTATTATTTCAAGAAGGACATCTAGATAAAGGTTTTGGAACGGCATCAATACTTATCATAATGATACTTTTAATAAACTTGATATCAAAATTTCTAATCAATAAATTATATAGGATTAAATAAATGAGTGAAGATAAAGCAATCATTAAAACAGAAAACTTAAACTTATTTTATACAGACTTTAAAGCATTAAATAACATTAATATATCCATACTAAGAAATAGCATTACAGCTTTAATAGGCCCATCGGGTTGTGGAAAATCAACATTCCTTAGAACACTTAACAGAATGAATGACCTTGTGGAAGGTGTGAAAATAGAGGGGAAAGTAATATATGAAGGTAAAAGCATTTACTCAAATAATTTCGATGTTCTTGAACTTAGAAGAAAAATTGGAATGGTGTTCCAAACTCCAAATCCATTTTTAATGTCTGTTTATGACAATATAAGTTATGGACCCAAAATTCACGGCATTAAAGACAAAAAAAAGCTTGATGAAGTAGTTGAAAAATCTTTAATAAAATCTGCACTTTGGAATGAAGTAAAAGATAAGCTTAATAGAAATGCGCTAAGTCTTTCAGGAGGACAGCAACAAAGACTTTGCATTGCAAGAACTCTTGCAATTGAACCAAATGTAATATTAATGGACGAACCTACTTCAGCTCTTGACCCAATATCAACAGGAAAAATTGAAGAGTTAATAATCAATTTAAAAGAAAGCTATACTATCATAATAGTTACTCATAACATGCAACAAGCTGGAAGAATATCTGACCGAACTGCATTCTTCCTTAACGGATATATTGAAGAAGAAAGCCCAACAGATGAATTATTCTTCAATCCTAAAAATATTAAGACCGAAGAATATATCACTGGTAAATTTGGTTAATTAGCCCAAAGAAACATCAAGGAACATCATTAAAGTAAACCCAATAATTCCAAATATGGTTGGCACTTTACTATCAATATCCTTTCTTTTAGATTCAGGTATTAATTGCTCAATTGAGACATAAATCATTGCGCCTGCAGAAAAAGATAAAGCAAAGGGTAAAATTCTAGTAAAAGTATAAACTGCATAAGCTCCTAAAACCCCTCCAAAAATTTCTACCAAACCTGACATCTGTCCATAATTAAAACATTTCCACAAAGGAACATGACCTCGTCTTAAAGGCAAAGAAATCGCTGCACCTTCTGGCATATTTTGAATACCAATTCCTAATGTAAGAATCATAGCTCCAACCAAAGTATGTATATCAGGAGTAGAAACTAAAGCTCCAAAAGCAACACCAACAGCAAGCCCTTCTGGGAAATTATGTAAAGTAACAGCCGTAAAAAGCAAAAAATCCTTCTTACCATGTCTTGTTAAATCTTCATCAATAAATGTGAGCTTATCAAGATCTGGCACAAACACATCCACAGCATATATAAAAAAAGCCCCTAATAGGAATCCAAAAACAGCTGGCATCCATGGAGTATAACCAAGCTCTTCAGCTCTCTCTATTGCAGGCTGAATAAGCGAGAAAAAACTAGCAGCAATCATAATACCTGCTGAAAATCCAAGCATAGCATCCATTATTTTATTATTTACTCTTCTGAAAAAAAAGACAGCAGCAGCTCCAAAGGCTGTAGTAAACCAAGTAAAAGTAGAACCTAAAAATCCCAAAAAAACAGGATGTAGCGTTAATAAATATTCCCCAAAATGTTCAAACATAAAGTATCCTCCTAAATTTTATTAATTATCAATCGATTAATTACCATTTATTATTCAAAGCAAAACTGCTCTTATTCTTCTTATACCTGAAGAAGAAGCTTGTTCTTTTTGTATCTTAAAAGTACCAAGCTCACTAGTATTTTTAACATGAGGACCACCACAAACTTCAATTGAAAAACCATCTATTTCATAAACACTCACAATATCATCATATTTTTCACCAAAAAGAGCCATAGCACCCCTAGCCATAGCATCATCCAAGCTCATTATAGATTTTTCTACAGACAATGCATTCTTTATTTGTAAGTTGACAATATCCTCAACCCTTTTTATCTCATCATCTGTCATTTTGTGAGGATGACTAAAATCAAATCTCAGTCTTTCTGCTGTAATATTACTTCCCCTTTGTCTTACATGCTCACCCAATACTAATTGAAGTGCCTTATGTAGTAAATGAGTGGCTGTATGTAACTTAGTGGTTTCATATGTACAATCAGCAAGTCCTCCCTTAAAAACCTTATCACCTCCCTTCTTAGAAACCTCTTGATGCTTTCTAAAATGTTTTTCAAATCCTATTTTATCTACATTAAACCCATGCTCAGACGCAAGTTCTTCTGTTATCTCATAAGGAAATCCATAAGTATCATAAAGTCTAAAAGAAAACTCACCAGGTATTTCCTTTGATGATAATTTTTGAACCAGTTTAACAAATTCTTGCTCACCCTGACGCAAGGTTTTAAAAAATTTTTTTTCTTCTTTACCAAGCTCATTCTTAATAAAATCCTTCTTATCTGTCAATTCTTTATAAAAAGATTTATAAATTTCCTCAACAGAATCAACAAGGTCTGCTAAAAAATGAGACTCTATTCCAAGTTTTTTTGCATATCTAATAGCTCTCCTAATGATTCTTCTTAAAACATAACCCTGTCCCACATTAGAAGGAAGAACTGCAAAATTATCAGCTAAAATAAAACAACTCGCTTTAATATGATCTGCAATTATTCGAATAGCCCTATCATCCTCTAAATTTTGTCCATAAACTCTTCCAGAAACTTGCTCAATCCTTTCTATTATGGGTGTAAAAGCCTCTGTATCATAAACCGAAGATTTTCCTTGCAAAAATGTAACTGTTCTTTCAACTCCCATACCTGTATCCACACACTTTCGAGCCAATTCTTCATAATGTCCTTCCTCATCCTTCCTATATTGCATAAAAACATTGTTCCATATTTCAAAATATTTACCACAAGAACATGTAATATCGCATTCACTGGAACATTTATCTATTCCCGTATCAACAAATATTTCAGTATCTGGACCACAAGGTCCCACATTCCCAACAGGGCCCCAAAAATTATGCTCCCTTGACAGATAAAATATCCTATCCTTAGGTATGCCAAGGCTCTCCCACACACCAGCTGTCTCCGTATCTCGTGGAATGTTCTCATCACCTTCAAAAACACTAACATAAAGTTTATCTTTTGGAATATTTAAATAATTAGGCGAAGTTAAAAACTCAAAACTATATTTTACAGAGAGCTCTTTAAAATAACTACCAAGAGACCAATTCCCTAGCATCTCAAAAAAAGTTAAATGACTAAAATCTCCAACTTCATCAATATCTCCTGTCCTTAAACACTTCTGAACATCAACTAACATATCTCCAGATGGATGCATTTCTCCAAGAAGATAAGGAACAAGAGGTTGCATACCCGCTGTATTAAAAAGTACAGTAGAATCATTATCAGGTATTAAAGACTTACCCGATATTTCACAATGTCCCTTACTCTTAAAAAATTCTATATACTTTCTACGTAGCTCATCAAGTTTCACTAAATAAACTCCTCATTTTTTCTATATATTATTAATTCGCCCTTTAAAGTCAATTCCTTAATATAACTGACAAAGGATGTCGTCATTTGCTTGACATCCTTTTTCTTTACTTTCTTTAAAAAAGATTCTTCTTCTAAAATAATTTCTTTACGCCTCCTTGAGACATTTAAAAGCATCTTATTCCTAATCTCATCTCTTTTATCCTTAATAATCATCGCAATATTGTTATCTGTAAATTCCCTTAAAATGTTATGCATATCATTATCCGCAATGCGCAATATTACATCAATATCAAATATCTTTTCCTTAATCTCACTATCTTTAATAGGATCAAAAGCCTTCATGTCAATATTATTTAAAAGATTCTTCTCATCCTCAGAGTCCATATAGCTTAAAATATCAACCAATATCTTAGAACCATCTAGTTTTTCAGTCTTAAGTCTACCCTGCATTTCAAACCTACTCTTAAGTCTATTAGAAATAGTCTCAACCATATCCATATTGAATTGTCTTGGCTTGGCAAGTTCTTTAATAAATTGTTTCTTAATATCTTCCTCTAGCATAGAAAAAACATACTTTTTCTGCTCCTTAGCTAAGTAATTATATATTATAAGGAGAGTTTTTACATTTTCAGCCCTAATTAAAGACCAAAGTTGCTCATGCTCAACACTAGATAAATAATCAAAAGGTAGGAAAGGATCAACTCCTGTAACCCTTTTGTAAATCTCTTTTGCCTTTGATTTACTCAAAGACTTATTTAACAACTCATAAGTAAATTTATCGTCAATCTTTAAAAATTTGGTCTCATTCCTGACTAACTCTTCAAACTCTTCAATAATTCTCTTTTTGTCTTCAGGAGTAATATACTTAATTTTTGCTATTTCCTTGGTAATTGAGATTATATGAGCATCATCAAGCTCAGCCATAATCTCTGCCGATTTTTCAAGACCAATAGCTAAAAAATACTTTGCGATTTTTGCAACCTTACTTTCTTTACGAATAAATCCTAGCTTTTGAGCTTTCCCTCTAAGAGAGTCCTGTTCATTTAAAGGCATACTCTTATCTCTCTTAATAAGATTGATCCAAGATTTAAGCATTGAACCCTGTATTTCAGTATCAGAAACTTTATTACTTAAATTTTCTTTATCAATCTTATTAAAAGTTTTAGCTCCTAAGTTTTTCGCATTTTGATATTTAGAAAGTCTAGGGTCCTGCATAGACCCCCTCAATATTTGTAAGAACTAACAAACGAGAACATACATCAAAAATCTTAGCTGGACATTCCCGCAAAGAAATTTTTGCATTTAAAAAATTTTCCAAAGCTGCCTTCTTTTCATCTCCCATAAAAAGCAAAACACAAGACTTAGATAATTTCAAAGATTTAGGAGTTAAACTTATTCTTTTAGACGGAAGTTTTGGGGCCTCATATTCATACTGGTATCCTTCCATCTCAGAAAACAAAAGTTTTCTTGAAGGAAAAAGGGAGGCAATATGTCCATCCTCACCAACAGACAAAATACTAATATCTAATCTTGTAAACCTAGAATTGAATTCAATATTATAACTATGAATAGAAGACACTTCATCAAACTCATTATAAATAAATGGATGCAAATTAGAACTATAGATTAAATTTTTTTCTATCATTTTAGAAAAAAAACCCTCACTTAATAGCTTAAAATTACTATCATCACTATTTAAATCAACACATCTCTCATCTACTAAAAAAAAATGAGATTTTTTAAGAGAATAATTATTCTCATCAAAAACATTTAGAAAAGAAATAATATTGCGTCCGCCACAAATCCCAATACTAGTAAAATCATCTTGATTAACATTATTTAAAAAAAAATCAAAAAATCTCTTCTTTAAATCACTCTCTTTATTAGAATATAAAAATTCCATTATCCTTCCTTTAATAAATCTTAATCTAAATAATAAGAAACTGTAGTAACAACTCTTAATATCTTCTTTGAATAAAGCTCATGACTTCCTAAGCTTCTATCAACTGGAAGAAATTCAAAGTATCCTTGATTTGCATTTTTAATTTTTCCCAAAGTAGCACCTGAATTATTTGCAAACTCTAAAGCTGCTAATTTAGCCTTTTTAATGGAATCTGCCAACATCTCGGGCTTAACATCATTAATCCTATCAAAATAATAACTTGGGCCAACATTACTAGTTAAAAGTACTCCCTTATTGTAAAGCTTAATAATATTATTACTTGCCTGTTCCATCTTATCAATATCTTTAGTATGAACATTTAAAGATGCATAAGCACTATATTTATAAACAGTTCCTTGATAATTCCCAATATTAAAATTCATAGATCCAATCTTTATATCATTTTCATTAAATCCATAACTAACAAAA
The DNA here is from genome assembly GCF_003606285.1 of Borrelia turcica IST7. Taxonomy (NCBI): domain Bacteria; kingdom Pseudomonadati; phylum Spirochaetota; class Spirochaetia; order Spirochaetales; family Borreliaceae; genus Borrelia; species Borrelia turcica. The sequence goes on from NZ_CP028884.1 coordinate 234,489, forward strand.
AACTCTTTTACTGCCATCAAATTTGCATTATTTAACCTATTAATTTCATCCACAGTATTTCCAACTAACTCATATTGTAAATTCCAACTTGAAGAATTTGACATAACCTCTCTTTCACTTAAACCTTTAACAGTAATATAATTTTCATTCTTAGTCCCAATATTTTTTATACCATTAGATATGATGAATGATGATAATAAAAATACTAATGATGATAATAAAACTAATACCCTAACCATCACTACAACTTTTCCTCCTGCCTGTTTTAAAAAACAAATTGTTAAATTAAGAAACTTATTTTAACATATTATGTAATGTTAATAAAACGAAAAATATCAATAGCACCAATGGTAGATATTACTGATGAACATTTTCGATATTTAATAAGATTATTTTCAAAAAAAGTTACTCTATATACTCCCATGATTTCCGCAAAGTCAATCATAATGGGAAATTTAAACAAGGTCGTAAAGCAAACACCTACCGATTCTCCAATTGCAATCCAAATAGCAACAAACTGTGAAAATGATGCTGCTAAAGCAATAGAAATTCTTGAACACAAATTCAATTTTGATGAATATAATCTCAACATTGGCTGTCCATCATCTCGAGTACAGCATGCTAATTACGGAGCCTGCTTAATGAAAACACCAACCCAAGTAGCAAAAATCCTAGAAGCTATGAAAAAAAATACAAATAAGCCAGTTTCAATCAAAAACAGAATAGGAATAAGGGATAATGAGAGAGAATATAGTGAGGAAACTTACACAGAGCTTAAACAATTTGTAGAGGAAATTGCATCATTTGAAATAAAAAATTTTATTGTCCACGCACGGATAGCAATACTAAATGGATATTCTCCTAAACACAACAGAAATATTCCAAGTCTTAGACACGAATTTGTATATAAATTAAAACAAGAATATAAAAATTTATTTATTGAAACAAATGGAGGGATTAATAATAACAAACATATAAAAGAACATTTATTACATGTAGATTCCGTCATGATTGGAAGAGCAGCAGCAGAAAATCCTTATTTCATTGCAACAGCTTCAAGAGAATTCTTGGAAGAAAAAGAACAAATCCCAACAAGAGGGGAAATATTATTAAAAATGGCAGAATATATTAAAGAATACAATGAATATTTTTCAATCAATACAGTACTAAAACATATAATGGGAATAATGTTTGGCAAAGAGGGTGCTTGTAAATTCCGACAAGCCCTAACAGCACCCTTTCCTAAAAATCTTAAAAATCATGAAATACTTCTAAAAGCAATTGAAAACTTAAAAGATAACATCTTACAATCTAATTCTTAGGTGATATATAATCAAATCCCGTATATTTAACCAAATTCTTAGGAATTCTAACACCTCCCTTTTCATCTTGAAAATTTTCAAGTATAGCAATAATAGCTCTTGTTGAAGCTATTGCTGTTCCATTCACCATGTGCACAAATTTATTATGACCTTCTTCTTTATATCTAATCTTAAGGCGTCTTGACTGATAATCTGTACAGTTTGAAGTGGAAGTGACCTCTCCATATTCTCCCCTCTCTCCTCTACCCGGCATCCAAGCCTCAATATCATACTTTTTGTAAGCTGGCGCACCAAGGTCAAAAGTACAAACATTTAAAACTCTATAAGGGATTTCAAGCTCACTAAAAATCTCCTCTTCTAATGCTAAAAATTCATTATGAATATGTTCAGACTCCTCACTCCTACAAAAACAAAACATTTCAACCTTACTAAATTGATGGACTCTATAAAGACCCTTAGAAAATTGCCCAGCCGCCCCAGCTTCTTTCCTAAAACAATGTGAAAGTCCTGCCATTTTTATTGGAGACTTAAGGTCAAGTATCGTATTATAATAATATCCGCCTAGAGTAATCTCAGCTGTACCAATAAGATATTTATCTGTATTCTCAATTTTATAAAAATTACTCTCATTACCACGAGGATTAAATCCAATTCCATCAACTACAAATTCCCTTGCAACATCAGGTGTGATAAATAAATCAAACCCTTTAAGCTTAAGTTTATTTAATGCGAAATTAATCAATGCAAGCTCTAAAAAAACACCCTCATTCTTAAGATAATAAAACTTATTACCACTTACTTCCCGAGCCTTCTCAAAATCAAAAAGACCCAAATTAACTCCAATTTCTATATGATCTTTTGGCTTAAAACTAAATTCTGGAATGACTCCTGAGTCTCTTATTACAACATTTCCTTCCTCACTATCACTAACAGGCACATCGGGAGCAGAAATGTTTGGAATTTTCTTGTGTTCAACTAAAAGTTTAGACGTTATATGCTCTAACTTTTCCTCTAAGGCTGTAATTTCCAATTTTAATGCCTTGCCACTTTCTATTAAAGATTGCCTAATAGAATCATCAACTTCCCCCTTCATAGCATTAGCATTTTCATTTCTAACAGCACTCAGTTCACTTATCTTAGTAACAAGCTTCCTGCGTTCATCATCAAGAACAATTAAGATGTCAATATCTAATTCAAGACCTCTATCTTTAAGATTTTTACGAACAAGATCTAAATTATCTCTTATAAACTTCAAATCAAGCATTAAGGAACTCCCAAAATAGATTTAACTAAAACTAACTAAACTAAAAGACAATTTAAATTTAAAATAATCTATATTAATTAGCATAAGAATTATTATATAATAATTTGAGAATAATAATAGATTAACTTTACAGGGAGAAAAATTGCTTTATGGTTAAATCACCAACAGTAAAAAAAATTTTCATGTTAATATCTTTATTAATGATTTTTACAAGTTGTACAAAAAAACCTAAAAATATCAATTTTAATGATATTAGCGCAAGTTACAATGAGACTGATGAATTAGTTATTTCATCAATTTCCGCAGAAGAAGAATCGGACTTGTTTAAATACCAAATTAGAATACCTAAAGTAGTACATAATTTAACAGAAAATAATAGCCTTCAAGAATTCAATGACGAGATTCAAAATTATGCAAATGAAACTGTCAAAAACCTAGAAAGCATATCTTTAACTCCTAAAAAAGATTCTAACAAACCAAGCTTAAAGCTAGATTATGAAATTTACCATGGATACAACATATATACAATAATATTATCTGCAACTCAAGATATAAACGACATATCCATCACAAATTATAGAAGTTATTATATTAGTGACACTGGAGATTATATATACAACATAGACGACATCATTGAAGTAAAGGAGGCCTTTCCTTACTTTACTCAGAAAATTAAAGAAAAAGCACAGTCAAACGACTTGCTCTTCGATTTACAGCAAGCAGTGATTTATTTTGAGAATAAAAACATAGTAATAAAATTACCTCCTTATGTATTCAATTTAGATGACACAGAAGATACAGATAATATATTCGAATTTAGTGAAGAGGAAATAGCAAGATATATTAAGGATAAAATCAATCAAAAATGAAGAGAAAAAAAATTTTCAGCTTAATCTCAAAAACCTACTTGGAAGAATATGATGCTGAAGGATGTTATTTTAAACATGAAAGTGGTTTAGAAATATTTGAACTTAAAAGCAATACATTTAAAGAAAATGCTTTTGGCATAGCATTTAAGACACTTCCTTTAAATAATACTGGAGTTGCTCATATTTTAGAACACACAATTTTCTGTGGTTCAAACAAATATAGAATAAAAGATCCTTTTCTTTATTTGATGAAAGGAAGCTTAAATACTTTCTTAAATGCAATGACATTTCCAGATAAAACTTTATACCCAGCAGCATCCACCCTACAGAAAGACTATTTTAACTTATTTAAAGTATACGCTGATTCTGTTTTTAATCCATTGCTTAAAAAAGAAGCTTTTATGCAAGAAGGTTATAATATTAATCCCAATAACTTTAAATTATCTGGAATTGTTTTAAATGAAATGAAAGGTATTTATTCTAGTAGAAATTCTTTAATTAACGAAATTTCAACTAATTCTTTATTTTGTGAAGGAACTTATAAATACGACTCAGGAGGCAATCCTGTTAATATTATTGACCTTACTTATGAAGAATTTATTGAATTTTATAACAAACACTATACGCTTGAAAATTGCAAAATATTTTTATTTGGAAACATTGAAACCGATAAAAACCTCAATTTTATTGAAAAATATATAATAAGACCTTATAAAAAAGAAAAATTAAATATTACTTATAATGTAGATAAAACAAAAAGATGGAAACAAGGTAAACTACTAAATTATTGCATTCCAAAAGAAAATGAAAATACACTCGGAGTATACGCAATAAATTGGCTATGTGCTGATATTCAAGATATAAAAGACAATATTGGACTTGAAATTTTATCAGAAATTCTCCTAGACGATTCTTGCCAATTCACTATAAACATGCTAAAGAGCAAAATTGGGGACGGAATAGATGACATTAGTGGAATCAACACAGATATAAGGGAATGTGTATTCTCTTTTGGATTACAAAATGTAATTCCAGGAAAAGTGGAAGAATTCAAAAATAGGGTTTTTAGTGAACTTAAAAATCTTGTTAAAGTAAAAATTCCAAAAGAACTAATACAGGGTATTCTTTTTGGTTATGAATTTGAACTAAAAGAAGAAAAAGGACAAGGACTGGCTATCTCATTAATGATTAAAAGTCTTAAAGGATGGTTACATGGAATGCATCCCTCTGATACTTTAAAACTTAATTGTTATTTGGATGAGATTAAAAATAAACTAGAAAAAGGTGAACCTTACTTTGAGCATTTAATAGAAAACTATCTACTCAATAACAATCATTACACATTAATTAATTTCACCCCATCAGATGAAACTCTTAAGGAAATGGAAGAGAAGATTGAAAAGAAATTGCTGGATAGAGAGATTAAAATTAAGAAAAATCCCGAAAAACTTGCAGAATTCACAAAAGACTACAATCAATTCAAAAATTATCAAAAAAAGAGGGATCTTAAGTCCGATATTAGTAAACTTCCAATGCTTAAAATAGAGGATTTACCGAAAGAAGTTGAAAAAAGTTTAATTCTTAACGAAATCTCCGAACTTAAGACACATACGTTCGAATTAAAAAATAATAACAACATTTTTAATGTATATTTATTTTTTAAATTAGACTTTTTAGAAAAAGAAGATTTTATACTTCTCTCTTTGTTTAAAAGAGCTATTCAAGATTTATCTACTAAAAATTATTCCTATGTAGAATTAAATAATAAAATTCAAAATACTTTAGGACAATTAAACATATATGAAAGTTATGAAGAAGATATTAATGGTACTATTATCAATTTATTTAACATAAGTTTTAAATCATTTAACAACAAAATAAAAGAATCATTTACATTAATTAAAGAAATTTTAATTAATGTAAATTTTCATGATTACGATAGATTAAAAGAGGTAGTCTTAAGTCTTAAAAATGATTTTAAATCAATCTTAATCCCTAAAGGACATACCTTCGCAATAACAAGATCAGAATCAAAGCTAAGTTTAAACAAATACTTAAGAGAACTCCAATTAGGAGTTACAGGAAGAGAATTTTGGCAGAAAATCAAAACAGACATAGAATCCCTCAAAGAACTTGCTTACAGTTTAGAAAAAATAAAAAACAAAATAATTTTAAAAAATAATTTTTCATCTCTCATAATAGGGAACACCAATGATGTGATTAAAAAATTGGAAGGCGAATTATTTATATTAAAAGAAAGTTTAATTGAAAAAATTTATGCAAATACCTTAAGTACAATACGGGCAGTAAATGAGCCACTAAAAGAAATAATTATTATTCCATCAAAAATATCTTTCAATTGCATGAGCTTTTTAAGCTATAAAATAACGGATGAAAATTATCCAAAAATAAACTTCTTAGCACATATATTAAAAAGCGGAATTTTCTGGGAAAAAATAAGAGTTATGGGTGGAGCTTATGGAGCATTCGCATCAATTACAAACGGAATATTTTCTTTTGCATCATATCGAGATCCTAACTTTGTAAAGACATACCAAGCGTTTGAAAAATCGTTAGAAGAATTGGCTAATAACAATAAAATCAAAAACGAAGACCTCTACACATATTTAGTAGGAGTAATCGGCCTTAGTACTAATGTCAAAACAAAATCAAGAGAAATACTTGAAAGCTATAAGAGAAAACTATTAAACATTAGTGACGAATTAAGACAAAATATTAGAAATTCTTACTTTAAAATAACAATAAAAGACATTAAAAATGTATCTGAACAAGTATTAAATCAGCTAAAACAAAAAAATAGCATGACTTCTCTTACCAATAATGAAACGTACGAGAATGAAAAAGAAAAGCTAGAAGAGCTTATTGGAAAACAATACAAGGTAAAAAAAATATATTAATTAAATAAGAAAAATGAATAATTTTAAGCTTTTTTATACTTCTTGTTAAACTTATCAATCCTACCTGCTGCATCAACAAATTTTTGCTGACCTGTATAAAAAGGATGTGACTTACTTGTAATCTCGACAGTAATCAATGGATACTCTTTATTATCACTGTATTTAATTGTTTCCTTTGAAGTTAAAGTAGATCTAGTTAAAAACATTGTATCATTAGACCCATCCTTAAACACTACCAAATTACTTTTAGGATGTATATTCTTTTTCATAAAGCCTCTCTATTAACTTAATTAAAGTTTAATTTAAATTAAAAACAAAGTCAATTTTATTAATCCCCATTACTCATAGTCTTTAGGAAAATTTCATTATTTTTACTTTTTTTCATCTTTTCAACCAAAGCCTCAACACCTTCATAATCATCAACACCACCTAAAATCTTTCTAATAAGTAAAATTTTAGAACGCTCCTCCTCATTCAAAAGCAATTCTTCTTTTCTTGTGCCTGATTTCTTAATATTAATAGCAGGGAAAAGTCTTCTGTCTGCCAAACTCCTATCAAGGATTAGTTCCATATTCCCAGTGCTCTTAAACTCTTCAAAAATAACCTCATCCATTCTACTTCCAGTATCAACTAAAGCGGTAGCAATAATGGTAAGACTGCCCCCTTCTTCAATATTTCTAGCAGAACCAAAAAATCTTTTTGGCTTATGCAAAGCATTAGAATCAACACCGCCAGAAAGTATTTTACCGGAAGTTGGCATAGTCTGATTGTAAGCTCTTGCAAGCCTTGTAATAGAATCCAAAAGAATAACAACATCCTTTTTATTCTCAACAAGCCTTTTTGCCTTCTCAATTACCATCTCCGCAACCTGTACATGCCTGCTAGCTTGCTCATCAAAATTAGATGCAACCACTTCACCTCTAACACCACGAATCATGTCAGTGACCTCTTCTGGTCTCTCGTCAATAAGTAAAATCATCAAAATAATGTCTGGATAATTAGTAGTTATTGCATTAGCAATTTTTTGAAGCAAAGTAGTTTTTCCAGCCTTTGGGGGCGACACTATTAAAGCTCTCTGTCCCTTTCCAATAGGTGCAAAAAGATTAATAAGCCTTGTAGAAATATTACAATTTTCATATTCAAGATCTAACTTTGAACTAGGATATAAAGGTGTTAAATTATCAAAAGGTATTCTATTTTGTGCAAACGTAGGATCTTGGTCATTAATACTCTTAATCTTAATCATGGCAAAAAATCTCTCGCCATCCCTTGGAGACCTAATCTGCCCATATAAAATATCACCTGTCCTTAAATTAAAAAGCCTAATCTGAGACGGTGAAACATAAACATCATTACCTCCTGAAAGATAAGAATTAGATGCTGTACGCAAAAATCCATATCCATCACTTAAAACATCAAGAACCCCAGTAAATAAAACACTAATATTATGTTCTGTTAATATCTTAACAAGTAAAAATATTAACTCTGTCTTTTTCATCGTTACTGCAATAGTATGGTTAGTTCCAAGGCCTTCAACAACTTTCCTAACCTCAGTAATGGGCTTATCATAAAGAGTGTTTATAGTTATGCTATCCTTGCCGCCTAAAAAATTAACAATGTTACTCTGTTCAAGAGTTTTAATACTGTTTTCTAAGTCCGGATTAGATATATCATAATCAAAATCTGAAGAAACTCCATTAACTACCCTCAATCGCTCATCATCAGATTTTTTAGATAAACTAGAAGCTTCTTTCTTAGCCACAACTTTAACTATCTTTTTCTTTGAATTATCTTCAATTTTTAGCTCTTTAGAAGAATTTAAACGTTTCATTTCATCCTCTAAATCAAATTCCTCAAATTTTTTATCCATAATCTCCTCTATGAGACAAATTTTTAAGAAGGGTTTATAAAAAGCAATATTTAAACCATTAATACTAAATAGAAAACATATAAGTTATTTCATTGAAAAGTATCTTTTATTTGTGAAACTGTAAAAGCAAACAAATCTATGCTCTCATTAGATTTAATCATCTCACATTTACCATCAAAGACTATATTATCATTAATAAATATTTTTTTTGTCTTAATATCGCCATATATCTTACAACCACTATTTAAATAAACCTTATTACTGGCATTTACATTTCCCTTTAAAATTCCTTCAATTATCAATGTATCGCAAGTTATAACATCTGTAATAACTTTACTGTTTTTCCCTATAAAAAGTATTCCTCTCCTAGAAGATATCTCACCCTCAAAAGACGAATCAAGATATAAAGCACCTTCAAACTTTAACTTTCCTCTAAAAATTAAGCTTGCATCCAGCCTGCAATCCCACTTATAATCATCTCTAATATCAGGAGACATTAACTATCCCTTATATCCCCATACTCGCTCTTTTAAGTCTTTGCCTGGACGAAAATAAGCCACATAGTGATCATCAACTCTAACATACTCACCAGTCTGAGGATTACGAGCATTCTGACGTCCCTTCCTCTTTCTAACCTCAAATGTACCAAAAGACCTAAATTCTATGACATTATTAAGACAAAGGCTATTCTTAAGCTCTTCAAAAAAAGCATCAACTACAAGTTTTATATATTTTTTTTCTATTTTTTCATTATTATTTTTAATATTTAAATCTATAAGATCAATAATATCCGACTTAGTAATCTTGGGTCTTCTTGAAAAAGACATAAACTATTTCCTTATTTTAATAGCAAAGTACTCAAATTTGATTTCTTACGAGCAGCTTTATTCCTATGAATAATTCTTTTCCTCGCAGCAGTATCTAATTTTTTTGTAACAAACTTAAAAAATTCCAAAGCTTCCTCACGTTTTCCGTCTCTTACCATCCCAATACAACGCTTTTCTATAGTCTTTAATTCGCTCTTAACACTTGAATTTCTCAGATTTCTCTTTAAGTTCTGCCGCACCCTCTTTAATGCTGATGGATTATTTCCCAAATCAAACTCCTTAATACAGCTAGTATGATAATAAATATATCAACTAATCAAAATATAGTCAATCTACAAATTAAGTTACCTTATTGCAATACTTATAAATATATGCAAAATCCCTCTGCATAGAATAAGACATTTTATTATCTCCAATAAATACTCTATTAAGTTGATTCCTACACCTATTATCATCATAAATAAAAGATAAATAATCATTCTTCTCTAGCTCAGTACTATTAAGAAATACATTTTTAAAAAATTTATAAAAATATTCTTTTCTAGAAAATATTTTTCTCTCATAAATAGAAGTTTCTCTAAACTCATAAAAAATAACCAAATTCTTTATGACTAAAATATCTCCTATTAAAACCTTAATGTCAATAAAAAAAATAAACAGAAATATGATTATATTATTAAATGAAACATAGTAAATAAAAAGACTAATCAAAATTCGAAATAAAAGAGTAACCAAATAAATACTCGATACATAATACCTTTTCGGAAATTCTTGAATTTTTGCAATAAACAAGTCAGATCTCATGCTTTTAAGTTTTCTGAAAAACTCAATCAAATAATCCTTTCTTAAAAAGCAAACTTTTATTTTTCGACCATTACTTAAGCCCAAAATTAACATATTATCTAATAATCTCTTCTTAACCCATAAAATATCATTAAAATCAAAATTAATTTGGGAATACAAATTTTTATATAAAATACTATTATTCCTAAATTCAATGTCATAGTAATATCTTAAGTAAGAAATTACTACAAAAATATTTATTAATATCAAGCAAAATACAAAAATGCCAAATATATCTTTATACAAAGAAATATAAAATATAGCAAAACCAGCATTAAAAACAAAAATTAAAATTAATCTGATTGTATAAAAAGATATTTCATTCATATTGATATTATTATTTAAACATTAAATTTAAAGAAAATTATGTCGCCGTCTTTTACTAAATAATCTTTCCCCTCAAGCCTAAGTTTCCCCTTTTCCTTTAAATTCTGCACACTCTGAAATTCAAGCAAATCATCATATGAATACACTTCTGCTTTAATGAAACCTCTCTGAAAATCACTATGTATTATCCCCGCAGCTTCTGGAGCTTTCATTCCATCAATAAAAGTCCAAGCTCTAACTTCCTGAACACCAGCAGTAAAATAGGTTCTAAGACCTAAAGTGTAATAAGCTTTCTTTATTAAATTATTAAGTCCGCTATCCTCTATTCCAAGAGAAGTAAGCATCTCTTTCCTCTCATCCAAATCATCAACTTCAGTAAGTTCTGCCTCAATTTTGGCACAAAGAATCAAATAATCATTACCTTCCCTTAAAGCAATATCTTTTACAATATCTGTATATTTATTACCACAAAGAGAATTTTCATCAACATTGCAAACATATATAACTTTTTTAATGGTCAAAAGATTTAAAGATTTAATAAACTCATTTGCAAATTCATCAAAGACAAATTCAACTGCCGGTCTAACATCCATTAAATGCTTTTCAAGTTTCTTAAGCATCAAAATAATTCTCTTTGAGTTCTCACTAACCTTTTTATCAGCACTTTTTGTATTTTTTTCATTCTTTAAAATACTTTTTTGTACAGTATCAAGATCTGCAAGACAAAGCTCTGTGTTAATTGTGCTTATATCTCTTTCTGGATTTATATCTCCATCAACATGAATAACTTCTCTATCTTCAAAACACCTAACAACATGTACAACAACAGAAACTTCACGAATATTAGCCAAAAACTTATTACCCAGTCCCTCACCTCTAGAAGCTCCTTTAACAAGGCCTGCTATATCAACAAACTCCATTACAGCCGAAATAGTTTTTTTAGGTACAATCAAACTTACAATTTTTTCAAGTCTCTCATCAGGTATTGCTACCATGCCCATGTTTGGCTCAATAGTACAAAAAGGATAATTGGCAATCTCCGCCTTTGTTGATGTTAAAGATGAGAATAAAGTAGATTTACCTACATTAGGCAATCCCACTATTCCTGCATTAAGCGCCATAAATAAAACCCCCAAAACCTAATTAACAAAATATGCAAATTCTCCCCTACCTGTCTGCTGATTAAAATTGATTTCAACCGATAGATTAAAATATCCATTAGGTTCCTGTGTACCTGGATAGTTGTATTCAAGTAAATAAGTACCCGTCTTCTGCTCTAACATCAAATCACAAACCCTAGATACTCCCTCATAAGATGAAAAAGGAATCACAGCTCCTCCAGTTTCATCTACCAAATATTGTAATTTAGGGTCAATAGGGCTATTTCCAAACAATATCAAATAAAACCTAATATCATTATTTTTATAATAATTTAAAATAGTGCCTATAGAATATGTATCAAAAGCAGAACGACTTAAAGCTCCATTATTAAAATAAAGAACAGCTCTCTTTGAACTCCTTGACATAAGTTCAGAACCTGCAAGCTTTAAACTCACATCTGTCTTCACATAAGTTGAATCATAAGACCCAAGAGAATTTGTCTTATTAATAGTGCTTAATAAACTCTCAATATTATCTATTAAAGGCACGCTCGTTGCATTTACAAAGCTAAATTTCTTATTCTTCCCCTTCTTTATAAGGGTATTTATACCCATAATCTGCTCTGCTTCATACTTTTTCATACCTAAAGATTTATCAAATACAATTGCAATATTCATCTCATTAGAAAGATTAACATCATAAGCAACTTTGGGTTTAACAATATAGTATGCTTCATTAGCAATTGCAAAATTTTCACTCTTAAGCCCTATAACTGGCAATCCATTTCTACTACTAACATTAAGTTCAACATAGATTTTAGAATCTCCATCTCTAATTACTCGTCTAATATCAACATTTAAACTATCATAAATACTAACATCACTTTTATAAATCGAAATTTTTGCCTTATTAAAGTCTGAAACAATAATCTGATTATTGACATCAATAATTGAAGACGAAATTTTTGAATCAATGTTATCTGCTTTTAAAAGTTTAGCAAACGTCTTTCCCAAAACATTATACTTATAAACACCATATCTTGAAGATATAATAATATTATTTCCATCAACATCGCTACTAAGCCCTTCTATACCCTCAATAGAAGTTTGAGCAGAATATAAATGATTACCACTAGTATCGAAAACTTCAATAGAACCCTTAAGTGCATCAGCAACATAAATATTCCCATTTAAATATGTAACACCAGTAGGTCCTAAAAGCCCCATAAAACCTACTGTTTTAACGCCAAAATGCAAAATAAAATTACCCTCAGTATCAAATTTACTTATTCGTTTATTCCCCCATTCACTTACATAAATATAATTTCTATCATCAATAGTCATATATTGAGGAGCAAGTAGCTCGCCAACTTTTGTTCCCTTCTTCCCAATAGAACCTTTTTTAACACCAATCGTTTTATCATAAATACCAATCTCATCTCTTGAATAAAGAGTAACATAAAGTAATCCACCAAGCTCAATTACATCATAAGGTGACTTTAAATAACTAACACCATCCTTAACTAAAACATCAACATTATTGTTAACATCAAAATGTAGAATCTCATTTCCTACAAAATTAACAGCGTAATATCCACCATATTGATCTGCTTTCAAAGACGTAAACTGATATCCATGTGGTCGCCTGTATATAAAATTATCAAGGGATGCCACTCTAATAAGTCTTTCAACACCAAGTTCGTGATCTAAAAATATACCTCTTCTTTGTTCAATAGTAGAGATTAATTGCCTAAGGTATGCAACCTTATACCCTTGAGATTGTAAATTTCTCCATTCCATCAAAGCTTCTTCAATATATCCCAATCTATAATAAACATTACCCGTCCAAAAATGGTAATCGAGGTTATTAGGATCAAAACTTAAAACCTTTTTAAGAGACAACAAAGCATCATCATAAAGTCCATTATTATAAGAATTAAGAGCCCATTTAAATTCTTCCTGAGCATCTTTATTTGTAACTATTCCCTGAGAATTTAAAATGAATGTACTTCCAAAAAGAAAAACAATTATATTAAAAAACAACATCATTTTTTTATCCCTAAGCAATACTGTTTACAATTGGTGTTATTATATTTTGCATACTATATATTATACTATGCAATATTGCATATTAACACCTACACTTACTATGCAATATATTTTTATAAATAATAAAAAAGAGGAAAAATGAAAACAAAATATCTCTATCTAGCCTTATTCTCCGGCATTCTTACAACTTTAGCAATTCCAAACGAAATAAAAGAAACAGGATTTTCAACTATTGGTCTTTTTGCATACATACCACTTTTCATTGCATTAATTCAAATAAAAGACAAAAAAACTTTAATTAGCATAACTGTCTTTTATTTTTTGGTAGCAAATAGCCTACAAAATTTTTGGCTTGCTTTTTTTCATTACTTTGGGTTATTAACATTCTTGGGAGCAATAGTAGGGTACATGCCTTACTCTTTTGTGTTAGGATATTTGTTATATTATTCTCTTAAAACTTTTAAGAATAAAACATTAATTTTAGCTATGCTTTTTACTCTTTACGATTACTCAAAGTCCGTTGGATTCTCAGCATATCCTTGGGGATTCTCAGCTTTTATGGTTAGTAACTTCAATGATTTAATACAAGTAGCTGATATTTTTGGAGTCTTTTTTGTATCATTTATTGTTTATTTTTTTAACGCAGGACTTGCAAATCTTTTAATAAAACAAAGTAAAATGAACATATCAAGTGCCCTTTTCTCTACGATGTTAATAGTTGCATCTTTTACTTATGGAATGATTAAAAAAATAGAAATAAATCCAATATTAAACAAAGAAATAGATACTCTGAGTATTGCAGCAGTTCAACTTAATATTGACCCCTGGTTGCCTGGAAATTATAAAGAAAGTGTTCAAAGATCTATTAAGCTTACAAAAGAAGCTTTAAAAGAAAATCCAGATACGGAACTTGTACTATGGAGTGAAGGGGTACTAACCTTTCCCTTTAATTCTTATAAAGAATATATTCATCATAATTTAGACTTACTTGCACTATACGATTCAATAAATGAATTGATATTAGAAAGCAAATCTCACTTTGTTATTGGTTCACCTTCAAACATAAACCAAAGATTAAGAACACATCAAAATTCGGTCTATGCAATAAAACCTAACCTTACTATAGAAAATATATATTCTAAGATATTTTTAGTTCCATTTGCAGAAAAAGTACCATTTTACAATTATGAACTTGTAAGAGAATTTTTTATTAAAAATTTTGGAATCTCAGGGCAAACTAGTGGAAATAAGCTTGAAATATTTAAATTAAAGAAATTCCGTTTAGCTCTTTTAATATGTTATGATGATGCATTTACTGACCTTGCAAGAGCTTATAAAAAACAAGGTGCAAATTTATTACTAAACTTCTCAAACGATTCTTGGTCAAATACAAATTCATCGGAATGGCAACATTTTGTAGTAGCGAAATTTAGAAGCATAGAAAATGGCATTAAAACAATTAGAGCCACAAATTCTGGAATAACTACAATAATCAATGAATATGGAGAAAACATAAAAAGTTTAGAAACATTTAAAGAAGGATACTTAACTTCCAAAATCAAACTGTCTCCAAAGGTCATAACAATTTACGAACATATTGGAGACTTATTTATATACATGCTAGCAATAATGCTTGTAATAATGACACTAAGATTTTATTTTATTGAAGAAAGAACCCATTTATCACCCTTTCTTTGAAAGCTTAAGGTCTGATTTCCACTCCAAAATGGAATGTTTTTAGTAACATTATTTTTCTTAGTCTTAACTCGAACATTGTAAGAAACATCGGTATCTTTAATAATTTTTAAAGATTTTAAGTCATAAAAATCATCAACTGAAAGATAACTTAGTTCATCCTTATCAATACCACTTGATACGCCCTCTAATTTTGAAATAAAAGTATCCTTAGCCTCAACCTTATCCAAAACTTTAACCTCATCTGCCATAACAGAATTTAGCAAGCCAACATTTTGTAAAAGAAGAGCTCTTGCAAATTTGTTAAACTGAAATTTAACCGCCTGTTCTTTATGATTCTCTCTTGCCTTCTCAGCAATGTATTCTATTTTAGGGGCATTTGTAAGCTCATTAATCTCAATCTTATCATGAGTTATCCCTGGAATCTCATCAAGTCTAACATCTTCAAACGCAAGGGATTTAGTTTCTCCCTCCATGCTCATTTTAGAGTCAATTTCTTCTATAGCACTTTTAAAGTCAACCTCTTCTTTAAGTCTAGGATAAATCTCTAAAGCCTTCTTCTGAAATTTTTTTCCCTTCTTAACCTTACCAACATCAATGTATCTCTGTCCTACTTCATAATAAAAAATAGCAAGTTCTTTTTGTTTATCATCAATTACAGAATTACTCTTTGCAAACAAACTCGAAAAAACCAAAGAAAAAAATAAAAAAAATAATACCAATTTTCTCATGCCAACCTCCAACAAAATGTAGACCTTCCCAAAACAATAAACAATAAATTATAAACAAATTATATTACAAGTTTATCTTTAATTAAAGAAATAAGTTTGTTTTTGTGCTCATCATCAAAAATATTTATATCGTCATATTCAAGTCTCAATTTAGGGGACAAATTATAATTATCATACCAACTCAAATACTTAGTGTTAAGATTATCAAGGTACTCTCTAGGAATTCCTGTCTCAAAACTTCTATTTCTATTCTTAATTCGTCGTTCAGCTTCATCAACGCTACAATCAAGATAAATCATCAATGCAGGTATCTGAGAATGTTCCAACATATTATCAAGTAAATCAAGATATATTCTATATTCGTCATCAGACATATATCCACCTTCATTTAAAAGAGTAGCAAATACACGATCACCATAAATAGATCTATCAAGTATGCCTCCTTTAGTTCTAAAAATAGCCTTTATGAGCTTAAATCTCTCATTTAAAAAATTAATCTGAACGGGAAAAGCCCATCTAGACTTATCCTTATAAAACTTATCTAAAATAGATAGTGTAAATTCATTATTCAACTCACTATAAAAAGGAATATTAAGCTCCCTAGACAAGATATTTCCAAGCGTAGTCTTTCCTGCTCCAATTAAGCCCTCAATTACAATCACCAAATTTGCCTCCGCAATTTAAATCAATATCCACATAATAGTGAAAAAATAAAATTATTTAAACACTCAAAAACATAGAATGTCTAGTAACAAAAATTTCAAAAATCATTAAAACTTTTTAAAAGAACTAAATCATTGACTTTAACTTTTTTAAACCATTGACATTAATAATGATAAAAAATAAAATTTTTAACATAAGAACTACTCAATTATTGTGGCTCTCATTTAGGAGAATATTTAAATGAATGTCAAGGCCGTAGTAACCGATTTGAATGGAACACTGCTGCTTCCTAATGGAACAATGGGGAATTTTACAAAAAATGTCATTAATCAACTCATTGAGGAAGGAAAAAAATTTTTCATTGCAACAGGAAGAAGTAAAAACGAAATAAAAGGATTAGTACAAAGTTTTAATTTACATGAAACAAACTATATTACTCTAAATGGAGGAAGAGTTTATGATTTCAATTGGAAAGAACTTATAAGCTATGACCTTGAGCCTTTAGTAGTAGAAGATATATTAAGAGATAAAAATTTTAAATATAAAGATTTTATTCACTGCATATACAAGATAAAAGACCAAGAAGATAAGTTATATATAAACATAAACGATTTACAAAAGATAAATACAGAAGATAACCTCATTGACAAATCAAATAGGAAATTCGAAAATATAGAAAAATTTGAAGATTTTAAAAATATTGTTGCATTGATAATAAGCCATCAAGAAGAGAAATTATTAGAATATGAAAATATCTTATTACAAAAATATAAAGGTAATATTAATACTTTTCTCTCAAATCCCACAACCCTTGAAATAGTGAATATTGGAGCATCAAAGGGGAAAGCAATAAAAGTCATAACAAATAGATACAAAATAGACCTAAGTGAAGTTGTTGCATTTGGAAACGGATTTAATGATTTAGATATGCTAAGTACCTCTGGTAAAGGTATAATGACAGAAAATGCAAATGAAAAATTAAAAAAAGCATTACCTAATATTGAAGTGATTGCCCCAAGTTGGAATGAATCTGTTGCTCATTATATAAATAACAATATTTTAATAAATCCAATAAAGATTACAGAAAGTTAATTTTAAAGTAAACTTAAATATTAAACATAAGGAGGTTAAATATGGTTTATACACGCTCTAAAGAATTTGCTTCAGAATTCTTAGGCACATTTATTCTATTAGCACTTGGAACAGGTTCAGTAGCTATGACAGTATTATTTCCATCAAGTCCTACTGTGGTAGGAGAAGTAATAAAGGGGGGCTATACCAATATCGTATTTGGATGGGGTTTGGGTGTAACATTTGGTGTTTACACAGCTGCAAGAATTAGCGGAGCCCATTTAAATCCTGCTGTTAGCATTGGACTAGCTGTCACTGGAAGATTCCCGATGTCAAAACTCTTTCACTACATCATAGCTCAAATGCTTGGAGCTTTCTTTGGAGCTCTAATGACATTAATGGTATTTTATCCTAAATGGATAGAAATAGACCCTACTTTTGAAACTACTCAAGGTATTATGTCTACTTTCCCTGCTGTTCCTGGTTTTTTGCCTGGATTTATTGATCAAATATTTGGAACATTCTTATTGATGTTTTTAGTTTTAGTTGTCGGGCAGTTTGTAAAAGAAGGAGCTAAAAATCCATTCTTTCCGTTTATTATTGGAGCAATAGTGTTGTCTATTGGAATAAGCTTTGGGGGTATGAATGGTTACGCTATTAACCCAGCAAGAGATTTAGGACCAAGATTACTACTATTAGTGGCTGGTTTTAAAAACCACGGTCTTGATGACATTTGTATAACTCTCATTCCTGTATTAGGTCCAATAATTGGTGCTGTTTTGGGTGCTATAGTTTATGGGTTTACTTTAGAAGAGAAAGAAAAATCTTAAGTATAATCCAATTACAAGTTATTCAAATATGTTAAAGAAGGAGAAATTATTATGAAGTACATCCTATCTATTGACCAAGGTACAACTAGTTCAAGAGCAATAGTATTTGACAAAAATGCGAACATAAAAGGACTCGCACAAAAAGAATTTACACAAATTTACCCACAAACCGGTTGGGTTGAACATGACCCTAATGAAATATGGGGATCTCAATTAGGAGTTATAGCAGAAGCATTAGCAAATGCAAGAACTTTTCCCAGTGAAATTGAAGCAATTGGAATCACAAATCAACGAGAAACCACAATTATTTGGGACAGAAGCACAGGATATCCAATTTACAATGCAATAGTCTGGCAAGACAGAAGAACAGCACCAATTTGCGATAAACTTAAAGCAGAAGGAAAAGATAAAATTATTTTACAAAAAACAGGTCTTATATTAGATTCTTACTTTAGCGGTACAAAAATAAAATGGATACTAGATAATGTTGAGGGAGCAAGAGAAAGAGCGGAAAAGGGAGAATTATGTTTTGGAACAGTAGACACTTGGCTACTATGGAATCTTACTAAGGGTAAGGTACATACTACAGACTATTCTAATGCATCAAGAACTTTACTTTTAAATATCAAAACACTTGAATGGGATGACGAGCTTTTACAAATATTAGACATACCAAAAGCAATTTTACCCGAACTTAAACAAAGCTCTGAAATATATGGTAAAACTGATTCTTCTCTATTTGGATCAGAAATCCCTATTGCAGGAATTGCTGGTGACCAATTTGCAGCAACATTTGGACAAGCATGTCTTAAGAAGGGAATGGCTAAGAATACCTATGGAACTGGATGTTTTGCTACTGTTAACATAGGTCATGAACCCGTTATTAATGACAAAAATCTTTTAACCTCAATTGCATGGAGAATAAATAATTCAACAACCTATGTCCTTGAAGGAAGCGTTTTTATTGGAGGAGCTGTAGTTCAATGGTTAAGAGATAATTTAGAACTATTTAGAAAAAGCTCTGACGCAGAAGCGTTAGCAACTTCCGTAAATGACAATGGAGGAATTTATTTCGTGCCAGCATTTGTAGGTCTTGGTGCACCTCACTGGGATTCCTACGCTAGGGGCACAATTATTGGAATCACAAGAGGAACAACTAAAGCACATATTACAAGAGCTGCACTTGAAAGCATCGCACTACAAAGTTTTGATGTATTAACAGCAATGAAAAATTCTATTCAGAACTTTGAAATACATGAAGTAAGAGTTGACGGAGGAGCTAGTCAAAATGATTTACTCATGCAATTTCAAGCTGATATTTTACAATGTAATGTTGTTAGACCAAAAATTACAGAAACAACTGCTCTTGGAGCTGCTTATCTTGCAGGTCTTGCTGTGGGCTACTGGGAAAGTGCTGAAGAGATTACAAACCTCTGGCAATCAGATAAAATCTTTGAGCCTTCAATGGAAAAAAGCAAAAGAGAAAATTTGATTTATAATTGGAATAAGGCTATTGATAGAGCAAAAGCTTGGATTAAATAACCAAACAAACTAGTCTTGATTAAAATATTGGTAGGTTAGTAAGATTAAAATTTTGCGTCTAATATTTTAATAAAGGTACGATAATAAATATAGCGGAGATAAATATGGCAAAATTATTTAATTTTCTCAGTCCAGCACCTCACATAGAAAGAGTAGACAAAAAAATAGAAGATTCACTATACAAAAGATTGAGGCTTCAAGTATTCGTGTCAATATTCATTGGATATGCTGGTTTTTATTTAACAAGAAAAATTTTTTCATTTGCTATGCCAGAACTCGAAAAAGAAGGTTTTGGGAAAGGCCAATTGGGTATAATTTTATCTGGCGTTTCAATTGCATATGGATTCTCTAAATTTATAATGGGGAATGTCTCAGATCGAAGTAATCCTAGATATTTTTTATCTCTAGGATTACTCTTGACCGCTGTGATTACTGTTATATTTGGATTATTTCCTTGGAATTCAATTGAAACAACAACAGCAGTAGCACTCATGTTCATTTTAATGTTTTCAAACGGATGGGTTCAGGGAATGGGATGGCCTGCTTGTGGGCGTACTATGGTCCATTGGTGGTCAACAAAAGAAAGGGGAATAACTGTTGCTACTTGGAATGTAGCTCACAATACAGGAGCAGCCTTCTCGGGTATTATATCATCTTGGGCTCTGCTTCACTTCAACGAATGGCAAGCTGTACTTTATGTACCAGCAGGAATAGTAGTAGGAATTGCTATATTTGTTCTCCTTACACTAAGAGATACTCCTCAATCTGTAGGACTACCGCCAGTTGAAGAGTACAAAAACGATTATCCTGAAAACTATACAAAAAAATTAGAAGAAGAGCTTAACGCAAAAGACATCTTTATAAAATATGTTTTTAATAATAAGCTGCTTTGGTATATAGCTATTGCTAACGCATTTGTGTACTTTGTCAGATACGGTGTTCTGGATTGGGCTCCTACATACCTATCGCAAGTAAAACATTTTTCTATAAAAGATTCAGGATGGGCATATTCCCTTTATGAGTTTTCAGCTATTCCTGGAACAATCATTTGCGGGTGGATATCCGACAAAGTTTTTAAAGGGAGACGAACTGAGACTGGAATAATTTTCATGGCTGCTACTCTTGTTACAGTAATTATCTATTGGCAATTACCAGAAAATACTCCGACCCTTACAACTACTCTTTTGGCAATAATAGGATTCTTAATTTACGGACCTGTTATGCTCATTGGACTTCATGCTCTTGATCTTGCGCCCAAAAAGGCAGCCGGCACTGCCGCAGGATTTACAGGATTATTTGGATATATAGGAGGTTCTGTAGCTGCTAGTGCTATTACAGGATTTGTATTGCAATACTTTAACTGGGATGTATATTTTTATCTATTAATAACTTCTTGCTTACTTGCAATAATATTTATAAGTCTAACATTTAGACAAGAAAACAAAATAAATGGGAACAATAAAAGAACATAATAATTATATGGAAATAGAAGATTAACAACTATATAATGTAGTGATCATAATATAAGAGGTTGTAAAATGAAACAAATAAAACTTAAATTATTGCTGTTCTTAATAAGTTCTCTTTTCATTATTTCTTGTGAGAAGGAAAAAGTAAGTATGAATAAAGCGTTACCTCTAGTCATAGCTCATAGAGGTGCTAGTGGTTATTTACCAGAACATACATTAGAGGCTAAAGCATTTGCTTACGCTTTAGGAGCTCATTACCTAGAGCAAGACATTGTTCTGACAAAAGATGATATTCCTATTATAATGCATGACCCAGAAATTGACACAACAACAAATGTTGCAGAAATATTTCCTGAAAGAGCCAGAAAAGATGGGAGATATTACTCGGTTGACTTTACATTAAGAGAGCTTAAATCGCTAAAACTTAGTGAAAGATTTGATCCTAAAACTGGAAAACCAATATATCCTAACCGTTTCCCCTTAAATGAATACAATTTCAAAATTCCAACTCTAGAAGAAGAAATACAATTCATACAAGGATTAAACAAAAGTACAGGGAGAAATGTTGGAATCTATCCTGAAATTAAAAAACCCTTTTGGCATAAGCAACAAGGTAAAGATATATCTAAGATCGTAATAGAAATGCTAAATAAATATGGTTATAAATCAAAGGAAGACAAAATTTATCTTCAAATATTTGACTTTGATGAACTTAAGAGAATAAGAGAAGAACTTGGTTATAAAGGAAAGCTTGTAATGCTTATTGGCGAAAACGATTGGAATGAGGCACCAACAGACTATGAATACATTAAATCAGAAGAAGGCATAGCAGAAGTTGCAAAATACTCTGATGGGATTGGCCCTTGGATACCTCAAGTCATAATTGATGGAAAAGTAACAGGACTTACTTCCTTAGCGCATAAGCACAAAATGGAGGTTCATCCTTACACTATGAGAATTGACGCATTACCTTCTTATGTAAAAGACGCAAATGAACTACTAAATTTACTATTTAATAAAGCAAAGGTAGATGGAGTATTTACAGATTTTCCTGATGTAGTATTAGGCTTTATAAGAAAATAAATTTATTATTAATAATAAGGAGAATATTTAATTTTTATGAGTAAAAATGAAGAAAAAGAACTAAAAGATCTTGATAATCAAGATTTTGACCTAATAATAGTTGGTGGGGGAGCAACAGGCCTGGGCATCGCAATAGATTCCATTACAAGAGGGAATAAGACTTTGCTTATTGAAAAATTTGACTATGCAAAAGGTACATCCTCTAGATCAACCAAGCTAATACATGGTGGTGTAAGATATTTAGCTCAATTTAATATACCCTTAGTAAAAGAAGCACTTTATGAGAAAGCATTACTCGAACAAAATGCCCCTCATTTAGTGAATGAATGCGCTTTTGTTACGCCTATATATAACATTTTTAGCCTACCCTACTACTATTTTGGACTAAGTTGGTATCATAACCTTCTTGGAAAGCATAAAAAAGCTAAGTACAAAACAAGATTATTATCAAAATCCGAGACAATAGAGAGAATTCCAAATATTAAAACAGAGGGTCTTAAATGTTCCGTGCTCTATTATGATGATTCTTTTGATGATGCCAGAATGGCAATAAGTATGCTTAGAACTTTTACCGAAAAAGGTGGGATTGCATTCAATTATACAGAACTTATAAGTTTTACTAAAGAGAATGGTAAAATATCAGGGGCTGTTATTAAAGATAAAACAACTGATACACAAGTTACTATAAAGAGTAAATGCATAATAAATGCAACAGGGATTTTTGCAGACGAGATTAGAAAAATAGATGACCCTAGTGCCCCTAACATTATTAGACCTTCTCAAGGAACACATCTAATACTTAAGAAAGATAAATTTCATACAGACTATGCAATGCTTATGCCTAAGACAAGTGATAATAGAGTCTTATTCGCACTACCTTGGCACGATGGAGTTGTTTGTGGAAGCACAGATGTTTCAATAGATAAAATTGAAGAAGAGCCTAAGAGCCTAGAAAGTGAAATTGAATTCATAATAGACAATATGAACGATTATTTAAATACTAAAATAAGTAAGAGTGATGTTAAGAGCGCTTATGCAGGTATTAGACCACTAATAGTAGATCCTAAAGGAGAGCAAAACACCTCAAAAATATCAAGAGATGAGAAAATATTTATCTCAGAATCAAATCTTATTACAATTGCCGGGGGTAAATACACCACTTTCAGAAAAATGGCCGAAAAGACTCTAAAAAGAGCAATAGAAGAAAAATTAATATCTGACTCAATCTCTACTACAGAAAACTTAAAGTTGCACGGTTACTTAGAAAAGGAAAAAGTACTCAATATTCCTGAACCCTTTAGAGTCTATGGAAGTGATTTTAAAATTTTAAGTGAAATGGAAGGATTTAATAATAAGATTCATGCTGATTTATCATTAAATGAAGCTCAAATCACCTTTGCTATTGAATTTGAACAAGCAAAAACTGTAGAAGATATTTTATCAAGAAGAACAAGATCACTTCTATTAAATGCAAAAGCCACAATTGAAGCTACACCAAAGGTTGCTGAGATTATGATGCAAAAACTTGGCAAATCTGAAGAATGGAAGAATGATCAAATAAAAACCTTTACAGAGACAGCGCAAAAATATTTAGTTTAATTAAAAGGGGGATGCTAAAATCCTCCTTTTTTAAAATTCAAACAAATAATTATTTATAACTATCACTTCACAAAAATGATATGCAATTTTCAATAACATCTCTTTTTATCATGAATCTAAATAAAAGCAACATAACAACTTTGAAATAGTAACATAACAACTAAAGAATAGAGAACAAATAACCATTGCATACTTAAACTACCTCCTATTTCAATTATTCATGTATGGCAACTACCCAATATAATATGTCATAAAACCAAAATTATTAGATTATATGTCACAAACTACGGCTAATATATAAAATAAATTATGGCATTTATACTAACTTAAAATTAAGCTTCATCTAAGTAGATTTACAAGTAATCCTTGAATTTCTTCAAGACTACTTAAAAGTTTAATCTGAGAAACTTGATTTTGCAAAACCGAATAAGCAAGCTTATCAAGCTTTTCATTAATAATTCTAATAATGCGATACTTGGGTCTCTTTACCTCTCCACTACTCCCTCCCTTTTGTTCCTTAAGAGAAATAGAAGACGATAAGACAATAGATAAAAATTCCGCTATAGTTTTCTTGTAAAAAATTACATTTTGACGAGAAGGCTCGCTTAAAAGCTTTTCTCCAATATC
This sequence comes from Borrelia turcica IST7, assembly GCF_003606285.1. Taxonomy (NCBI): domain Bacteria; kingdom Pseudomonadati; phylum Spirochaetota; class Spirochaetia; order Spirochaetales; family Borreliaceae; genus Borrelia; species Borrelia turcica. The sequence continues at coordinate 259,188 of NZ_CP028884.1, forward strand.
ATTAATCTCATCTAACATATTTTTAATAAAATCAAGATTAAATTCACCATTTTCAAGCAAAATAAAATGTTTATCTTCTTTTACAAATTCTGATTTAAATACTGAAGAAAAAACATTTGACTTACCAACATCAACCTTCTTTTTATTCTTTTTATAATCTCTCGGTTCAAGATTTAAAGCACCTGCTACTAAATTATTAATCTTCATCTATTTTACTCATATCATTGAATAAGTATTTATTACTCTCTTCTATTTGAAAATCCCTAACGATCCTTTCTCCTTTCATTTCCTTATTCACTTCAATTAAAATATCTTCATCTACCTTATAAGAACCTGTATAAATAAATACATCTTTCTCAGATAGTCCAAGATTTCCAGTACCAATATTCATATATCCATCAATAATTGCACCTTCTTCAACTTCAATTGACCTGCACGAAATATTGCCAATCACACATCCTGACTGAAAAACCTTAATTTTATTGTCAGCATAAATGTTTCCAAGAACTATTCCAGAAATAACAATCTCATTTGCATTAATATTTGATTTAATTCTCCCCGTTTCTCCAATTATAACCCTCTTAGTAGAACTAATAGTTCCAAGAAAATCACCATCAATGCGAATAAAATTATTTGAAATTAACTCCCCTTTAAAAAAATCATTTTTCCCTACTATCGTTTTGATTTCATCAAAAATAAAAGTTGACGCAATTTTCTTATTCTTATTTATACTCAAAAAATTCAACATCTATTTTGAAGCTCCCGTTGATAAATTTAAATACATATCCGGATTTATAACTTGAGACCCTATTCGAACTTCATAGTGAAGATGAGGTCCTGTAGAATACCCTGTTTGTCCAAGAAATCCAATCACTTGACCTTTTTTAACATAAGAACCCTTTGAAGTGTTTAAGCGAGACAGATGTGCATAAAGAGTTGAAAGTCCATACTTATGCTTAATTTGAACAAAATTACCATAACCCGTTGATTGATGACTAGCTCTAATAACCTCTCCATCAGCAGCTGCAACAATAGCTGTTCCAATTCTCACTCCCGCAAGATCTATTCCCTTATGAATATACCATTGTCTAGTAAAAGGCTCAATAGCTGGCCCAAAATGCAAAGAAATAATACCGTCTCCTTTAATAATCGGCCAAAGCGAAGGAATATCATTTAACAATTTATTTTGAGAATGAAGTAATTTAACTATACTCTTAAGAGGAGGAATAGAGCCCTCTATTGTACTTTTAACATTTTTAAGATCACTCAATTCTTTGATTGCATTAGCCTCTAATACTTGCAAATCAAGAAAATCTGCAAGATCACCATCTAATTTGTTACGGTTCAAATCAATATTACTTTCCTTTATTTTCAAGGAAGTTCTAAGTTCATCTAACACCCTAGAAAAATTACTAGCAACAGAATTAATCTCAACAACTGTGTTTCTAAAATCTTCAATCTCCGTTTCCGCAAGTTCATAATTTTTCTCAGTAGACTTAACAATAGATGTAAGAGTAACATAATTAACAGCTAGTAAAACAAACCCTATAAAAATAACAAGAAAAAATAAAAAAAATAAAAAAAGAGTCAATAAAGAAATCTTGATATTCTTAACATTCCCTTTAACATGAGGAACAATCATGAAGCTAACATTTTGACTAAAAAAAGAGTAAATATTATTTAAAACTTTAAGAAAAGAACTAAAGATTACAAAGCAAAGCTTACCTAGTCCCTTTAAAAATAAGATAATTTTATACCTCATTTTCTTTTTCATCACAGACTCTACCTCACTCACTAATTTATAAAGCTAAAACACTTAACCCCATTTTAAATGTTAATTAAACTCTAAATATTGAACAAATGTTACTTCATTTTAAAATTTGCTTACCTTGTAATCATTATCTCATAATAATTCACAAATTAATCACCACAAATGCTTACAGTAACAATGTTACAAGTGACGTAAAAATATACAAACCAAAATAAATGATTTATTATTTATACAATGAAAACATTATTTTTTGCAACTACTAATATAAACAAAATAAACGAAGTAAAGCAAATTTTAAATATCCCTAATATAAAACTTGAAATTCCTAAAAATTTTGATGTACAAGAAACAGGTACAACTTTTAAAGAAAATTCCTTACTCAAAGCAAAAGCTTTATTTGAACTTTTAGATAGGAAACAACATGTTTTTAGTGAAGATTCTGGACTATGTATTGAAGCTTTAAATCTAGAGCCTGGCATTTATTCTAAAAGATATGACAAATATAAACTTGGAAAAAAACTCAGTACTCACGAAAAAAATCAGCTCATTATCGATTTAATGAAAAATAAAGAAAATAGAGCAGCGTATTTTGTATGTATAATTAGCCATATTTCAACAGATGGACAAATAAGTAACTTTGAAGGTGTCTTTAATGGTAGCATTGCTTCTAATATTGATTATTGTCAAAAAAATGGATTTGGATATGATCCAATTTTCCTAACTAATAACAATAAAAGACTCAGTGAATTGAATCTTTCAGAAAAAAATAAAATATCCCATAGAGGAATTGCATTTACTAAATTTAAAAAATTTATAATAAAAAATTTAGCTTAATACCAAAATTCAAGAATCGACCACATATAAATATTTGATTTCTTGTAAAATTGGAAGCAAAGATTTAAAATAATTACTATTCATATTTACAATTAATGTCCTATTAAAGTAAAGGAGAAAATTTAATGATAGATAGAAGTAAAGTCAATGAAGATGACAAATGGGATTTATCTTCTTTATTTAAAAGTAATGAAGAATATAAACAAGAGGTAAAAGAAATCAAATTAAAACTTGAAGAGTTTAAGAAATATGAAAACCTAGAATTTGATTTAAACGCATTCAAACAGTCTCTAAACGCTTATTACGAAATTGCAGAAAAATTAGAAAGAACAACTTATTACACTTATCTTCAACTAGAAACAGATGTAAGTAATAAAGATTCAAATGAACTTAGAACAATAAATGTCAACTTAGAAACAGAAGTATCAAATACTACTTCATTTTTTATTCCAAAAATATTAAAGGCAGACATAAAACAAGTAAAGGAGTGGCTTGAGGATAGCGAACTAAAAGATAAAAAAATAGCTGTTGAACACATACTAAGAGAAAAAGAACACATTTTAAGTGAAGATGAAGAGAAAATATTAGCTAATTATACTTCTCTTTATTCATCTTATAATGACATATTCTCTTCACTAACAAATGCTGATATGGAATTTGGAGAGATTGACGGGAAACCTTTAACTAATTCCACCTACAGCTTATTTCTTCATAATGAAAATCAAGAGATAAGAAAAAATGCTTTCTTAAAATTTTACAAAGAATATCAAAAACATGAAAATACATTGTCCAATCTTTTAATTGCTGATATAAATAAAAATAAATTTTTGGCCAAAACAAGAAAATTTGAAGACACTATTTCAATGAAGCTTTTTAAAAATAATATTGACAAAAAAGTTTATACAAATTTAATTGAAACAGTTAATGAAAATTTATCCACTCTTCATGAATATTATGACTTTAGAAAAAACATACTCAATCAAGAATATCTTAATCACTATGATGTTTATGTTCCTCTAACAAAAGACATAAAATTTAAAAATTCTTTTAATGAAGCTTGTGAAAAAATCTTACATTCTTTAGCAATACTAGGAAGTGAATATACTGAAGTGCTAAGAAAAGGATTTTTTAAAGAGCGTTGGGTTGATATTTATGAAAATAAAGGGAAAAGGTCAGGAGCTTTTAGTGCAGGGTCTTACAATGGCAAACCTTACATACTCATGAATTATAAAGACGAATCAATAAGAGACATGTTTACTTTAGCTCACGAGGCAGGTCATTCTATGCATTCTTATTTCAGCATTAAAAATAATCCATTCCCCCAATATCAATATTCTATTTTTGAGGCAGAAATAGCATCCACAGTGAATGAACAAATACTTGCAGATTACTTACTACAAAATGAAAAAGATATTGAAAAAATAAAATACATAAAATTAACCCAAATAGATGATCTACTTGCAACATTTTTCAGACAAACAATGTTTGCTGAATTTGAATATATTATTCATAGTATGATTAATAAAGATGAACCTGTGGTAAAAGACACACTAAAGACAACTTATGCCAATTTACTAAAAAAATATTTCGGTTCAAGTCTTAAGCTTGATGAAAATAGCTCTCTTGAATGTCTTAGAATTCCTCATTTCTATTCACCCTTCTATGTGTATCAATATGCAACAGGAATTACAGCTGCTCTTTTAATATACAAAAACATAAAAGAGAACAAAAAAGATGCAATTAAGAATTACATAGAATTTTTAAAGACAGGAGGTTCAAAATATCCCTTAGATTCTTTAAAAGTTACCGGAGTTGATTTAACATTAAAATCAACAATAGAAAATACAATTAATATTTTCAAAGAACGTCTTGAGGATGTAAAAAAATTATTCTAATAAAGGGGCAGGCTTTTGAAAAACTTAAATCTCATTGTAGCTTGGTCAGTACATATTTTAACAGCTTCTGGTTTAATAGTTGGTTTTTATTCAATAATCGCCATAGTAAATGGCGATTATTCTCTTTTATTAAAACTCACAATTATAGGGCTTATAATTGACGGGATTGATGGGACATTGGCAAGAAAATTTAAGATAAAAGAATTAATCCCAACAGTTGATGGTGCTCTTCTTGACAATATTGTAGATTATATAAACTATACATTTATTCCTACAATATTTTTTTATTATGGCTACTTCATAAAAGATGAATACAAAATAATAATCTGCATTGGCATTTTATTCGCATCAGCATATCAATTTTCAAGAATAGATGCAAAAACAAGCGATGATTTCTTTAGAGGTTTTCCTTCTCTATGGAATTTCTTAATAATTTTCAATCTCATTTTCAATATAGGGCAAACTACAAATCTCATTATAATACTAATATGTCTTGCCTTAAGCTTCGCACCAATTAAATTCATTTATCCGTCAAAAACCAAAGAATTTAAACTTTTAACAATTCCCTTAACAATATTAACTTCTTTAATATTAATATTGGCAATATTTATAAAGCTACCAGAATCTTATTTAAAAATATCAAAAATGCTAATAATTTTTTACCTTTTATATCTCACCTTAATTAGCTTGTATTTAACATACAAGACAAGAAGAAAATAACGAGAAATTTATGCATATAATACTAGAATTTATAGATCTCAATATAGGCTATGCTCCCATGGTATTCTTTACACTACTTATCCTTGCGGGATTTAACATTCCAATTTCCGAGGATGCAATAGTAATAATGGGTGGCATACTTTCTAGTCGAAAAAGTGAATACACAATCTTAATATTTTTAGGAATTTTCTGGGGAGCATATATTGGCGATATAATTTCATTTTACATAGGAAGATTTTTAGCATATAAACTATTTAGGAAAGAAACAAAAGTTAACAAACTCATAGATACAATGAATTACTACTATGGAAAATATGGAAGTTTAACTCTCTTTTTGGGCAGATTTATTCCATTTGGTGTCAGAAATGCAATATTTATATCCGCAGGAATGGGAAACATGAGGCCTCGTCATTTCCTTTTAGCTGATTTCTTTGCAGCTATTATATCAATTACAATTTACTTTACTTTAAGCTTTAAAATAGGAGAATCATTTAAAATGATATTTCCTAAAATAAAAATAATACTATTAATAGCATTTATCGCATTATCCATAATAATTTTAATTGTGTTTTTTATAAAGAATAAAAAAACACAAAAAGTTGACAAACATTTTAAATAAAAAATATAATTGTTTGTACGCTGTGGTGGTGGAAGTGGTAGACACGCTAGCTTGAGGGGCTAGTGGGTGAAAGCTCGTGCTGGTTCAAGTCCAGTCCACAGCATTATTCAAAAGAACCTTACCCTCATTAATTCAAGTTAGTAAAGAATTAAAACATCAATTTACTTTTCAATAAAATAGCTATAAAATGTAGAAATAGTGTAAAATTTTTTAAAATAACGATTTCATTCACTGAGAGGCTAAATGTCTGAATACAGTTTCAAACAAATAGAAAAAAAATGGCAAGATTATTGGGATAAACATAAAACATACAAAGTTGATGAAGATCCGAGTATTCCTAAAGAGAAAAGAATTTACATTCTTGACATGTTTCCTTACCCTTCAGCTAATGGACTTCATGTCGGACACCCCGAAGGTTACACCGCAACTGATATATTAGCAAGATATAAACTTTTAAATGGATTTAATGTACTTCATCCAATGGGATTTGATAGTTTTGGACTTCCTGCAGAGAATTATGCAATACAAACAGGAACTCATCCAAAAAAAATAACAGAAGATAACATTAAGAAATTTAAAGAACAAATTAAAGCATTAGGATTTGCATATGACTGGGATAGAGAAATTAGAACTCATGATGAGAACTACTACAGGTGGACACAATGGATATTTCTAAAATTATATAAAAAGGGTTTAGCTTACACAAAAGAAATGCCTGTTTGGTATTGTCCTACTCTTGGAACAGTATTATCAAATGAAGAAGTTATACAAACATCTAGCGGTCCAAAGTCTGAACGAGGGCTACACAAGGTAGAACGGAAACCCTTAAGACAATGGATACTTAAAATCACAGAATATGCAGAAAGATTAATTGAAGACCTTAAGGAGGTAGACTGGCCTGAATCGGTTAAAGAAATGCAGAAAAACTGGATTGGAAAATCAATAGGAGCTGAAATCGAATTTGAAGTAAAGGACAGCAAAGAAAGAATTAAAGTATTTACTACAAGACCAGATACAATCTTTGGTGTAACCTATTTAGTTCTAGCACCAGAGAATAAAATAGTAGATAAAATAACGAAAGATGAACTTAAACCCCTTATATCAGATTACAGAAATAAAGAATATCTTAAAAGCGACCTTGAAAGAACTTCTCTTGAAAAAGATAAAACAGGACTATTCACAGGAGCCTATGCTATTAATCCAATTACTCAAGAAGAAATCCCAATATGGATAGGTAGTTATGTACTTGGATCTTACGGAACTGGGGCTGTAATGAGTGTTCCAGCACATGATGAGAGAGATTTTGAATTTGCTAAAAAGTACAATTTAGAAATAAGACAAGTAGTTTCAAAGACAGGAAATAACGAAATACTAGAAAAAGCATTTATTGAAGATGGGGTTTCTGTTAACACACCTAAAGAATTTAATAATCTACAAACTAGCGAAGTAAAAGAAAGAGTAATAGAATGGCTCATTAGGAATAACAAGGGAAAGAAAAAGGTTAATTACAAACTTAGAGATTGGGTTTTTTCAAGGCAGAGATACTGGGGCGAACCTATTCCTATTTTACTTGATGAGAAACTAGATGAAACACCACTAGAAGAAGATGAATTACCTCTAAGACTCCCAGAAATAGAAAATTATAAACCATCAGGTACAGGTGAATCTCCTTTAGCAAGAGTTCACGACTGGGTAAATGTAAAATATAATGGAAAAATATACAAGAGAGAAACAAATACAATGCCTCAATGGGCGGGCTCCTGTTGGTACTATCTTCGCTATCTTGACCCAAATAATGAAAAAGAATTTGCTAGTAAAGAAAAAATTAACTACTGGATGCCAGTTGATCTTTATATTGGAGGTGCTGAGCACTCCGTATTACATCTCTTATACGCAAGATTTTGGCACAAAGTACTATATGATTTAGGATATGTTAACACAAAAGAACCATTTACGAAACTTATAAATCAAGGAATGATAACATCATTTGCATATCAAGATGAAAACGGAATTCTCATTCCTAATGATGAGGTCATACAGAAAGACAATAAATTTTTTTCCAAAAGTAATAACAAAGAATTAAAACAAATAGTTGCTAAAATGTCAAAATCATTAAAAAACGTAATAAACCCAGATGACATTATTAATGAATATGGAGCTGACTCAATGAGAATTTATGAAATGTTCATGGGACCTTTAACTGATTCAAAACCTTGGAATACACAAGGACTAATTGGAATTTTTAGATTTTTAAATAAAATCTGGGCTATTAAGAATAAAGAACTAGTAACAGAGACAGCCCCTAGGGGAATCATATCCGAACTTCACAAAACAATAAAAAAAGTAACAGAAGATATAGAAAATCTAAATTTCAACACCGCAATATCATCATTAATGATATTTGTAAATGAACTTTTAAAATATGATAAAAACTATAAAGAAATATTTAACCCCCTTACTATCATACTATCACCATTTGCACCCCACTTAGGAGAAGAATTGTGGGAGTATATAGGAGAATCCTCTAGCATATTTAAGAATGCAAAATGGCCAAAATATAATCAAAGTCTTATTATTGATGAAACAAGAGAAATTGTATTGCAAGTCAATGGCAAAATAAGAGACAAAATTGTACTAAGTAAAGGAACAGATGAGGATATTCTTAAGGAAATTGCACTAAAAAATAACAAAATTATACAAAATATAGAAAACAAACAAATACTCAAAATAATTACGGTTAAAGATAAGCTTATAAACATAGTAATAAAATAAAGAGGCAGAAATGAATTTTGAGAAACTAACCATTAAATACAGACTCCTTATATTCCTTATTTTCACATTAATAACTATTTTTTTAGCTTTTTTTTTGAAAAACATAGAATTTGATTCTAATATTCTAAAGCTTATCCCAAAAACCGAAGAAACTGAGAGAATAATAGACATAGACAAAAGTAATTCACTCTTATCAACAATTGTAATATTTAAAGATAAAAAGAGTATTTTTAATAAAGAAACCTTTGAAAAAATTAATAAAGTAGCAAATGATATAACTAATATATTAAAAGTACCCCCTAACTCTGTTACAAGCATATTTACCTACTTTCCACAATTTAAAAAAGATATTTATACAGATGAAGAAATAAATGAAATAAGAGAAAAAGTAAATTCAACATCATTTATAAAAAATACATTCTTAAACAACGATGAAACTTTAACCTATTTTATAGTTGTTCCCACAGAAAGCGAAAAAACAAATTTTAGTAGAAGCTTAAAAAGCGAACTTGAAGAAATGGAAGCCACAATTAAAAGATATGAAACTGATGAACTTAAGCTTTATTTGACAGGAGATCTTGTAGTAAGAGAAAAAATACTCAATTATATGGCTGACGACTTTAAATTTTTAGGTCCCTTAGCTACTCTTGTAGTCATTTTATCACTTTATCTTGTTGTAAAAAACATAGCAGGAGCCTTCATACCCGTACTCATTGCAACATTTGCATTAGCTTGGACTTTTGGAATTAAAGGACTTGTGAGGTCTCCTATTACTGTTCCAGAAACCACAATGATTGTATTACTTATTTCGATTGGATGTGCTAATGCCGTACACATAATAAATGGAATACTTAAGAGAATAAAAAAAGAATCTTTTTCTAAGGAAACAATAATTACTACAATAAAAACTTTAAGAGTACCAATACTTTTAACCTCTCTTACAACAGCTCTTGGCTTTTTGTCATTAATGACTTCATCAATTCATGCATATAGAACAATGGGAATTTTTATGGCAACAGGAGTAATTATTGGAATGATTATGTCCTTATTAGTATTACCTGGAATACTAGTTTACATTCCATTTAAACATAAAATAATAAATAAAAGCAAAATCACCAAAAACAGCTTTCTTGAAAAACTTTCAATAATAAACCAGAAAATCACAAATTGGATACTAAGCAATAAATATCTATCGTCTATCATAACTCTATTTATTTTATTCATATCTATTGTAGGCCTTCTAAGAATAGAAATTAACTTTGATGAAAAAGATTATTTTCAAGAATATACAAGCGTAAAGCAAACATTAAATTTGATGCAAAAAGAGATAGGAGGAATTTCAATCATTAAAATTGAAATCAAAGGCACTCCTGGAGCATTTAAAAATGCAAAAAATATGAAAAATTTGGATTTAATTACAGATAAGATTGACGCATTTAGTGATAAAACACAATCTAGCTCAATAAACGGTATCATAAGATTTATGAACTTTAAATTTAAGAAAGAAAATCCGAATGAATACAGGCTCCCTGAGAATCAACCCATATTAAATAAGCTAATTCTTTTAATTAGCAGAAGTAATTCCATTAAAAACATGACCAAAATGTATGTCAATGACGATTGGTCTCAAATATCAATTATTGTAAGAATTGATAAAAATTCAACTGAGGAAATAAAAATCTTCGCAGATTATGCAAGGAATTTACTTAACAAGCATATGCCAGGATATGAATATCACTTCTCAGGTGCTTATGACAAAATATTGATATCTAAAACTATGGTAGCAGAACAAATTACTAATATTATTACAACACTTAGTGCAATAACAATATTGCTAATGATATTCTTTAAATCAATTAAAACTGGAATAATCATTGCAATTCCAGTAGCATGGTCCGTATTCCTGAATTTTGCTGTAATGAGACTTTTTGGTATAACACTAAATCCTGCAACAGCAACAATTGCATCCGTTAGTATGGGTGTAGGAGTAGATTATTCAATTCACTTTTTTAATGCATTCAAATTAAATTATCAAAAAATTAACGATTATAAAAAGGCTTTACTTGAATCAATTCCCAATGTATTTAATGGAATTTTTGCAAATTCAATATCAGTAGGTATAGGATTCTTAACATTAATATTTTCTACTTATAAAATAATCGCAACACTTGGCGCCATCATAGCTTTTACAATGCTAACAACTTCTCTTGCTTCACTCACACTACTCCCATTACTTATTTATCTCTTCAAGCCTAAAATTAAAGCATTAAAGATAGTAAGTGAAAAAACAACATTATAAAGTAATAGAACTCAACATAATACTTAAAATAATAATTTAATAACCTCATTCATATTATTGACTAGATGAAAATTTATTCCATTCTTAATGTTAATAGGTATTTCGTCAAGATCCACTTTATTTGCTATAGGAATAATAACATGCTCAACTCCACTTCGCTTAGCCGCGATTATTTTCTCTCTCAATCCTCCAATGGCCATTACATTTCCCGTTAATGATAATTCTCCAGTCATAGCCAAATGAGGTCTAACAGCTTTATTAAGAGCCAGTGATATAAAAGCACTGGCAATAGTAATACCAGCAGAAGGCCCATCTTTTGGAATAGCACCTTCTGGTATATGTAAGTGAATCATATACTTCTCAAAAAAAGACTTGTCTATCTTAATTTTATTTCTAATACTGTTTACATAAGTAAATGCAATATTTGCAGATTCCTTCATAACATCGCCAAGTCTACCTGTCAATTTAATCCCAGAAGACTTGGCTTCCGTTTTGACAGTCTCAATTATCAAGGTTGAACCTCCATAATTTGTCCAAGCAAGACCCATTACCATACCTGGAGACATAGCCTTGTTTAAAAATTCTTCTTTTCTAAACACAGGCACACCAATATATTCTTCCAAATTTTCCTTAGATATTTGGTAAGATTTAATAGATTCATCCTCAACAAGCTTTCTTGCAACTTTTCTTACAATCTTCTTTATATACTTTTCAAAATTTCTAAGCCCATTATCTCTTGCATATTCTCTAGCAATCTGAACAAGAGCTGAACCTTGAAATTTTAAAGAATCTTTACTAACTCCATTCTCCTTTAAAACCTTAGAAATTAAATATTTTCTTGCTATTTCTATTTTCTCATCATCAACATATCCTGAAAGCTGAATTACTTCCATTCTATTTAATAAAGGATTAGGTATTGTCTCAACAGAATTAGCTGTCAAAATAAAAAACACATTAGAAATATCAAAAGGCAAGTCTAGGTAATGATCTCTAAAATTAATATTTTGTTCAGGGTCTAAAACTTCAAGAAGAACTGAAAATGGATCACCATAATTAGATGATGAAACTTTATCAATCTCATCTATTAAAAAAACAGGAGAATTTGTCTTTGTAATCCTTAATCCCTGAATAATCTTTCCTGGCAAAGCACCAACATAAGTCCTTCTATGTCCCTTAATCTCTGATTCATCCCTCATACCACCTACAGAAAACCTGAAAAATTTTGTCTTAAGAACCTTAGCAATAGCTGTCCCTATTGAAGTTTTACCAACTCCAGGAGGTCCAACTAAAAGCATAATAGCTCCTCGTTGAGATTTCCTTAATTTAAGAACAGAAATATATTCAATAATCCTATCTTTAACTTCCCCCATTCCATAATGTGTCTTATCTAAAATCTTTTTTGCTTTCTGTAAATCAAATTTATCAAAATCAATCCTAGACTCTCCCCAAGGAAGATTAGTAATAAGTTCAAGATAATTTCTAACCACAATATACTCTGACGAATTTGTCTCAAGAAATGAAAATTTTTCAAGTTCCCTCTCCACTGCTTCTAAAGCTTCACCCTTTAATGCCAAAGAGTTTATTTTAGCTTTAAGTTTCACAAAATAACTATTCTTATCATCTCCTAAACCAAGTTCAGCCTTAATAGCTTTAAGTTGTTCTTTTAAAAAGAATTCTTTTTGTTGTTTTTCTAACTTTTCCTGAATACCCCTAGTAATTTTATTTTGAATTTCAATTAAATTTAATTCTTCATAAATTAATTCTAAAACCTTTTTAAGTCTATCCTTTATACTTAAAGTCTCAAGCACTTCTTGATGAGATTCTTTTGAAGATGAAATCATTCCTGCTACAACATCACATAATCGACCCTTATCCTCAATGTTTACCATATTTAACTGAACTTCCGGCATCTTCCTATGTGAAAATATTTCTTTTGTCCTAAGCAAAATGCTACTATAGATTGCCTTTGACTGTAAATCATCTTTCTTAACTGGAATCTGCTTTAAATACTCAACCTCAATTATTGGAAAATCTTCATTAAGAACAACCTTAACAAACTTAACCCTGTCAATAGTTGAAACAAAAATATTATATCCACCATCAGGAAGATTAATTTTTTTCACTATCTTAGCAGTAATACCAACAGAATAAACATCCCGTTTATAATTGATAGCTATTTTATCGCTCTTATTTCCAGTTTTTTCTAAAAACTTATCACGCAAAACAAATAAGGAGACAATACCATTGCCCTTATTAACATAATCAACAGCTTTCATATCAGTATCAGAAACTATAATAATCGGAATAAACATACCCGGGAATATAGGGTGTGATGGAACTGCAATTAAAGGCACTCTTACAGGCTTATCAAAATGAGGTAAAATGGCAGCAGAATCATTTGAATGCTTTTTCCCCTTAGAGTCAGTGTTTTTTAATTCTTCCATAAAAGATTAAATCTCCTTAAGCTCAATTATAACAAAAGAAAATTTTTATGAAAATTCATTTAATATTGAATTCTTTTATTATACAATAATGTATAATGCAGTTTAATAAAATTAATGCTATCATAATAACTTCATATCATAAAAAGAATTATTATTTTTTAAGTTTATTTCATCCAAAAGGAATCATTAATACAATTGTTTACAGTTCCACCATAAAAAAATTTAAATCAAACATTAATACGTTAGTGAAGGCCAATTTTGAGATCGTAAAAGAAAATAATTTATGTAAAATAATAGAAGTCAATGACGAAGAATTTATTTTAAAAGATCTAACTTATGAAAAACTAATAATCATTAATCTTTGGTTAAAATTAATTAATTTAAGTTTTGACGACGGAGAATGTTTTGAGTTATTCACAAAAGCTACAGATGTTCTTAACACTTCAACTATGGAAAAAGCATATTTAGTTGACTTACAATACAAGATAAGATTTTTAATAATAAAAGGCTTTCTCTATTTATCAAATTCATGTTTCACATGTAATAAACAAATAGAAAATAATTATCATTATGACACGCATATTAATGGTTTTAATTGCATAAATTGTACTAGTAACAAAAATCACTATATTAATACAGAAAGTTTTAAATATTTAAAAGATACAATTCAAAAGAATATAAGTTCTTCCTTACTCATAGATTTACCCAGTAAATCAAAAGCACTTATTGAATTTATGATAAAAAATAAAATAAATGCAGAATTTGAAAAAACATTACTCTAAATAAAACAAACTGGAAACAAGAAATGAAAATTTGGAAAAAAAAAGAAATTGATATAAAAAAAGAAGACATAATAAATATTACAAAGAAATATAATATTAGCCTCCTTGAAGCAACACTGCTCATGAGAAGAGAAATCAAGGAAGAAGACTTTTTGTTCTTTATTGAAGATAGTGTAAATTTAATGCATAATCCTTTCCTACTCAAAAACATAGATAAATTCATTTATAGAATAAATGAGGCTATTGAAGAGAATGAAAATGTATTAATCTTTGGAGACAAAGACGCTGACGGAATCACGGCTACAATCATAATGTATGAAACACTTAAAGATTTTGGTCTTAATGTAACATACAAGATACCCTCTAATGGAGAATTTTATGGCATTACAAAAGAACTAATTGACAAAGCTCATGAAGATAAAATATCAATAATAATTACCGTTGATTGTGGTATTTCTAATATTGAAGAAGCAAATTATGCAAGATCAAAAAATATAGAAGTAATTATTACAGATCACCATCTTCCCAACAAAGAGCTTGACACAGAAATTATTATTATTAATCCCCATTTAAAAGGCGATTTATCTCCATTTAAAGAAATAGCTGGATGCTATGTTAGCTTTAAAGCATGTCTTGCCTTCTATCTATCCACCACCAATCTTTATAACAAAAACATTGTGTTTTTATTTTTAGAAAAAATGAGTAATAAAATTGTTCTTGATGCAATAGAGATAAATAACTACATTTTAAAAAAACATCTCTCACTAGAAAGCAATAATGACCTACAAATTAATATCAATAAGCTAGAAGCATTTTCAAAAGACAAATACATAATCGTATTTAACAAAAATGAACAAAATCAACTTTTAAATGAATTCTTTAATCAAAAAATAGATATTGAAACAATTGATATTAGTGAAGATTTTATAAGAAAATATCCAAAATTTGCTAAAAAAACACTAAAAGAACTCATTCAAATTATAAAGTACTTTAAATATAAAGAAACTCATATCAAAGACAAGCTATATTATGTTTTTTATAACATCTTATTTGAAATAAATAAAGATTTACTAAAAAAATGCCTTAAAAATCTTAAATTTGTTGCAATAGGAACCATTGCTGATAATATGCCAATTATTAATGAAAATCGAATAGTTGTAAAAGAGGGACTTAAAGAAATTGCACTAAAAGAGAGAATTCCCATTAACTGTTTACTAAAAGATGCTAACTTATTAACAAAGCCAATAATAAACTCATCAGATATAGCTTTTAAGATTGCTCCTATATTGAATTCAACAGGAAGGCTTGAAAAAGCAGATATTACAATTAAATTTTTATTAAACGAAGACATTAATAACATAGAAAACAAGTTTAAAGAAATTAAAAATATAAACACTTTAAGAAAACAAAAGGAAGATATCTCTTGGAATACACATAACGAGAATACCATTTTCAAAAATGATAAATTCATTGTATGTTATGACAAACATACTCCAAAGGGTATTAGTTCTAGAATGGCAACAAGACTGTCCTCTTACTATCAAAAAGTTGCTGTTTTTTTGACAAAACAAGGCAATATAATTAAAGGTTCTATAAGATCAAACAATAAAATCAATTCAAAAGATTTAATCTCAATGATACCATGCTCTTTATTAATAAATTCTGGAGGTCATAAAGCGGCCGCTGGTTTTACGCTTTATGAGGATGTGCTAAATGAGTTCATTAAAAAACTTGAACATGCTCTTGAAGAAATAGAATACAATGATTTACGTGAAGACTCCATACTCATTGATGCCATTATACCCAAAGACTTTAAAAAAGAAGAGCTTTTAAAAATAATTGACTTATTTGAACCTTACGGACATGGATTTAGAGAATTTATCTTAACCATGGAAGATGTATCCGTTCAAGATCTCAGAACAATTGATAAAAATGGGACTTCAAAACATATAAGCATGAAAATTAAAAATAATCAAGACTACTACAGAGCTATTTACTTTAACGGTACTAAAAATATTCAAGAGCTCGGGATTAAAGATGGACAAAATATAGATATAATATTCACAGTTAGCGAAGATTTCTACAATCAAAGTGATAAAATTCTAAAAATTATGGACATTAAAAAGAGAGTAAATTAATGCTTAGCATAAAAAGCTTTATTCTTATGAGCTTCATTATTTTATTCAATATTAATGTAGCAAATGATACTGCATTAATGGGTTGTTATAAAAGAGAAGTTTTTCAAGGAGAATGCACTTACTTTGCAAGCAACAAAAATTTTAAAAAACTATCCCTATTAAGTAATAATAAAAAGCCTATTTTAAGCTCTTATCCCTTTAAATTTAAAGTAGATAACAAAACATATCATATAGCTCTACTAGGAATTACACCAATGATTAAAGAAGGAATAAGGGAAATTGAAATAGAATTTGAGAATAAAAAATACATCAAGGAAATAGAAATAAAAAAATTCGAATTTAAAAAAACAACTGTCAAGTTAGATAAAAAAAAAGCAACACTTTTTAAGCGTCAAAAGTCAGCAAAAGCCAAAGAACAAGCTCTCATATTATGGAATATAATTGGAAACATAGGAGACACAACAATATACCACTACGATACCTTAGTTCACCCTATCAAAGACCAATATAGAATAAGCAGTCCTTATGGAGACCAAAGAATTTATATGCAAGACAATAAAAAAATATCAAAACTCACAATGCATAACGGTAAAGATTATGCGACTTTTAAAAGAGAAAAAACACCTATTTTCGCAGCTGGCAGAGGGAAAGTAGTATTTGCAAGAGATAGGGAAATTACTGGAAAAACTGTAATTATTCAACACTTACCGGGTGTATTTACAATTTATTTACATCTATCAAAATTTGGAGTTACAGAAAACAAAATAGTTCACACAGGAGAATATATTGGACATGTTGGAAACACAGGAATTTCAACAGGACCTCATCTACACTTTGAAGTTAGAATTAATGGAGTTGCTATAAATCCAGATTTCTTCTTAGAACACATGCTTATTGACAAAAATAGAATAATCAATCATATTAAAAGAATAGAGTAATAAAGGGGGTGATTTTTTGGTAACTGTCAATGTGGACAAAAATGAAGGTCTAGAAAAAGCATTGAAACGTTTTAAAAGAATGATTGAGAAAGAAGCAATAATTCGAGAATGGAAAAGAAGAGAATACTATGAGAAGCCGTCCACCATTCGAGTGAAGAAAGAAAAAGCATTCAAAAGAAAACAAGCTAAAAAAGTCAGAAAATTAAAACAAAAAATTGGAAGACAATAAAAGAGAGATATTCTACATTGAATATCTCTCTTTTATTTTAAACTAAATAAAGACATCTCGTGGTTTTGAGCCCTTTATAGGACCTACATATCCCATCTCTTCCATAAGTTCAATAATCCTTGCAGCTCTATTGTACCCTATTTTGAGTCGTCTTTGCAGATAGGAAGCAGAGGCCTTCTTAGTAGAACGAACAATCTCAAGAGCTTCTTCAAACATAGGTTCATCTGAAGGGTCAAGAGCTACCTTATCTGCCTCACCTACACTATCAATAAATATCTCATCATCAATATAATTTGGAGCGCCAAATTTCTTCACCTCTTCAACTAATCTGTAAACTTCCTTTTCATTCAAAAATCCACCTTGAATTCTTTGAGGGAAAGGAGTAGTAGGACTAACATAAAGCATATCCCCTCTTCCTAAAAGCTTCTCAGCACCTGAAGTTCCAAGAATTATCCTTGAATCCATAGCACTAGCTACCATAAAAGAAATTCTTGAAGGAAAATTAGCCTTTATTACTCCCGTAATAACATCAACAGACGGTCTTTGAGTAGCAAGAACCAAATGTATTCCAACAGCCCTAGCCATAGCTGCAAGTCTAGAAATTAAATTCTCCAAATCTTTTCTTGCAGAAAGGATAAGATCTGCAAATTCATCAATAATAATTACAAGATAAGGCAAAGGGACTTCATTTAATCCCTCTTCTATTATTTTTCTATTATAAGCATTAATATCTCTGACAAGAAAATTATCAAGAAGTACATATCTTCTCTCCATCTCATCAAGACACCAACGAAGAGCCTCTAAAGCTCTATTTACATCAGTAATAACAGGAGTTAGCAAATGTGGAATATCATTAAAAAGCTTAAGTTCAACTATTTTAGGATCTATCATTATAAGTTTAATTTCATCTGGTGACTTAGAAAAAAGAATAGAAGCAATAAGCGAGTTAACACAAACTGACTTACCAGCCCCAGTAGCACCTGCTATTAAAAGGTGAGGAGCATTAACAAGATCAAAAACAACATTACCTCCACTAATTTCTTTACCAAGTGCAAAAGGAATTTTGAAATTATCTCTAAATTCTTTACTATCTATTATCTCTGAGATTAAAATAAACTCACGTCTTTTATTAGGAATTTCAATCCCTACAGCTTCTTTGCCAGGTATTGGTGCGATAATCCGAACTCTAACTGCTGCAAGCCTTAGGGCAATGTTATCCGATATAGAAGTTATCCTTGAAAGCTTAATACCCTTGTCGGGACGAACAGCATACATAGTAACAACAGGGCCTTTAATAACATCAATAAGCTTAGCATTAATATTAAATTCTTTAAAAGTTTCCTGTAAAATCATTGATTGTTTTTGAATCTCTCTCTCATACTCAATGTCTTCTGTCTCACTCTTGGGCTCTCTTTTATCAAAAACAGAAATATCTATAAAATAGTCACTATTGTTTCTATTTGCTAATAAATTTTCACCTGAAACTTTAGCAATACTATCTATTATTCCCTTATGCCTTATATCACTAGCCTTAATTTTTCCACTAGCTACAAGCTTATTACTATCAAACTTTGACAACGGTTTATACCGAGATTCATCACTATCTAAATCATATTGAGCATCTTGCAAATCTTGATTTTCCATTAGTCTTTCATCTAATAATGTCTTATCCAATCCCTTTGACTGGTCAAAAACAGTTTTATCTAAATTCACACTAGAAGGTTTATTAGACTGTCTTAAAAATGTATTAAAAGACCACAATGCTTGATACTCTTCCCCATTAATAATATTATCCCTTTCACTAGAAGGTTCATTTTTATCCAAATCATTATCAAAATCTTCATATACTTTAATGTCTTTTTTAACCCTTAAAGAGCTTAAAAAAGGAAAATAAGCAAACAAACTTTCAAACAAGATTTTAAACTTAAATCCTAAAAACTGAACCGTATCTAGTATAAAATTAGTATTCTTGAAAAAGACATAATTCAAATAAATCCAAATAATAAATTCTAAAATTAAAACAAGAAAAATAAAAAAATTACCAAGAACTATTCCAAAATTACTCAAAAACCAATTAATAACATTAGAACCTTCAAGCTTAGAATTAATTTTTAACCAAAATGTTAGCGTAAAAAATAAAATAACTGTATAGTTCCAGTTAAATATAAATCTCTTACTAAGCATATTGTTTTTATAAACATACCAATTTACAAGAGGATAAAGTATTAAATAAAATGACAGAAATGAGAAAGTATTTAGCAACATTTGCCCTATTAAGTTAAAAATAAAAAATACAAATATATTCCCTATGGGAGTTAATGCTACACAAAGAGAAAATGATATAATAGCCAACATAAAAAAAAACAAAAATTGAAAATACTGATAAAAATTCTTCATACACTATTCACTCTATTAAAATTAAAAAAAGAAATAAACCACACTTGAGAGAGCAAATAAATAAGCTGAAAAATAATAAGTTTTGCTTCCTTTGAGTATCCTGACAAATAAACTTATTGAAAATAGTCCAATAACAAAAGCAATAACTGCTCCTAAGTTTATTTCAAAAATATTAAAAACCATATTCAAAGCAAATAACTCCTTTCGCTTCAAAAATAAACCCCCAAATACAATAGGAATCAAAGATAAAAATGAAATCTCGCATGCTTTTGGCCTGCTAAATCCAAGAAAAATTGAGGCAAAAATTGTAATTCCTGAACGAGAAATACCTGGCATTGCACCAATTCCCTGCATCACCCCAATAAAAATCCCTGAAAAGAGAACATTATTTTTAAAGTCAAAAATCAAAAGCCTAGATTCAAGTAATAACAATAAAATACCCGTTAAAACAAAGTTCAGTAAAACTATATTAAGAGTAAATATTCCTTCAAATGTTCCTATAAAAATACCAATAAACGCTGTGATAAAAGTAATCGTTAATATAAGTAATATTACCTTCAAATTCTCTAAATCCAATACAGTATTTTTTCTTAAAAAAAATCTTACTAAACTTAGACAAAGCTCTAATATTCGCCCTCGATAATAAATCATTACAACCAAAGCAGTTGCAAAGTGCAAATAAATATCAAATACTATTGGAATTTCAAGACCCATGAACTTTTTTAAAAGTAATAAATGGCCTGAACTAGATATAGGCAAAAACTCAGTAATTCCTTGTATAATTCCTAAAATAATAATCTTAAAAAGATTAACCATTAGTTCTCAACAATCTAGGCTCCCTTAGGAAATTTACCCACAATATACTCTACCACAGAATCTATGCCTTTACCCTCATATAAAGCATCATACAATACAGAATAAACTAATATTTTCTTAACATAATTCCTAGTTTGACCAAATGGGATTGCCTCAATGAAAAGTTCCTTAGGCATATGTCCATAAGCTTGGTCCCACTTACGCACATTGCCAATACCAGCATTATAAGATGCAAGAGCCTTATAAACATCTCCTATTGTTCCTATTCTTTTTTTTAAATAATAAGTTCCTATAATCACATTATCTTTTGGTTGCTTCAAATCATAATCATAGTATTTAATCTCTCTAGATATATCAACTGCCGTTGAAGGCATAACTTGCATAAGTCCAACAGCACCAGGCCTAGATACAGCATCTCTTTTAAAACTACTCTCGGCCTTTATTAAAGAGAAAACAAGACTAGACTCAAGCATTCGTCTCTTTGACCAATATTTCACCAAAGAACTATATAAATAAGGATAAAGACGCTTATAATCATCTCTATTTAAAGCTGAATTATCTTGCTTTACAAGATAATTAATAACAAGTGTAGCTTCATAATAATATTCATGCCTTATAAGCTCATCATAAAGCTCACGGTAAAAATTAGGTGAAAATCTATACCCATTCTTAAAATCATCCGCAACAAAAGCGCCAACATAAGCATGCAGATTAAATCTCAAAAAGCCCTCTAGGAAACTTTCATAATCAGACTGCTCATAATCAATATCTAAATTATTTTCAAAAAAATCATCAATGTTTTGATCCAATAAATATTTGCTCATAAAAGAAGAATAAGACGCCTTGTTATATTGAATCGAAGATCGTAAGAGCTCGCCATACTCACTCTCTGATTTAGCCTTAATCAATTTATGATATATAAGTCTTGCATTAATAAAGGCAAGCCTAGATAAAACAACACCATCAAGTACACCTTTACCATTACGATAGAGCGCATATAAATTATCATAATCCTCAAGTTGAATAGCCTCTAAAATATATTCATCCAATATCCTAATAAATACAGGATTACTGCTATCTCTATTCGTATAAAATCTAGCTATGTTTTGTGAAAAATAATTCCTCGCATTCTGCGTAAATATCAAATTGCTAAAAATCTCATTAAGCATTTCAAGCCTATAAGATTTATTTTCTAAAGAACTATTTTCTATATACCCAACTATACTATGCAACCCATTTGCCGTTTTTAATCTTAAGTTTATAAGTCCCAAATAGTATTCCTTATAAACACTATTCAAATTACTAAAAAAAGATAACGCCTTGCCTATGCGCCCTGAAGCCAAAAAAACCTTATAAACATCATTTAAAAATACAAAATTATTATAATATTCCTTAAAATCATTACTTAATGTATTTATTGCACTCTCTAGTTTCCCATTAGCAACTAGGGCTTTAAACCTAACAAGATTTAAAAAACTCTTACTCAGGCGTCCAAATCTCTCATCCAAAATAAGATAATCATGAGCCCTTACATGTAAATAACCTGCCGGCAAATCCTCAAATAACTTTCTAAAATAAACCAATGATTCATTAATATCCGCAATATTAAAATAAAGAACAGCTTTAAATAAAATATTCTCATTCAGCTGAGATTCTAAAAAATTCATTTTATCCAGTTTATTTAAAACTAAAAGAGCCTCATCATTCTTTTTTTGCCAATAAAGACTTTTAAAATATCCCAATACAACATACTTATTGTCTTCATATTTTTTGTAAAGCTTCCGTCCAATAAGTTCAGCCTCATAATATTCTCTTCTTGCATTATGGTATTCCAGAAGCCTAACACCAGCAAATTGTGATACAATATCATTACCAGTCTCTATTGCTTTAAGCATATATTCCCTAAATTTTTCTTCATATCCTATTTTCCTAAAAAGATAGGCAACATACACATACGAACTTGAATCTATACCAAAATATTCATCAAAATTTTGTTTCTCATAATCAAAATTCCATAACCAGTTTAAATGATTTAAATCAAAATGATCCAAATTCCTCTGTACCACACTTCCATTCAAAGATTTTCTTTCAAAAGAACAAGATAATAAACTTAATAACAAAAAAATAAAAACAGATTTACTGAATAAAAAAAATACTTTCTTAAACATAATCACTTCTTTCATGCTTTTTAACTTTTTCTTCCTCACATACATAATGATAAGAAATTTTCAAATTTCTAGGATTTAAAACTTTAGAAAAAATCAAAAATAATGAAAAAAATATCAACAGAAATAAAGAAATAAGACTTAAATAAAGCATAAAGGTTTGCATAAAACCTTCCTTTGAATCTGAATCTAACTGATCATCCTCAATACCCATACCCAAGCCTTTGCTAGTATCTAAAACAACATCATCAGCCGGTCTATCTCCCAACCCTTTATCAATATCTGCAATAATATCATCAACACTCAAATCATCAGAATAAGAATCTTTAAAACTGGCTACATTAACACTACTAAAATCAATATCTTCATCCTCAATGAATTTCATAACATTATTATCAGAATCAAAACTAACATCACTAGCTTCAGAGGGAAAATCATCTAAACCAGACCCATCTCTTTCTACATTATCCCCATCATTAACAAAATTAAGAAGCTCCCTACCCACCTCATCATTCCCATTCTCAAAGGTGTCTCTATTAAGATTATCATCCACCTCTTCTAAATTAAGGTTAGAATCAAAATCTAAAGCACTAAATGTGTCCTCACCTTTGTCTAATGAATTAGATATATCTAAATTACCCTCATTAACAAAACTCTCTTCACTTAAAGAATTTAAGTCCTCTGTATTAGGCAAATCATCAACATCATCTAAGATATCCAAGGAAGAATTATCTTTATCTTGCTCAAAATCACTGTTTAAATTTTCAGCAGAGATATCCTCAAACTCTAAATCACCAGAACCAGAAACAAGTACATCTTCAACTTGACTATCCTCAACAGAATCACTAAGCTCAACCGAATCTACATCAAGATTAACCAAGCTCAAATCAAACTTAGATTTACTCTCAATCCCATCACACTCACCATAAACATAAAGCATCGTAGAATCCATTCTAAAATAAACATTTATATCCGAACTTTCTTCTTTAAGATTATCTAAGAAAAAAGACCCGACAAGAACAGGATTAGAAAAATCTTCAGCCTTACTAATGTAAAAATCCAACTTCACATTAGTTTCATCTACAAGCTTACCCAATACCACTTTTTTTACAGAACTATCTTCCAAGTCCAAAACTGAAAAATACTCTTTATTAGAAAGCCTTATTGCTAAAAACCCTTTCAAGAATTCCAACCTTTTTGTTTTTTTACAAAAACAAATTTATGAATAATAATTATAATATAATATAAGTTGAATTATATTCAACTTATATCTAGTTTTTATTCAAAATAAAAACACTTTGATTATGTTTTATATTTTTCATATGATATTACTAAATATAAGTTTAGGAGAAATTTAGGTGTTACCATTATTCATAATAGTTTCCTCATTTACAGTATCTTTTTTGGTATTTTTATTTTTCAAGCTTGCAATAAAAACTACACAAATAAGAGAAAAAGGTATACATGATAACAAGTCAGATAGAACAAAAAAATTAATAGAAAAAGCTATGAATATGCTCAAAACAAATCCAAATGAAATAAGAGCTCTTCAAACTTTAAACAATTATTATTATGACAATAAAGATTCTGAGAATGGAATTAAATATGCTAAAAAATTATGTCAACTTATAGAAAAAAATCCTATAAGCCAAGATATAGACTCTCTTAAAGCTTTTTTAAGCTACGGTTTTTATAATCTTGAGAGAAATTTTAATAGAGAAGCATTAGAGTTCCTTAAAAAGGCCTATGCAATAAAAAAGAATGATACAGATGTTAACTATTATCTTGGAATAGCTTTCCTCAGAAACGACTATTACAAAGAAGCTCTCCATTATCTCACAAAAATATACAAATTTGATAAAAATAATCATCAAGCTTTAAAATACATAGGAATAGTTCTTTTTCATATGGAAAATTATCATAAAGCCGTTGGGATATTTAATAACATAAAAAATTACATACAAAATGATGTCAATGCTCTTTTAATTTATGCTAAATGCCTATCTCAACTCAATCAAGATCGCCTTGCTCTTGAAATTGCAGATAAACTAAAACACAGAGACGGAATGACATACGAATCTCTTTTAATTGAGTGTGAAATTCATGCAAAAAATAATAACCTGGAAAACTTAGAAGAAAATGTTAAAGAACTAATTAAAGTAAAACCTGATTTGCCTAAAAAAATATTCCTTGAACTCTTTTATAAACTAGGTGAGCTTTACATAGAATCTGAAAACTATCAAAAAGCAACCGATGTTTTTATTCAAGTTGAAAGAGTAGACTCAAACTATAAAAAAATCAACGAAAAACTAGAATTTAGTAGAAGGCTAAGCGAAAATCTATCACTTAGAACATATCTTAAAAGTTCAAAAGAAAAATTTGAAAAATTAGCTAGTGAAATTATCCTTAAACTTTATAAAAATAAGTTCCAAATAAGAGACGCAAAGACAAATGAAGTAACTTCTCAATTTATAGACATAAATTTTCAACTTGCAAATAATCAATGGGAAGAAAATTTAATAGTCCGATTTGTTAGGACAGAACAAGAGATTCTAGGAGAATTATTTTTAAAAGATCTTATTTCAAAAACTAAAGAAAATAAATTAAAAGGACTCTGCATAGCACCAGCCATATTTTCTGCTAAAGCTAAACAAATAATTGAAGGTAGATTAATTGACCTAGTAGAAGGGAAAAAACTAATACAAATATTAAAAAAAGTGAATATATCAAAGTATCACTAATCTATCTAAGATACTTCATAGGATTTTCTGTTTTTCCATTTTTAAAAATAGTGAAATGTAAATGATTTCCCGTGCTATACCCTGTGCTCCCCATATGTCCTATCACTTGTCCCCTTGAAACTCTTTGACCAACTTTAACCGCAAAAGAACCTAAATGAGCATAAAGAGTCTGAAAGCCATGATTATGCGAGATAACAATATATTTTCCATACCCTCCCGCATTAAACCCAGTTGTTACTACAATGCCCTCCTTTGCTGCCACAATGGGTGTATTAGCCGCATTTGCAATATCAATCCCATTATGAAAACTAATAACCCTAGTAAAGGGATCCGGACGATATCCATAACCAGAGGTAATAACTCCTTGAGTTGGAAAAAGAAAAGTTTCTCCCAAAGCATCTCTAAGTGTCTCCTTAGGCATTCTCCCTCCCGGAATAAAGAGCTTTTGACCTAAAGAGAGTACCTCATTATCAAGATTGTTAGCATCAAGAATATCTACTTTGCTAGTGTTATATTTCTTTGCAATTGATGATAAAGAATCATTCCTCTCAACAGTATAAAGAATTCCTTTCATATTAGGCACATTAATTACTAAATTAGGCCTAATATTCCTTACATCTTTAATATTATTGTAAGAGATTAAAGTTTCACTTGTTATGTTATACCTAGAGGCAACATGAGAAAGTGTTTCTCCTGGTTTAATTTTGTGCTCAACAACTTTTAAAATCAAAGGCTTTTTTAATCCTTCATAGTTATCTCCATTTGCTGCAAATATGTCATTATTGATCTGATTGAAATCTTGATCGCTATAGTATAAAAAAGTATCAATAAAATAATCCTTGGGAAAACTAAGTCTATTTAGAAAAATATAGGAACCGTAATACGAAAAAATATCTAAATAAAAGACTAAAATTAAAACAAAGATTAAGGCATTCAATCTAAAAATAAAATTAAACCCAAGACTAACACTAAAAGGATTTTCCAGCTTAAGTCCAACATGTTTATAAGAATATTGATATTTATAACGCTTAATATTTATTGTTCTATACTTAACTAAATTGAAAAATAATTTAATTATATAAAAAGGTTTTTTAAAAAAATTCATAAATCGAAAAGATTTATTACTTTTCTTTCTACTCAGATTGGCAATATTACTAAAATCTTTTAATTCAAAATCACCTTTAGTGGTTTTACTAAACAAAAAATTTTTATTTCTTTTCCCTAGATTCTGTCCCTTTTTTGGTATAATCATAATATGCCTTATTATACACTAGAAATATCTATTTCTTAAAAAGCATTTAATGGAAATTCTTAAAACTATAATAAAAATATATAAACACCAGATAGCCTCTATTATGCTAGCTCTATTATTATTGTTAATAATTATTAAATTGCCTCTATCCTTTTACCTAGTCAAAGGTTCTTCAATGTTGCCTATACTTATAGAAAAAAATTGGATAATAAGTAACAACTTAGCATATGGAATAAAACTAGGCAACAGAGGAAAATACATGGTTCTATGGAATACACCTAAAAAAAACGATATGGTAATTATTAAAGATCCCATAACAAGGAAAGCGTCAGTTAAAAAAATTTTCGCTATACCAGGAGAACCCTTCACAAGAGTACAAAAAAATATAATAAGTATTGATAATTTAAATTTCAATATAAAAGAAAAACATTTGGACATGTTAAAGAATACATCAATTCCAAAAAATTATTACCTAGTTATAGGAGAAAATAAACAAGTTTCCCTTGACTCCAGAGAGTATGGATTTATAAATATAAATAGCATAATTGGTAAAATAATATATAGACTATAATAAGTAGTAACCCATAAAACTAATCATCTAGCATTGTATCAGAATCAATCTCTTCAAAAGCAATAATACCTTCCTTTCCCTGTACGCTACTATTATAAGAACTAGTTATCCTTATTTCAATGGATTTAGAAATATTAGTATCTAAATCCATTGCAGCAACATTTAAGATACCACTCTCATTTAAACTAAAAAGTATCTCTATCTTTGGAATACCCCTTGAAGCTTTTTGTATATTGCTAAAGAAAAATCTACCTATAGAATAATTTAAAGAAGACTTTCTATGTTCTCCCTGCAGTACATGTATTTCAATCTCTTCTTGACAATCATTAGTTGTTGTAAAAATTCTTCTCTCACAAGCTGGCAACGGAGTATTTCTCTTAATTAAAGTAAAAAATCCATCGTTGCAAGTCTCAATTCCAAGAGAATAAGGTGTTACATCTTTAAAATTAATAAGAGCATTATTATTTAACAAACTAAAAGCTTGAATACTTGCCCCACTTGAGACAACCTCATCTTGATTTAAAGAATCTAAAACCTCAATTTTAGGAAAAGCTTCCCTTAATCTCTGCTTAACCAAAGGAATCCTAGTTGAACCTCCTGAAAGTACTATTTTTGAAATACTCTCAGGGTTAACCCCTGAATCAGAAATGCAATCATTAGTAAGATTAATGGTTTTGTCTATGAATTCATTAATCATAGACTCAAAATCATCTCTTTTAAGTTTATATTCTAAATGTTCACCATTAAGAAAAGGCAATACAATACTAACTTCATTCATAATAGATAAATTCTTTTTAGCTTCTTCAATTCTGTCTCTTATTTGCTCGAGAAGAACAACATCATCCAAATTAATATCAGGATATTTTGTTCTAAAACTATTTAAAACATCTCTTTCTATTTTTTCGTTAAAATTATTTCCGCCAAGCCTATTTTCACCCTTAATTGATAGAACAGTATAAGTATCATCCTGTTTTTCTAAAAGAGTAACATCAAAAGTACCACCACCAAGATCATAAACAAGAAACGACCCTTCTACTTGCTTTTCAAAAGCATAAGATATAGCAGCTGCTGTTGGCTCATTAAGTATTGCTCTACAATGCAAACCTGCAAGACTTGCAGCTTCTACTATGCCTCTTCTTTGCACTTCAGAAAAATAAGCAGGTACCGTTATTACAGCATCACTTACTTCTTCTTCTAAAAATTTCTCAGCATTTTTTTTAATATGTAAAAGCAAATAAGAAGCAATATCCTCAGCTCTATATAAACCACTGCCTACCTTATAAGAAATTCCAGTACCTATATTAACTTTAAAATTATAAAAAGTTTTATCCGGATTCACCAATATCTGATATTTAGCAGGACTGCCAACAATAATACCAGAATCTGTAAAAGATACAACAGAAGGCGTCATTCTTTCCCCTCTATCATTTAATATCACTCTAGAAGTAGTGTCAAAATAAGACACTACCGTATTTGTAGTCCCAAAATCTATCCCTATCCACTTTTTCATCAACTACCCCTATGAATTGAAATAATCAACTCAATTTCTCCCAAATCTAATTTCAACTTCTTAGAAATAATTTCCAAAGACATCCCCTGTTCATAAAGTGAAATAACTTGTTGGCGAATATCATATCCTTCCTTTATTATATTTTTCTCAATAGTAGGTATTGAATAATCTAAATTATTTTTATAAACACTAGAGTCACCTTTAGTGCCAAAATTATTATTTCCCATTGACATCGAATTAGAATTAAATCCTAATAATCTCTGATCTAGTATTTCGATCCTCTCATCAACTTCTTTAATAATCCTATTTAAACTCTCAATTTTTATCTCAATAATATTTATATTACGATCCGTGGCTTGATTAATCTCAATAATAGTTTTATCTACCTCACTTCTAAATTTCCTAAGTATGCTATTAGACTTTATCTTTAAACTAATATAAACATGAAAATATATAAAAATAAATATAATCAATATAAAACAAAAAACCATCAACATGTAAAATACTCTAAACTATCTTTCAATATCAACTTTTCTTCCTATTTTTGGGTCGTTAAACTTAACATCATATACACCATCTGTATCTTTCTCATGACTCTTGCTCTTTGATAATACAGTAAAATTTATATTGTCATCCTTTATCTCATTAGTAGGATATATACTATTTACTTCAGAATCAACATGATAACTCTTATTTGGATTTAAACTTAAATCTTTATCTTCTCTTATCTTTTTTTTCCTTAAATCTTCATTTGAAATTTCACTAACCTTAAAAGCACTCTGTGTAATTACCTTTGCAACTTCAGATGCACCATTAATATCCATAAAGCACCTCCTTAATTTTAAACCTATCTAAGGTTTAAAAGGAACATAAGCTACCATCTTAATAACATTATCATCCTCTTCAAAAGTTACATTATTATAATCTCTTGATAGCTCATAATAAACATCTTTAATATAAATTTTAACTCCTGCATAAGCTATGTGCTCAACAAAAATTTTACCATCTACCTTACTTTCTTCAAGCTCCTCTTGCAAGCTTTCTTGCTTGCTTTTTACCATCTTTATTTCCAAAATCAAAACCTTTTTCTCATTAATAAGCTCATTACAACTGTCAACTTTTAAAGATTTTTCCGCCTTATCAGTAGTAACTAAAATACTCTTCTTTAAAACAGAAATATCCTTTATCACAACATCTAATCTCTTCTCAATTTTTACAAGATATTTAGTAAATTTAGATAGCAAATCTTTTACCTCAGGATCATACCCAACAGCAACAGAAGTTTCCGCATTACCCTCAGACCCAATAGAATAAGCTCTAATCTCTTCTCTAGCATGAATAACAGAGCCCACTATCTTAGATTTCTTTCCAATACATAAAACTTTCTTTTTACAAGATATAAAAGAATTAACAATTCCTCTTACAACCTCAATATCACCTTCACTTCTTATATTAACATTTTCTAAAAATTTAGCCTTAATTCCTCTCTTCGAATAAATCTCTGAACCACCTTTTCCATTAGCACCACTACTTAAAATAAGAAGTCCATCTGTTCTTAAATTACATCTACCAACAAGCCCACTTATTTCTATTCCACCCTTAGCCATAATGTTATATCCATCCAAAACACTTCCCTTAACAAGAACCATACCATTATTTATTATATTCCCAGTACCAGGACCAACATCACCCTCAACAACATAAACATCATGAACAGTAATCACTCCACCCACAACAGACATATATCCACCACATTTTGCAATAATTTTGTTTCCTTCTCGTCTAGTATTTTCTCCCAGAGTAAATTCCAATTCACTACCATCTTCTGCTTCTAATATTTTTCCAAAAACAGTATATCCATCAATACCCTTTGAAAAGGGAATAATTTCCGCCAATTCATCCCCTTCATTAACATTCTTAAATCCAACACTTAAAGTACCAGACTCACCAGAATGTTTATTATCAACAATAAATTCAACATAAGAATCTCTTCCCCTAATAGGATTTGCTCCTCTTGCCATCTCGACTGGTTCACCGTAAATAGGAAAATCTACAAACTCTTCTATTCTATCTTTAAGGAATGCTCTCTCTGATATCCCATACTTTTTAAGAATATTAAAAATATCTTTGTCTAATATCTCATAACCATTAACCCCAGGACTAGTAAATTCAATAGTCACTGACATTGAATCCTCTGATATTTGAACCATCATAGTTACACTCTCAGAAGGATCAGCCTCAAAATCACCTATTCGCTCATACTTACCATTAGCATTCTCAACTAAAGACCGAATAAAATCCTTATTCATATCTTCAATGTTACTCTCCAAATGTAAACTATTAATTACATCTTCAAAATTAACAGCATTACCTTGTCCCTTAGGTGCCACAACTTTTAAAAATATGCCCTTTGCAGCTTTCCTGATAAAAAATGCGCCATCCACTGATAAAATTTCTTCTTCTCTTTCCCCTGTACCCAAAACATCAGAAACACCAAGCTTTGTATAAGAATTTTTATAAGCAATTATTCTCCATTTTTTCTTACCATATCCAAATATTCCATTAGATCCTCGTGTCAAAATCTCATAATCTAAATCTTTATAAGGAATTGAAAGCTCTAAAGAAGCATCATTTAAAGCCTCCTCAAGGGTATCTGCTTCTATCTCTATTAGATTGATATTATTCTCTTTTTCTAAATAATCTTTCATCTTATTACAAAAATCAGAAAAATTGACACTATTAGGCATATTTACTCCTTCTTATTAATTAAGGTTTTAATAGCTTCAGCAACAATTTTTGGATCATTTGCTTCAACATATGAAAGTTGACTCGATCGTTTATCACTAAACTGAATATTACTACTAGGCTTACTATCCTTATGCTCTATATTGTGTTTCTTAAATTCTTCCATAAACTGAAAATCATTATTACTCTCACCCTTCTTAGCAATAGTAGCGTTGTCAGCCAAAGAGTTCATATCAACCTCTCTAGTTTCATACTTTTCACCCTTATTATATTTATTATTTTCTTTTTTACTACTAAATCTTATCTCTTTAAAAAGATCATACAAATATTTTTTATATATAAATTCTATCAAAAGACCAATAAAGAAAAAAAATATAAATTGAACGAATGCTCTAAACAATATTGTAAAAAAATATACATGTGAGACCAGCCCAAGAATAACTGAAATAATAAATGCAAGTGCACTAAACAATAAGACATATCTAATTTCTTTACCAAACAACATATTATCTTTCCATGCCAAAAAATTTAGATATAAACCCTATTACGCCCCTTCTTTTCTTATTATCCAAAGAAACTTCTTCAAGGGTAGCTACAATAGAATCAAGGCAATAACTAGCCTTACTATTAGGACTTAATAAAATAAAAGGCCTTTGTTTAAAAACAGAATTTCTAATATTCTGATCTTCATAAACATACCCTAAATAATCAATATTTAAATTTAAAAACTGACTTGATATATCAATAACCTTCTTAGCAACTACCTTCCCTTCACTTACATTAGCAACCCTATTAACAATAAGTCTCAAATTCTTTAAATTTTCCATTCTGTGGGCTAAAACCTTAATTATACCATAAGCATCTGTTATAGAAGTAGGCTCTGGAGTTGTAACAATAACTACATCATCACTAGAAAATAAAAATGAAATAACTTGTCTTGAAATTCCTGCGCTAGTATCTATGATCACTATATCATACTCATAAACCTTTAATAGCTCCTTTATAAATTGGTTCATCTCCGCGTCTGAAAGATCTAAAAGTTCTGTTGTTCCAGAAGCACCTGCCAAAAGATCTATATTATATTCTGTTTTTGTTATAACTTCTTTAATATCTCTACCCTGCATAATCATATGATAAATACTGTACTTTGGAATAACACCAAGCAAAATATTTATGTTAGCCATCCCAATATCGGCATCAAATATTAAAACCTTCTTCCCAAGACTTGAATATTTAAGGGCAAGCCCCACAGCAATATTACTCTTACCAACCCCACCCTTACCACTAGTAATAGCAATAAATCTAGTTCTACTATTTTGAATTTTATCATCAATAACAAAATTAGCCTTATTATTCAATCTCATAATATCTCGTAAACTTTGAGCCTGATCTTCCATTTTATATTATCCTCAATAATAAGATTTACTCTTGATCCTTCGAATGAATTCAACATCGTCACTTATTCTGTATCCATTTATCTTCTTTATAAAAGTAAGTGGTTCTGCCACACTAATGTTATGAGGTACAACTTGCCCATCAGTGATATAAGAAACTTCCTTTCTCATTTCATGAATCAAACTTATTAAATTTCCAACACATGTTGTCTCATCTAGTTTCGTAAAAATCACAGTCTTATAATTAAAAGGAGAAAACTGATGAAATATTTCCTTAATGTCCGATGTTTTTGTAGTAGAACTTACGGCCAAATGAAATTCAGCATCACGACCACAAGCATTCAGAAGTTCTTTCATCTCAGCAAGTTTCATAAAATCCTTAGGACTTTTGCCAATAGTATCAATAAGAACAAGATCAAAATCTTTTGACTGTGTAATCTCTTCCTTTAAATCCTTAAAAGACTCAATTGCCTTAACGGGAATTCCCATAATATCACCATAAGTTTGAATTTGCTTCTTAGCCCCTATACGATAATTATCAATAGTAATAATCTTAATATTTAAGTTCTTATTGTCACCATTGATTCCATAAATTGCCGCAAGCTTTGCAATTGTGGTTGTCTTCCCTACTCCCGTTGGACCTACTAGAATAAAAATCCTCTTTTTAAGATTATCAATAATAGAACCTGAGCATTTAATAGTCTCAGCAATATATACCACAACACTATCCCTAACTTTATCATAATCATCAAGACCTGACAAACTAAACTCTTTCTTAATAAAATCATTAACATCTCTTATGTAATTTTCAGAAAAATCATTATCACGCAAAATGTCTTCTATTTTCAAGATTGTTGGATGATTAATTTCTTCTTTCTTATGTGCAAGCTCATTCTTAAGAGATTTAACCTCCTTAAGTACATCTTCAATTGAAGAACTCTCTTGTTTTTTTATACTTTGAAGAATTTTACGTTTTTCCTCTTCAACATTTATTTGCTGTTGTCCAATGTCATATCTAACATAACCTGAAACCTCAATCCAATCCTTACTAAATAAGCCAAAGATACCCCCATGAGATATGGTCTTATAAGTCATGACTCTAGCATTTTTTCCATATTTCTTCTTAATTATTTCTATGACCTCATTATAGGTTGGTCCTCTTTCTGTAAAATATTGAACCATTATTCTTCAACCTCTACTGTCTTAAGCACATTAACTTTAACATTTTTGGGCACTTCTAGCACAGAAATAACAACAATATCTGAAAGATCTCTACTCATTAGCACCCTTATTACAGGTCGTGCAGACTCACTTGACAACACAACAGGATAATAACCTTGAGTTTGTACCTCATTTATAAGTTTAAAAAGCTCATAAACAAATTTTGCCTTCAAATTGGGCTCAAGAGAACTTATAAGATCATTATTAGACTCAAACCTTGATTCAATTATTTTTTGCTCAAATTCTGGATTTATTGTTATTACATTAAGTTCCAAGTTAGAGTCTAAATATCCACTAACTATTTGTCTTCCAATTGCTTGTCTGCATTTTTCAATTAAAAAGAATATATCTTTAGTAATACTTGTAAAGTCTGCTATTGTTTCAAAAATTGTAACTAAATTACGAATTGAAACTTGTTCCCTTAAAAGTCCTTGAAGTACTCTTTGAATCTCTCCAACTGAAAAATCCTTTAAAACTTCTTCAACAATTGCCCCATAGTCTTTCTTAAATACATCAAGAATATTTTGGACATCTTGACGAGTTAAGATTTCAGAAGCATGCCTCTTAATAAGTTCTGTCATATGAGTAGCAATAATAGAAGGTGGATCAACTACAGTATAACCTAACTTTTCAGCCATTTCTCTTCCCTCATCATTCACCCAAAGAGATGGAAGTCCAAATGAAGGATCTTTTGTAAGATCTCCCTGTATACCAGAATCAGCACCTACATTGATAACCAAAAACTTACCAAGCTTAATCTCCCCGTGTCCAATCTCAACCCCTCTAAGTTTAAATGAATATTCATTAGACTTAAGGCGCATATTATCTACTATTCTAATCTTAGGTACAACTATTCCAAATTCAAGTGCAATCTCACGGCGTATTTTTACGATACGGTCAAGTAATTCTGAAGTTTTTGTATCATCTACAATTGGAACAAGATTGTATCCAATCTCTAAAGATAATGGATCTAGTGGAACAACAGGAGCAACTTCTCTTTCAGCATAACTTGATATTTTATCTTCCTCTGCCTTTTGTCTCTCATAAAATTCTTTATTCTTAATTAAATTAGAAAGTGAATAAGCTAAAAATGCTATTACTAAACTTAACAAAATTAGTATTAATGTAGGAAATCCTGGAAGAAACGCCAAAAACAATAAAAATCCAGATACAATCCAATAAATTCCCGAATAAGAGGTAAATTGTTCAATAATTTCCCCTCCAAAACTATTCTTAGCTATGGACCTTGTAACAATAAGTCCTGTTGCTGTTGAAATTAATAGTGCCGGAAGCTGTGACACAAGTCCATCTCCAACAGTTAATGACACATAATTATTAATGGCATCGTTAAAATTAAGACCTTGTAGAGTAACACCTATTAAGAGTCCTCCAATAATGTTTATAAGAGTTATTAAAAGCCCAACCTTTACATTCCCTGAAACAAACTTAGAAGCACCGTCCATAGCCCCATAAAAATTTACTTCTGCCTGTAAATCATTTTTCTGTCTTGTAGCTTCCTCTTCCGTTAAATTTCCAGAACTATATGCAGAATCAATAGCCATCTGTTTTCCAGGAAGAGCATCAAGCGCAAAACGAGCAGCTACCTCAGCAACCCTTGTAGCACCCTTAGTGATAACAATAAATTGAACTGCAATTATAATAAGGAATATGATAAATCCAACAACAAGACCCTGAGTCCCAGTACTTCCAACAACAAATGTTCCAAAAGCTCTTATCATCTGACCATCGAAACTCACTCCCTTTGTCAAAATTAATCTAGTAGAAGAAATATTTAAAACAAGGCCAAAAATAGTCATAACAAGCAAAAGTGTTGGAAAAACAGAAAAATCAAGTGAACGCTTAGAATAAAGAACAATAAGGATAATTAAAAGACTCACTACCAAATTAACCGCAATCAAAGCATCTAAAATAAATGCAGGAAGTGGTAAAATAAAACCAGCAACAATAAGTATTAAACCAATTGAAACTATTAAGTCCGACTTATTAGCCAACCCCAAATATCCTAATACAGTATTCCTTCTAGCATCCAACAACTCAACCTCTACTTAAATTTTTAGTAATAGAATATACTTTTACAAGAATTTTTGAAACAATCTCCCAATATTCTCTTGGAATCTCCTCATTAACTTTAACATTAGCATAAAGAGCTCTAGCAAGTGTTTTATTCTCTACCACAGGAATATTATTATCTCTAGCAATTTGCTTAATTATAAATGCAATCTCATCCTGTCCCTTTGCAAGCACCTTAGGTGCTAACATAGTCTTACTATCCCACTTAATAGCAATAGCAAAATGCTCCGGATTAGCAATTACTACATCTGCCTGAGGAACCGTTATCTTTAAATTAGAATTTAAAATATCCCTCATCCTCTCTCTCATCCTAGAACGAAGTAGGGGATCACCTTCCATTTCCTTTCTCTCTTGTTTTACCTCTTCTTTCGTCATTTTCAAATTTTCGATATAACGAGTTCTTTGAAAAGCATAATCCAATATACTAATAACCATTAACACTATTACCGAAAAAAAGCACATTCTATAAGCAAGTCCCAATATAATAGAAATGCCTTCTTCAAGACTATACTCAGATATTCTTGAGATTTTACCTATATTGCTTTTTAGAATAATGTAATATATCAAAAATATTATAACAACTTTTGATAAACTTTTAAACAAATTAAAAAAAGCATCAAATGAACCAAATGAATTCTTTATCCACTTTGAAAAATTCGGGTTTATTCTATCCCACTTAGGAGCTATAGGTTTAAAAGTAACCAGAAAGCCAACTTGAACAACATTAATAAAAAAATTGACCACAAATGATATTAAAAGAAATACAATTATATATCCAAACATTGCTTTAAAATATGCAAAATTTAATGAATAAATACTAATAGACATTATTTCTGGAAGTTTACTGGCTTGCCATCTAAAAACACTCACTAAATCTTGTGCAAAATAAGATAACATAAAGAAAAATACTGTTAATAATATGCAAAGACTAATGGCTGAATTAATTTCATTTGATTTTAATACTTGCCCTTCTTCTCTTGCTTTTTGTTTCTTCTGCTCAGTAGGAAGTTCGGTTCTCCCTTCATCTTCTGAAGCAAAAAAATTAAGGGGAATATACCAATTTTTACCTAAGAATTCTTCCTTAGCACTCATTTTAAAATCCCAGAAAATAAATTTAAAACATTCTGCAGAGATTCTAAAGCAAGCTCAATTACTCTCTTAACAGATATTGTCAAACTTGGAAAACTAACATACAAAATAAGCAGACCTAAGCATAAAGAAACCGAAAAACTAAGCATTAATAAATTCATCTGAGGAGAAGTTTTTGAAAGTATGCCTAAAATCAAATAAAGTAATAACAGTACTCCTAATATAGGCAAAGAAATTACTAAAGCTTTTTCAAAAAGAACGGCAAAAGAATAAAGCATTAATGTAACAAATTCATAATTTCCTACATTAACCAAATTTTCAATTCTAACATTTAAAACAGAATCATGAACTCCTACAAAAAAGAAACGCATCAAAATATCATTTGATAAAAATACAAGTAAAAAAAGATATGTAAATATCTGAGATATTACCAAACTATCTTCCTCTGCAAATACATCAAAAATATTTGCGTAAGCAAGTCCCATTTGATTTGAGAAAAAAAATCCTAACAAATGAAAAACATTAAAAATTATACTCACAAAAAAAGCTTGAATAAGCCCCAAAATGGCTTCTCCTAACAATATCAACACAAATGAAAACAAATTATCTAAAGGATAAACAACATTTATTTTATCTACAAGGATAATAGAAAGAATTAGAGAAAAGAAAAAATTTAAATAACCTACTCTTATGGTTGAAAAGAGAGGAGAAAATCTTAAAAAAAGAAAAATCCTAACAAACACAGGTAAAACAACAAAAGATTTTAAAACTAAAAAATTTATATCCATATTCTAAATTCACAAATTATATATTTTGTATTTGATTAAATACCGCAAAAGTAAACTGCATCAGCTTTTTTAAAATCCAAGGACCAAAAATAACAAGAGTTAAAAGTATTATAATAATTTTAGGAATAAAACTAAGAGTTTGATCTTGAATGGATGTGACTGCTTGAAAAATCGAAATTAAAAGACCAACCACAAGTGCTGTAATCAACATTGGAGCCGAGAGAATAATGATATTCTCAATAGAAATTCTAATTAGATAAATAATTTGACCAGTTGTCATTTAACCCTCACATGAAGCTTTTAATAAGCCCCCCCGTAATTAAAGTCCAACCGTCTACCATGACAAAAAGAATAAGTTTAAATGGCAAAGAGATCATTACAGGAGGCAACATTATCATCCCCATTGCCATTAAGACCGAAGCTACAATAATATCTATCACTATGAATGGCAAAAATATTAAAATTCCCATTTTAAAAGCAACTTTCAATTCGTGCAAAACAAAAGACGCAATCAAAACATGAGTTGGAACCTCACTAAAATTTTTAGGCTTTGCATAATTACTCATACTCATAAATAATCTAATCTCTTCATGTCTACCATTAGACATCTGTTTATACATAAAATTCCTAAGTGGAGCAATTCCTTTATCATAAAATTCATGAAAAGTTATTTTGGAATCCTTAAGGGGTACATACGCATTCTTGTATATTATGTTAAAAGTTGGCCACATTGTAAAAAGAGTTAAGAACAAAGCTAATCCCATTATTACCTGATTTGGAGGAGATTGCTGAAGAGATAACGCTCTTCTTATAAAATCCAATACTATTGCTATTCTTAAAAATGAAGTCATTAAGACCAAGAAAGCTGGAGATAGAGTTATTATAGTCAATATCAATAAAAGCTGTAAAGGAAATACTAAACCCCCACCTGCAGAATTTCCAAAATCAACAAACGGAAAATTTAGGCCAGTAGTAGTCTGCAAAGATTTAGTCTGTGCAAATAAAAAATTTGCAACTCCAAAAAACAAAAAAAGAATTAATTTATTTTTCAAAAACAACCTCTAAAACTTTTTAAGTCTATCTTGCTTACTCTTTAAAGAAGTCTCAATATCTTTTTCTAGGTCAGTATAATCATCCTTATCAAGTGATTCTTCATCTTCTTCCCTACTCTTATGCAACACCTTATTAATTATCGTTTTAAAAGAATTTTCACTACTCAGATCTTTATCCTTAACAAGTTCAAATTCCAAATTGTTTAATTCTTCACCTTGTCTTATTTCTCTTAATAAAACAGAAGAATTAGCAGACACCAAAAATACATAAACATTGCCTAGTATATTAATAATTCTTATGGAATTTTTATTATCTATTTCATAAAAAGCAAGCTCTCTTATAAAATCTAATTTTCTATCATTCTTTACTCTCTTATGATTAAAAATCATTTTCTTAAATAAAAAGATAAAAAAGATAAAAAAAGACAGAAACAATAATATCTTAACTAAATCCGTCATATTGAAAAGAGATATATTTTGTATATCGTCACTATTCAGCTTAGACTCATCATCTCCAAATATAGGTAAATCAGCCTCATTTTCCAGCCCAGAAGAAACAATATCCAAATTAACTTCCTCTCCCTGAGCAAATAAATTTTTAGAAAACAAAAGAAAAATCAAAAACAAAAACTTAAATAAGCACTTAGTCATTTTTAATTTTAATTATTTCAGTAATTCTAACTCCAAAATTCTCATCAATTACAACAACTTCTCCTTTAGCTACCGCCTTTCCATTTACCAAAATATCTACAGGTTCACCCGCAAGCTTATCAAGCGTAATAATCGTACCCTCAGACATACCAAGTATGTCCTTAATCTTTCTCTCCGTTCTACCAAGTTCAACAGTAACTTGCATAGACACATCCATTAAAAGTCCAAAATTACTAGGGTCAACACCTTCTGGCAAGGTATCAATCAAATCAGGAAGCTTAACACCCTTTATTTCAGGCTTTTCTTCTCTAAAATCATTCTCATCTACACCCATAAATTACCTCTTTCCACGAACTTAATAATACTATTTATTATAAACTATTCAATCTCTTCTGTAAGTTCTTTTAATAAATCAAAATCTTTTATATCACCAACCTTCTCCGTAACCTGAACAGAAATCTTATTTCCTACCAGACCCATTCTACATTTAAACTTCTGTTTAGTCCCTACCTTTAAACTCAAATCTTTATTTATTGGAGAATTTTCAAGATTAATAACATCTCCCTTTTCCAAAGACAATATTTCTCTTACCTTTAGTTTAACCTCTCCCATTTCCGCTATTAAAGGCATATTTGTATTTTCAAGTCTTTCTCTTAATGCATCAAGATTCTCACTAGTAGTACCCACTCCAATTAAAGAATGCCAATATCTTGTTGAAAGCTTAGAAACAATAGGCTCTATTGTAATATAAGGCAAGCAAAAGTTCATAAGTCCCTCAACTTTACCTATCTTAACCTCAAGAGTTACCAAAATAATCATCTCTGTTGGAGGCACTATTTGGGCAAACTGAGGATTGACCTCTATATGACCAAACCGAGGCCTAAGGTCAACGACCTGAGACCAAGCTTCTCTCATATTAGCAAGTATACGAATAATAACACTCTCCATTACAGATTGCTCTATTTCCGTCAAGTCTCTACTCTTATCCTTAATAGTATCCCCATCACCACCAAAAAGTCTGTCAACTATTGCAAATGCAATAGTAGGATCAACTTCAAATATAGCAGAACCCTTTAAAGGATCCATATTGA
The DNA here is from genome assembly GCF_003606285.1 of Borrelia turcica IST7. Classification (NCBI taxonomy): domain Bacteria; kingdom Pseudomonadati; phylum Spirochaetota; class Spirochaetia; order Spirochaetales; family Borreliaceae; genus Borrelia; species Borrelia turcica. Next base: position 300,203 of record NZ_CP028884.1, read on the forward strand.
TTATCGCTAAAGTAGTAGGATTTGGAATAGACCTAATAAATTCTTCATAAGTCAACTGATCAACTGAAGCCACATGTACATGTACCATTTTCCTTAAAAGAGCAGACAAAGAAGTTGTAGTATACCTTGCAAATGCCTCATGAAAACTTGATACTGTTCTAACTTGTTCTTTTGAAAACTTATCCGGTCTCTTAAAATCATAAATTTTAACCTTCTGTTTCTTGCCCATAGGGCTAGATATAACATTAGAAAGTGTATCATCCGATGATAAACTATCAGATGAATTAATAGACTCTAAAAGACTATCTATATCATCTTGAGACAATGCTCCTGGATTACTCGCCATTAAAATTCCTCTTAAAATTACATATCAAATATATCAATTTGTGTTAATGCAATCTCTTTTATTTCACCATTTCTAAGAACACTATTAATCCTAGCCTTAATTTCTGCTTTAATCTGACTCTCATTTTTTATCTCTTGTGCTGTCCTTTGACTAAAATATTCTCTAATAATATCTTTTAACCTTACTTTTTGTCTTCCAAGTTCATTTAAAATATTTACATTATTCTCAGCATATCCCAAAGCAAGTTTTATTACAAAAGTTTTAGGAGGAGTATCAAGAGTAGTTCCCCTAATCTCATCTATGCTCTCATACCATATAAGCATAGGAGGTTTTCCTAAATATTCATTAGAAAAAATTGGAAATTCATTAGGTGCTCCACTTTGACTTACTACCATCTTAGATACAAAATAAGAAACTATAATCATAATAACAACAGTAAATAATCCTATTGCTATTATTTGCAAAATTTTTATTATAATATCTGGTAATAAAGCACTTTTTTTCCCATCACTCCCAACATCCATATTCTCATCATTATTCTCAGGCATATTCCCTCCTATAAATTTCTTCCTTCATTCTAACTTATTATTGATTAATACCCTTAGTAGTACTTAAAGAAGAATCACTAGTAATTAAAATATCTATTCTTCTGTTATAAGCTCTACCCTCAGGTGTATCATCTGTAGCAATTGGTCTGCTACCTGCCAACCCAGATACCTCAAATTTATTCTCAATATTTGCTATCCTAGACTGATCAGTGTAGTTCAAAATCTGCTCTAGCATATTTACTGCCCTTGCCGCTGAAAGCTCCCAATTACTCTTCCAAATTTCATTTATACCAGTATCAATATTATCCGTATGTCCTTCAATCTTAAAATTATATCCTTGCTCATCTAGGAAACCAATAAAAGATGCTATTTTTTGTATAGTCTCTCTATTTCCATCAAGCTTAACTTCAGCACTAGCTGTATCAAAAAAAGTATCTGCTAAAAGAGATACAATAACCCCTCGTTCAAGACGCCTAACAATAACACTCTTAGACTGAATTTTTTCAATAAATTCAATCATAGACTTATTTCTAGCTGTCTGAGAAGCTTGTTTATTTTTAGCAGTAGAAGGTAAAGACATAAAACTATTACTCAAATAAGAAAGTTTATCTATATCTAAAGTCTTTCCACCTTTAAAAAATCCGGAACCTGTAAATGAAGCTGACATTATCTTTAATATGTTTTCTTTAAAAATAACATCATTTAATGAAAACATAGTAACAAAAAAAACAAGCAACAAGGTAACCATATCCCCATATGTTAACATATAATCAGGAGCACCCTCTTCACATTTTGAACGCTTCTTAGTCCTCAATGCCATCATTCACCTCCAAGAACACTTCCAACCTGATTTCTATCCTTAGGCGTCAAGAATGTCACTAACTTTTGCTCCAAAATTCTAGGATTATCCCCTGCCTGAATTGATAAAATACCTTCAACTATCATCGTTTTCACTGCCGTCTCTTCATTATCTATAGATTCTAACTTAATTTGAACAGGAATAAACATCAAATTTGCCATTATTGTACCATAAAGAGTTGTAATAAGAGCAACAGCCATAGAAGAACCCAGAGCTGACTTATCTTCTAAATTTCCAAGAAGAGCTATAAGTCCAATAAGCGTACCTGTCATTCCAAAAGCAGGAGCAAGCTTTGCCCAAGTTCCAAAAAGATTAGCACCCATCTTGTGTCTCTCCTGCATTTGATCTAGTTCAAGATAAAGCATAGTTCTAATTATTTCAGGGTCAGCACCATCAACAACAAGTCTCATTCCAGACTTAAAAAATGGATCATTAATTTGTTCAAGTTCATCATCAAGAGATAAAAGCCCCTCTTTCCTAGCTTTTTCTGAAAGCTCTACTAAAGTCTTTATGTTAGACGCCTTAGCAAAAGAACTCTTTTTAAAGAAAAAGCCTAAATAAGTAGGTATTTTCTTAACAGCAATAATTTCTGAAGAAGCCATAAGTGCAGAAAAAGAACCAACAACCGTAATAAATACAGAACTTAAATCCCAAAAAACCCCTAATCCTGTTGGAGTAAATGCCATAGAAATTAAAATAGCTCCAAATCCAACTCCCCACCCAAGTATACTAGCCAAATTCATAACCCAACTCCCTCATCCTCTTGTGTAACTTTACCTAAAAAAGCAACCTCTCTTCTATACATTTTAATTCTATCTACCACCTCTTCTATATTTTCTTTTACAACTAATTTCTTACCATTCATCAGAAGAATCGTAGTATCGGGATTAGCCTCAATACTCTCAATATGATAAGGATTTAAGTAATAACCATCTCCATTTAATTTAGTTACATAAATCATACATCAAAACACTATGCCTTAAGTCTTACAAGTTCCTGTAATAACTGATCTGAAGTAGTAATAGTCTTAGCATTAGCTTGAAACCCTCTCTGTGTAACGATCATATCTGTAAATTGTTCCGCAAGATCAACATTAGCCATCTCTAAGACTCCCGCCCTAATAGTACCAAGACCTGCAAACCCAGTTTCACCTATTCTAACCTGACCTGAATTACTTGTCTCAATAAAATTAGTATCACCCGCTTTAGCAAGTCCTCCAGGATTAATAAATGACGCAAGAGCAATCTTTCCAATATCTCTTCTAATACCATTTGAATAAACTCCTGTTATGACTCCATTTTGATCTATTTCATAATTTTCCATATAGCCCATTCCATATCCATCCTGAACAATAGCCTTTGTTGTGCTTGCATCAGCAAATTGAGTAATTGAATTAGTATAACTACCAACATTTCCAAGTCTAAAATTAACAGTTTGCACTTCCCCAGCCTCGCCAACATTAGCACCAGGAACACCAAATGTTATAGGAAATTCAAGCAAATCTCCTACCTGCCCCACTTGACCATTTAAAGAAAGTAATGCACCCTCATTATTAAAGCCTATTGAAAAGTTAGAATTCTCCTCTCCATTCACTAAAACTGTAGCATTCCATGCATTAGGAGTAGCTGGATCCTTTACAACTCTAAGCTCCACAATACTAGTATTCCCAAATCCATCATAAACCGTCTTATTAACAACCCAAGTTCCACGAGCAACATCCAATTCACTAGAACCTTCTTCAATTATAGGTAACCTCTTGTCAAGATTGCAGGCAAAAGTAATATACTCAGTAGCCTTAGCCCCTTCTTTGTCTCCAATAGGAATAACTAAATCTTCAACATCAGAAGATGTATTAATAACCTGTTGTCCTCCAATAGTCCTTGCCATCCATCCTTGAATCCTCATTCCATTTGCAGGATTTACAAGATTGCGTTCAGAATCAATATCAAACGCACCAGCTCTTGTATAAAAAGAATTATTGCCTTCTCTTAAAATAAAGAATCCATTACCACTAACTCCAAGGTCAGAAGCCTTCTGAGTACTTTGAAAAGATCCTTGAGTATGAATCGTATCCACTGTAGCAACACTCATACCAAGCCCAACCTGCTTAGGATTAGTACCACCCCGCCCCTCAGTAGGACGAGATGCCCCAGAAATACTCTGAGATATCATATCTTGAAAATTAACTCTTCCCTTTTTAAAGCCAATTGTATTCACATTTGCAATATTATTACCAACAACATCCATCCTAGTTTGATGATTCTGAAGACCAGAAACACCAGAATATAAAGATCTCATCATACAATTACTCCTCCAAACCTATTGACAAAATATTTTCATAAGCATAATATTTTCCATCTACCATAATTTTCGGATTTACTCCTGCCTTAATATTTGTTACCTTGCCCTTAATAATCTCTCCATCAACATGTTCAAATTCAACTATCTTACCTAATAAATCTAAATCTCTATTTATAGAAAGCGAAGAGGATAGCTTTTCAAAAGATTTACTCATATTTGTCATTTGCTCAAGAGCAGAAAATTGTGCCATCTGAGCAATAAACTCTTTATCTTTCATCGGATCTGTAGGATCCTGATATCTAAGTTGAGTAATAAGAAGTTTTAAAAAATCATCCCTACCAAGATTAGCGCCTTTAGACCCTCTCTCTACACTAGCATTAGAAGCCTCTTTGACCCTACCTACATTAATTAAGCTAGAAATATTTTCAATTGTATTCACTTACCCTCCATCAAACAATAAAATTAATACTTTTTTCTAAATCACCAGAAATTTCAACATCATCTTCAAGTTTAAATATTTTGCTCTCATCAAAAGAAAACCCTCGTCCCTCACCTTGATCTTTAAAATAACCAGAAAAAAATCCAGAATCACTACCCGCAAGAGAAAGACTCAAACTAGTATTAAACCCATTATCATCTAACATTTTGCTGATTGAATACATATTTTGCTCAAAAAGAGCTCTAACATTTTGATTATCAACTATTATCCTACCAAATAAATTATTATTAGAATCAAGATTTAAATTAATTCGTATGCTACCAAGCTCTCTAGGCTTTAAAATCAATCTAATCTCTCCTGTATCATTCGATTTTAACACAATCTTAGCCTTATCCACAATATTGTGATTAACCTTTAAATTCCACTCTGACATTAAGTTATCATTAATATTACCAATAAAAGATTCTTTATTGTATTTTACTGTGTCAGAACTATAAAGATCACCAACAAATTCTCCCATTCCATCAAATGCTTCTTTAATATTATATTTATTAACAGAATTTTCATTATCAACTACTCTAAACCTAGCCTCTACATTAAACAATTCCCGTACACCATCATTTCTCTTAAAATTCTTAACATCAATATTAATAATATTCTTTTCCTTATCTCTTTTTTCAAGATCCAATTCATTATAACTAGAATCAAGATCTACGCGTACGATATCAAAACCCAAAAGAGAATTCATGTTTCCAAACAAAACATTAATCTCAGACAGAAAATTTTCAATACCCTTTATTATTTCCTTCTGATTAATAAGTCTATCACCAGACAAATTTTCACCCAAAGCTCTAAAATTTTCAAAACCCGATAAATTACCCATCTTTTTTACTAAAGATTTCAAATCAGACATAAAACCAGCATCACTAAGTTTTTCAAAAGCAAAAGTCTTATCTAAAGACATCTTTTTAAATTTCTTATCTATAAGGCCATTGCCTTTTAAAAATCTCAAAAAATCTAAAACAGAACCTCTAATTTTAGATACACCTTTCATTTCTGAAAAAATAAGATCCAAAAATCCACCTTTACGTCCTTTATCCAAAAGACCATCTAAATTTACCAAACCTAAGTCTTTACTCAATAAGTTAAAATTATTTGAAACAACCTTACTTAAATTATCCATAAATCACTCCAACGAACCAACAGACATCTTTCTCATCAATACAGCAGCTTTCTTAGCATCCATAAGAGATAACCAATAAGGAACAATAGATGCACGTCCCTCCTTTTTAGAAACATCTTCTACCTTACGTATATAAGATATTGCAATCTCATCATTAAGTTCCTCAAGCCTTCTAACCGCATCTTCTGGTGGCATATTCATTAAATATAGAGCAGACTGTACAAAATTTGCGTCCTCATCTTTATACTTGTTAACAATATCATCAATCACCTTCTGTTTTAAATCTAAATCTCTTTGCTTTTGATTCAGTTCGGCTTCAAGCTTATTCAAACTATCTTCTCTTTCCTTTAATTCCTCTCTTAACTTTTCAACTTGTTGGCTCTTAATATCAATAGCTTCTCTTTCCTTTATCATTCTAATTTCATCAAGACTAATATGTGTATCCTCAAAAGGTTGCATATTTTCACTAAAAAATAAATTCTTTACATACAGTGGAAAATAATCTCTAGTTCTATATATTCCAAATAAATCAATCAAAAAAAATGAAAGTCCCATGAAAAAAACAATCAAAAAAAGCCATAAACATAGTCTAGATAAGAATGACAAAACACTACTCATTACTATTCCCTAATTTTCTACAAATTTCATAGTTAACATATTCATCTAAAAATGAACTTTCTTTTTTTTCTTTTCCCTTAATTATAGTATCATTTAAAATTTTTATTAATATTTTGACCTTCTTTTCTTCTTTATACTTTTCTAAATAAGTATCATAATGCTTATTATATTCATTCTTCAATTTTACAAGCTTTTTTAATTCTTCTTTCTTTTTAAAATTTAAATAATCCAAATAATTCCCCTTACAAAGAATATCTACATTGTTTAATTCCTTTACACAATTAGGAACTTCATCAATAAACTTTTCTATTTTTGAAATATTATCATTTATATTCATTAAATTAATTTCACTAAATTTCTTATCATAAGTTTTAACAACTAATATTTTTTCAAATTTCTTCTTTTTAAATATTAAATCACTCAAGCTAATATTTCTCTTATCTCATTATCTAAATTTTCAAAATCAAATTCTTCTTGCATTCCCTGAGACACAAAATCAATAATCTTTGGGTATTTTGAAATTGCTAAATCAACCTCTTTATTAGACCCCTTAAGATAAATTCCTGTCTTAATCAAATCTTCATAATTTTTATAAACTGACAATAAATTTCTAATTTTAGATATTAATTTCTGTTTTTCAAAATTTACTATCCTATGAAGAGACCTTGAAGTAGAACTTAAAATGTTAATAGAAGGATAAACTCCTCTATCAGACAAATCCCTATCCAAAATGATATGTCCGTCCAAAATAGCCTTCATACTATCAGCTATGGGTTCTGTAAAGTCATCACCCTCAACAAGAACAGTATAAAACCCTGTGATACTACCCTTACCATTAAGACCTGAACGCTCAAGCAAAATAGGGATTTCTACAAAAACAGAAGGAGGATAGCCCTTAGCTGTAGGTGGTTCCCCCATAGAAAGACCTATTTCTCTTTTTGCACTTGCAAATCTTGTAATTGAATCAAATAGTAAAATAACATCTAAACCTTTATCTCTAAAATGCTCAGCTATTAATGTCGCAGTATAAGCACCCTTATATCTTGAAATAGGAGATTCATCAGAAGTTGATACAACCAAAACACTTTTTTTTAAACGCTCTTCTCCTAGCTCATACTTAATAAATTCATTAAGCTCACGCCCCCTCTCTCCAATAAATGCAATAACATTAACATCCGCCTTTGAATGCTTAGCAATCATACCAAGCAAAGTAGATTTACCCACCCCAGCACCAGAGAAAATACCTACACGCTGCCCCTTTGCAATTGGTAAAAATCCATCAAGAACCCTTACTCCAGTACTTATTTGTTCAGAAAAAACGCCTCTGCTTAGGGGATTAATTCTCCTAAAGCCTATTTCTTTATAATGCTTACAAAAAAACTGCCCCTTATTATCAATAGGTCTACCAAGCGAATCAATCACCCTTCCAAGCAGTTCATCACTAAGATTAATCTGAGGTCTTTTATTTAAAGAATAAACCTTATCTCCAACCTCAATACCATCAAAACCTTCATAAGCCATAAGACTAACCAAAGATCCATTAAAACCCAATACTTCAGCATATATTTTTTTCCCATTTCTCTGCTCAATCAGGCATAAATCCCCTATCCCACATTTTGGACCCAAACTCTCAACTAAAAGACCCTTAATCTTCTTTATCTTCCCAACAAGAGATATAGGCTCCACATTATCTAATACTTTTGAATAACTCTCAAAGAAATCGTCCATTAATATTCCCAAGAAGAAAGACTTAAGAAAAATTCTTAAGTCTTTCTTCTATCCTATCAAGCTGAGATGAAATACGTGCATCAATTTCTCCAAAATCCGTTTCAATAACACAACCACCCTTTCCTATATTTACATCCTCAATAACTTCTAAATGTTCTATAAAATTAAACTTAGAAATGAACTCATTCTTCTCATGTCTAACAATATCTACATCATCAAGATTAACTCGAATAATAATATTTGTTTTATTTTTTATTTTTCTTAAAGCTTCATTCACATTTTCTATGACAACATTCTTTTGAGTGTCTACAATTTTTTTAACCACTTTAACTGCAATCTGCATGACAAGCTTCATTATCTGATCCCCTGAAGATTCAAGAATTTCTCTCCTCTTTGCAACTAAAGACGCTATCATACTATTTAATTTGCCTAATAACCTATCAAAATCTTCACAACCCTTACTAAAGCCTGCTTCATATCCTTCTTTTCTTCCCATAGTAGTTGCAACCTCAAGTTCATTCTTCAACCTATCTTCATACTCTTTTACTATTTTTTCAATTTCAAGATTAGACTCTCTCTCTATTGCCTCTTTTTTACCCTCAGCTTCTCTTTGCAAAACTTCGGATCTCTCATTAGCTAAATCCACTATTTTACTAGCCTGCTCCCTAGCTTCTCTAAGAATCCTAGCAGATTCTTCTTCTATTTCCTTCCTAGCAAGCTCACGTCCATTATCAAGCTCTTCTTGAAGTTTTACTCTCTTGTCCATTAAAATTTCAAGTTCATTCCTAAGACTAACAACCTGATTATCTATATCAAAAACTTCATTTTCTTTTTTTCTAATTTCCAAAGATTCAAAAATAGGATTCGCAATCTCAACAAATTCCAACTTTACTACATTTGTAATTTCTTTTGATTTATATAAAATCTTAGGCAAGTAAAACTCCTTTACTAAACAAGCACATCTTCTTCACCGCCTCTAGAAATCACTATTTCACCCTGCTCCTCCAATTTCCTAATCAAAGAAACAATCTTTTGCTGAGATTCTTCAACATCCTTACGTCTAGTAGGCCCCAAAAATTCCATATCTTCTTTAAGCATTCCAGCAGCTCTTTTGGACATATTTTTAAAAATCTTTTCCTGAACAGGAACATCAACGGATTTTAAAGCCTTTGCCAATTCTTGCCCATCTATTTCTCTTAAAACTCTTTGTATTGACCTATCATCAAGAAGAACAATATCTTCAAACACAAACATCTTTTTCTTTATTTCTTCGGCAAGTTCAGGATCTTCCTCTTCAAGAGACTCAATAATAAATTTCTCTGTCTTTCTATCCGCCATATTAATTATCTCAACAACATTATCAACACCACCAGCTGAAGTATAATCTTCTGAAGATAAAGAGGCCAACTTTTTCTCAAGTACCCTCTCAACTTCCCTTACCACTTCCGGAGAAGTTCTATCCATCAATGCAATCCTTCTTGCAACATTAGTCTGTATTTCAGTAGGAAGACTTGATAAAATAAATGAAGCTTTTTGAGGATCAAGATATGAAAGTATTAGAGCAATTGTTTGTGGATGTTCCTGTTGTATAAAATTTAAAATATTAGCAGGATCTGCTCTTCTAATAAATTCAAAAGGTCTTGACTGTAAAGCAGACCCCAAATTATTAATAATATCGACAGCCTTTTGAGTACCAAGAGATTTTTCAAGAAGCTCCCTAGCATAATCTATTCCACCCTTTTGAATAAATTCTTGAGCCATCATCAATTCTTTAAATTCCAAAAGAACACTATCTTTAAGTTCAGAAGTAATAGTATCAAGTTTTGCTATCTCAAAGGTTAAAGACTCTATCTCCTCCTGAGAGAGATACTTAAAAACCTTAGATGAAATCTCTGAACCTACTGAAACCAATAAAATAGCTGCTTTCTGTTTCCCCGTTAAAGTAGATATATCAAGCGTGTCTTTTTCATTTCTATCTTCCATAAACTCTATTATCCTTTATACATTCTTAAAAATCCATGTCCTAATTAGCTTGGCAACATCCTCTGGCTTCTCTCGAGCTAAAATTTCAGCATTACTTTGAAGTTCATCCCCCTCCCTAAGTCCACCAACAACATCATCAACTCCAATGTCATCTCCATCCATTAATGCCTGTTGACGTCTTAAATGAGCCTGTTTTGCAAGTTCTTCTTCCCGAAGGCGTCTTCTTCTTTCAAGTTCTCTGGAGGCAATAAAAAATATTGTAAAAGCTAGTATCAACAATGCGAATACTATGCTTGCTATAAACAAAAAATATCTAAATTTCTCACTAGCAAAATAATCTTCATCTATCTTCCTAAATTCATTTAATCTATCAAAAGCAATATTCCTAACAGTAATAGAATCGCCCCTCTCTGGTTTATATTCAAAAGAACTCTGTAAAACATCTGTAATATTTTTCAAAGATTCATCAGAAATAGGCTTATATTCTCTTTTACGAATACCATTCTCTATTATAAAATTTCCAGATTCATCATAAACAAAATCCCAAACACCATCCACAAAAATACCAAGAGAAACGCCCGCAATCCTAGCAGGTTCCTTCTCACTTAAAGATTTCTTCTCGTTAAGAGCAACATTCTTAGTCTCTTTAAATTCATTTGATTTACCAATAATATCACTTAAATCCTGATACTCAGGTGGAGTATTCCCCTCCTGCCCCGGTGGTCCCCATGGGCTATAACCCTGCCCCTGATACTCCCTCTTATGCACCTGAGAAGAAATAACAGTAGAATCACTAATCTTCCTTGTATTATAAGAAGCCTTTGGATCTTGAGGTTGAAGTTCAATAGGAGCATATTCCTTAGACTCCGTAGTTTGCCGAGAAGTGTCTAGTTTCACATTAATTCTTGCAATCATAAACCTATCAACAGACAAAACCCTACTTAAAGCAAAATCAATCTCATCTCTCAACATAGACTCATATTTTAATTTAAGCTTCCTTTCCTTTTCCGCCAAATCAATTCTATCAATTCCATCTAAATTAGAAAAATCATTTAATATATTTCCCTTATTATCAACAATTGCAATATTATCCGATTCAAGACCCTCAACAGCGTACTGAATCAACTTAACAAGTCCTTCTACCTTCTTACGATTAGTAACAATATCAGAACCAGGCTTAGGCGTAATTCTAACAGAAGCCTTAACAGCTTCTTGAGACTCCTTAAAAAGAGCCTTCTCTGGCATTACAAGACTAATACTAACAGCATCAACGTCATCAAGAGCAACAATATGCTGCTCAACGGCTCTTGTAATTGATCTTCTAAGATTAATATTCCTTTCAAAATCTGTAATAGTCCATCTATCAATATCAAAAAGAGACCAAGGATCCATATGAACAGGAACAAGTTCCTCTCTCACAAGAATTGCTCTCATTCTCTTAGATATGTTTTCATCTGTTAAGTAAATTTTCCCATCTGCAGTAATAGTATATGTGACATTTTCCCTGTCAAGTCTTTGAACTATCCTATCTAATAAATATTGATCTTTAATCCCAACACCAAAAAGAGCAATACTCTGAGCCTTAGTAGAAAATCCTACTAAAAAAATAAGTGCAAAAATTACAAATAAAGCAATAACTCCAAAGGCAATCCTTTGAATCATACTAGCCTTTTTAAAAACTGTTTTTACTGATGCAAAAAAATTAGTAACAAAATTGCTCAAATTGTATAGCTCCTTAACGAATATTAATTATATCTTGATAAGCTCTAATACTTCTTTCAACAACAGCTTTCGTGATATTTAAATTCATACTAGCCTTAGCCATAGCCACAACAACATCATGTACATCAACTTTACCTGGCTCTACAATAGCCCTCTCTACCATCCTAGACACATTTAATTGGCTATCATTTACCCTAGAGATTGAATCCAAAAATACATCCTTAAAAGTTTTAGGCAATCCATCGTCAGCTTTAAAACCCTTTGCATTTAACTCAAAATGTAAAGGATCCTTACGCAACAAATAAACATTATTATCCATAAAAAAAGAATCAACTCTCATTACCTAAACCTCCCTAATTTTGTAATATTAATTTTGCAATATTGATAATGCATTCCTAAACATTGCCTTGCTACTATTAATAACAGTAGAATTTGCCTCATAAGCACGAGAAGCAGAAATCATATCCACCATCTCCTCGACTACATTAACATTAGGAAGTTCAACATAACCTTTCCGATCACCAGAATTGATTGCATCAGGATGTGTTGGATCATATTTTAACTTTAAAGGAGCCTTATCCTTCTCAATACCAGCAACTCTCACCCCCTGTCCAATCCCATTATCAAGATACTCAGGTACAAAAGGGCCCTTCCAATATGGATTTCTAACTCTTGGAGAAAAAATTACTCTCTGTCTCCTATAAGCCCCCCCATCAGAAGTTCTAGTAGTCTCCACATTTGCAATATTATTTGAAATAACATCTATTCTTAATCTTTGCGCTGTCAAACCCGTTGAAGCAGTATTAATACTTGAAAATAATCCCATAAATTATATTCCTTAAGATAATAATTTATTTTATTACAATATTCACACTTTTAAAATAATGGGTCTGAATATTTGTAAACAAGTTATACATCATTTGATTTTGAATAAGATCTTTAATCTCAGAATCAATATTCACATTATTGCCATTATTATTAAAAGAAGAGAGATAATCAAGCATTCTATGTGGCTTAACATCCAAATAACCCAACTCTTTAACACTATCTAAATGTTTTTCATTACCCTTTTCCAAAGACAAGCTACTTACATTTTTATTCAAAATAGCTCGTTTAAGCTCGGCCTCAAAAGTGACTTTACTTCTTTTAAAATTTGGAGTATCTACATTTGCAACATTATCAGATATTACACTCTGCCTTAAACCAAGAACATCCAAGTATCTATGTGTCAAATCAATTGACCTTTCAAAACTAATCAAACTAATACCCTCTACTTAAAACAACCTTTACCTATATTATATAATAATTTAAGTCTTTTTGTTCTTTAATTTCTATTTTTTCATTAACATAGTTCAAGTCTATTTCAATTTTTTTCAACTTGCTACCAGGTGCTTCAAAAAAAAGATCAGCAAGAACTTTTTCCATAACCCCATGTAGTCTTCTTGCACCAAGATTTTCTCCCTCAAGATTCATATTAAAAGTAAGCTCAGCTATTCTATCAATTGCCTCTTCGCTAAACTTCAAGGTTAAATTATAGATCTTAAACATCTCAACGTACTGTCTTATTAAAGAATTCTTAGTTTCTCTTAAAATATTTTTAAAATCATTTATACTTAAACTCTTAAGCTCAACTTTGATCGGAAATCTACCCTGCAATTCGGGTATTAAATCAGACGGTTTTGATAAATTAAAAGCTCCTGCTGCAATGAACAAAATATGAGAAGTATCTATTATTCCATATCTTGTATTAACTTTAGACCCCTCAACAATTGGCAATATATCTCTTTGGACCCCTTCCCTAGAAACATCATTTCCACTTCTATTCTTAGTAGCTATCTTGTCAATCTCATCTATAAAAATAATTCCCATATTCTCAACTCTTAATTTTGCAGTCTCTACAATATTCTCATTATCAACCAATTTTTCAAGTTCTTCAGATAAAATGATCTCTCTAGCTTTTTTTACCTTAACTTCTCTCCTTTTCTTTCTATCAAATATATTATTAATCAATCCCCCAAGACTCATATCAATTTCTTCAAAATTACCACCAGAAAATATTTCTATTGTAGAAACTGGCATTTTGCCTGAAACATAAATATCAATAAGATTCTCATCAAGTTCTCCACTTCTTAACTGCTTTCTAAGCTTTTCCCTTACTTTTTCGCTAGCTTTCCTTTCCTCGTCATTTTCAGAATTCTCAGGAGTTTTAAAAAGTTTATCAATTATCCTCTCCTCTGTGCGCTTACCTGCCTCTTCACGTACAGAATCATACATCTCTTCCTTTACCATACTAACCGCAATACTCATTAAGTCACGAATCATAGATTCAACATCACGCCCCACATAACCCACCTCAGTATACTTTGTAGCCTCAACTTTAATAAAAGGAGCCTTAATGAGCTTTGAAAGCCTCCTTGCAATCTCAGTTTTACCAATTCCAGTTGAGCCAATCATAATAATATTTTTAGGCATAACATCATCTCTTATTTCTTTAGGAAGTTTAGATCTTATATACCTATTAACAAGAGCAATTGAAACCACTTTCTTAGCTTCAGATTGTCCTATTATATATTTATCTAATTCTGCAACAATCTCTTTGGGAATTATATTTTGATTTTCAAGCTTATCCATTAACCAATCTCCTCAAGAATAATATTTGAATTCGTATATATACACACTCTTGCTGCCACTTTCAAAGACTTAAAAGCAATATCAGCAGCACTTAATTTTTTATTTTCCATATAAGCAAGGGCTGCCGAATACGCATAATTCCCCCCACTACCTATTGAGATAACATCTTCCTCAGGTTCAACAACATCACCTGTACCCGAAATTAATAAAATACTATCAGCAGTAGCAACAAGCATCATTGCTTCAAGCTTATGTAGTATTCTGTCAGATCTCCAATCCTTTGCAAGATCTACAGCTGCTCTTTTAATATCAATAACTCCATCTTCTCTAGCTTTAATCTTCTCTTCAAATTTTTCAAAAAGAGTAATAGCATCAGAAGTTGAACCTGCAAACCCTGCTAAAATTTTACCACTAAGTAGCTTCCTTATTTTTATAGCATTGGATTTTAAAACAGTATGTCCAAATGTTACCTGCCCATCTGCTGCTACAACAGTCTTTCCTCCTCTCCTTATTGCAATTACTGTAGTTCCTTTAAAGCTCATATAATCCCCCTATTTAGATATTTCATTCAATAACTTCTTAATAAGCATATTAGATACATCCCTACACTCAAAATAATTATTCGGATCATCGTTATTAATTTCAGGCTCATTATACTGAACATTAAGTATCTTATAAAGTTCCGGCACTCCTTTAATCTCCTGAGCTCCACTTTCATACAAAACCTTAGAACCATCTCCAGAATAATCAACATTGTATACATAAATATCAAGACCCAAATCAAGTCCAATATCGGCAGTAATTAAAGCTCCAGATTTCATCGGTGCATAAGTTACAAAAATAGAATCTGCAAGACCCGATACTATTCTATTCCTTTTCGCAAAAAAATAATTTTGTATTTTCTCATAGGGTAAAGTTTCAGTAATAATACCCCCTCCATTTTCTAAAAGCCTAGAGACATATTTTCTATTTTGTTTTGGGTAAATATTATCAATATCTGTTGCTATAACAGCATATGTTCTTTTCTTTTCGCATATTGCACCAAGATGAGCTTCAATATCAGCACCTATTGCAAATCCAGATATTACCTCAACATTATTTTTAGCAAGATGAGATGCTAGCTCTCTAATGTGATTCGCCAAAAATTTACTAATTCGTCTTGAGCCAACAACAGCCCAAGACACAGAAGTAGAGTCTGGAAGATTTCCTTTATAATAAATAGCAAATGGTGGGTCATAAATCCTTTTAAGCTTTACAGGATAATCTCCATCTCCAAGAAGTGTAACTTTTGCACCCGTTCTACTAATAACCCTCTGCTGTAACTCTATTAACTTCAAATCTGGAAGTTTATGTATTTTCTTAAAACTTCTACATAAATAATTAGAAATATCACCTAAACTTAATTTTAAAATATCATCTAAATCAAAATGATTAAAAATCTTAAACTTTTCTTTACCTTTTAAAAATTTTAAATTATCAACATAAAGTAATTTAATCATGAGACTACTTAAAATTACTTATCACTCTATTAACACCCTCTTTTTGTTCTTCAGTTAAAGCCTTATTTTTTGCCTTTTCATAATATAACAAAGCATTACTAAAATCACCAAGAGAATAGTAATTTGACCCTCTTAACATAAAAAATTCAAAGTAACTCTCGCCCATAGCCTCAAGTTTACTTAAATACCCCTTGGCCTCTGCTTGTTTATCAAAATCATAAACATACATAGTAGAGAGAGCGAAAAGAGCTTCCTTAAAATCATGTTTAATAGAAATCGATTTCAAAAAAGAATTTTCAGCAAGATTTAAATATTCCTCAATCTTTTCTTTACTCTTTATTTCTTTAGTCAAATTATAAGAAGATACCCCTACATAAAAATGAGATAAATAATTATTTGGACCATATTCCAAATTTTTATTAAAATACTCAATAGCAGGTCCGTATTGGCCAAGTTTAATAAGCTCAAGCCCAATTAAACTCAAAAATCTAGACTTTTTATCAATAGAATTTAATATATTTAAAACATTTTTTTCCTCTCTATCAATAAACTCCTTATAAACTTCAATCTTCTCTAAAGGGCCTCCTCCTGCTACCTCTATCTCCCTTATTCTAAGACCAAGATTTGCCTTCTCCTTAGCCCCATCTCCACAAGAGATAATCAAAAATAACAAGACTGATATCAATCTTCTCATTCAATCATCGCTACTTTTTTTATTTAAATTTCTCAAGAATGTTGGCACATCAATATCATCCTCAAAATAATTAACATTTTTAGATTTTGCTATAAAGTTTTCATTTACGCCGTAAGAATTCCCCACAGTACCCTGACTTCCTGACATCAAACTATCAAATTCTTTTGAACTTAAAGTATTGTTCTCAGCCACACCAGATAAATCTTTTTGTTTTTTAGAAGAAAAACCAGTAGCAACAACAGTAACATAAATTTCATCATCAAGATTTGAATTAATTGCATGTCCATAAATAACAGTAGCCTCATCATCAACGCTAGCAGTGATTATTCCCATAATCTCTTCAAGTTCAAGTAATGAGAAGTCTTCACCTCCAGTTACATTAACAAGAAGACCCTTAGACCCTTCAATTCTAACCTCTTCAAGTAAAGGATTACTAATAGCAGAAGTAGCTGCATCAACTGCCCTATTCTCACCCTTACCATAACCAATTCCCATTAAAGCATCACCCTGTCCTTGCATAATGCTCTTAACATCAGCAAAGTCAATATTAACTTCCCCATGTTCAATAATAAGGCCAGCAATACCTTGTACACCCATCCTTAAAACATCATCTGCCCTTTTAAAGGCGTCCTTTATAGTAGTTCTCTTATCAACAACAGTTAAAAGTTTTTGGTTTGGAATAATTATTAAGGTATCAACAGATTTTCGCAAATTATTTATTCCCTGCTCAGCAAGTCGCATTTTTTTAGGTCCCTCAAATTTAAAAGGTTTAGTAACAACCCCAACAGTTAAAATTCCAAGTTCTTTTGCTACCTGTGCAATAACAGGGGCAGCACCCGTCCCAGTACCTCCACCCATTCCAGCAGTAATAAAAACCATATCAGCACCTGCTAAATGATTTTTAATAATATCAATATCTTCTTCTGCTGCTGCTTGCCCTATCTCAGGTTTACCACCAGCTCCAAGACCCGCAGTAACCTTGGCACCAAGAGCAATTTTTATTGGAGCAATAGAAGTTTGAAGAGCCTGAAGATCAGTATTTGCCACAATAAATTCAACATCTCTTACTCCATATTCAATCATACGATTAACAGCATTACTACCTCCCCCACCTGCACCAATTACCTTAAGAACCGTAGGATTTGCAGCAGAATCAAACCTCCTTGAATGACTGTCAATAATGTTATAATCTTTCATTAAATTTCCTCCATGGCTGGTCAAAACCACTCTTTCAAAAACCAACCTTTCAACTTTGAAGATATTTTGTTTTGCTTCTTAGATTTATTATTTCCTTTCTTTAATTTATTGAATTTTTGCTGTTCATGTTTATAAAGGACAAGACCAAGCGCTGAGGCAAATTTAGGATCAATATACTCCTCACCTACTCCATTAATATTCATTGGAAACCCTATTCTTGATGGATATTTAAATACTTCTTCCATTAAATTAGAAATACCAGGAAATAATGCTCCTCCACCAGTTAAAACAATTCCTCCATTGATTTTGTTATAAAGTCCTCTTTTCATTATTTCAACTTTAATCATTTCAAAAATTTCACTTAACCTTGAATTAATGATAACAGCTAATTCTTTTCTACTTTTCTCTTGAGGAGGTCTAGTTCCAAGATTAGGAATAATAACACTCTCCATCTGGCTCTCAAGTACAGAAATATGAGCAACTCCTGCTGTTATTTTAATATTCTCAGCAACATCCTCAGGAACTTTCCAAACCTGTGCAATATCAAGAGTTACTCTATTTGCACCAATAGGAACTACACCCGTATAATAAGGAGAGCCATCAATATAAAGAATTATGTCTGTTGTCCCCTTTCCCATATCAATAAATAAAACTCCCATTTCTCTTTCTTCCTTAGATAAAGTAGCATATGACGATGCCAAACTCCCAAGAACAATCTCATCAACAGAAAATCCAGCACGATTTACACATCTAACTAAATTCTGACTTGAAGAGCTAGACCCCGTAATAATATGCACCTCGCCCTCAAGACGAATTCCCATCATATCTATTGGGTTCTTTATATGAGGAATTCCATCCACAATAAATTCCTGAGGAACTACATGTAAAATCTCTCTATCCATAGGAATTACAATTGCCTTAGCCGCCTCAATAACACGCTCAACATCCTCCTCGTCAATCTCCCTAGTTTTTGAATTTATTGCAACAACTCCACGAGAATTAGTGCCTTCAATACTACTACCTGACATAGAAACAGAAAGAGTAGAAATATCACAACCAGAAATAAGTTCAGCAGCTTCAATAGAATTAGAAATTGAATCAAGAGCTGCCTCAATATTTATAAGAACTCCCTTCCTAACACCCCTTGATACACTAGTGCCTATTCCAACTATTTCCAATTGGTTGTTCAAATTTATCTCAGCAACAACAGTGCAAATCTTTGAAGTTCCAACATCCAACCCTACTATCAAATTCCTAGACACTAATT